>DASZHJ010000271.1:0-7286 GCA_035938015.1 Allostellaceae bacterium
GTCCCTCCGGGCTCACCACGCTATATCAACGGCCTCCAGGATATGCCCCAAGATTTTCGCCATCCAAGACGCGGCGTCTAGGATTGCGAGGGCGTGCTGTGATCGTCAAAGCCGATGCGATCGACGAGCGAATCGGCGTCAGCGACGCCCGCCGCTTCCGCCATGTTCGCCGCCCCCGGCGCGGGCGCCGCCGACGCTGTGGGGCATCATCATTCCGGCCGCGCCATCGTGCATTCCATAGACGCCGGCATGCACCTCGTGAGAGTACCCGCGGTCGTGATCGTAATCGTGATCGTGACGTCGATCATGGTCCCGGTCCCTGCCCACGAACCCGAACGACTCGACGTAGCCGGGATCGTAGTAGCCGGGGTAGTCGTAGTAGCCGTTGGCATAGACCCCGCCCGGTCCGGACGCCGCGCAAGCCGACAAGGCCAGGCCGATGCTGCCGAGCACCAAGACGGCTCTGATGAGAGACTTTCCGCGTGTCATGACGGTCATGACGACCTCGCCGCTGCTGAATTATTCACTGTCCCTCAGATGGGGTGCCGAGCGACACCGCGCGCCGCGTCGATTGCGCAATGCTGATAGGATCGCCGCGCGGGGACTCCGGCCACCGATCCTGACACCGGCGTCACCGGCATCGCGCGGGCGTGATCGAGATCGAGGCTAATTCATTCGAGACATCCTGCCGTGACGAGAATGCATTTCGAGGATCGGCGGTCACTCCCATGTTTGCTCCAGCAGAGATCGATCCGCGATCGAGGATCAAGCGAGGAGAAAGACAGTGATGTCCCGAATGCTGAGGAAAATCGTTCCGCTCACGGCCGTCGTGCTGGCTCTGGCGTCCACCGGCGCCCACGCCCAACTCGGTTCGAGCTCGCTCAATCCCGGCATGCCCGGCGTGTCTGCGCCGGCGGCAGGCAGCGAGCTCAATCCCGGCGTGACCGCGCCCGGGTTCCCCACTCAGGCGCCCGGTCTGACCAATCCGCGTATCACCAATTACGGCGCCGGTGGCATGCAGCGCGTGCCGGGGTCGCCGCCTCGATTGCACTGAACGAGAGAGAGCCCGCTGAGGGGCATCGCATGAGCAAACACGCACTCGCACTGGCGGCCGCGCTCTTGGCCCTCGAAGGATGCGCCCAGGCGCCGACGCTCGGGCAGTCTGAATCCGCGGGCGTCATTTCGCCGGTGTCCGGCGACCGTGCGCGCATTTATGTCTTCCGCAATTTCCGCACGAACGGTCCGCCGAACGATCCCGTCGTCTATGTCGACGGTGAGCCCGTGGCGGCGATTGCGCTGGGCAGTGTCTTCGAGCGCGATGTCCCGCCGGGCGCGCATGTCGTGACCACCGATCCCAAGCACCCCGAGTACTCGGAGGTCGCCTCCCTATCGATGCCGCCCGGCAGCACCGTCTACCTCGCGGTCGACGACAATTGGGTCAACGACAACACCCAGGGCACGCGCGTCCCGATCTTCAGCATCGCCCCGATCGACCCCGCGATCGCCAAACCGCAGGCCGAGCGCCTGCCGCTGGCATCAGCGGCTGTGGAGTGAGCCGCGGCCCCGCAAGCCATGCGAGTGCAAACCCGCAATCAGGAGGTCCCGGATACCGGCTGTGGTACTCAGCCTCGCAAGATCGGCTGCGCCAGGAGCCGGGTTAAACGTTGAGAGGCGGCCTCGCCAACGCCGTCGACGCCGAACCTGACCTCGGCGGCGTTGCCCGTGCGCCGCGTGCCGAGGATCCGGTCCCAGAAACTGAAGACCTGCCCGTAATTGGCGTCGGCCTCGGCGCGCGATCGCGAATGGTGGAGGCGATGGAAGTCCGGGGTGACCAGGACCGGCGCCAGCAGGTCGGTCAGGCCTCGCGGCAGGGCGACATTGGCGTGTGCCACCAGCTGAACCGAGAGGGCGACAGCGCCATAGATCGCGATTTCGTGCGGCGCGAAGCCGAGCAGCGCGCCGCCGCCGCCGAGCGCCACGGAGGTGACCGCGGCCTCGAACGGGTGATGCCGCAACGCTGTCGTCACGTCGAGTTCGAGGTCGGAATGGTGGGGCTGGTGCACGCGCCACAGCAGCGCGATCCCATGCGATGCGCGATGCAGCGTGTAGTCGAGGAGGTCGAGGACGAGGATCGCGGCAGCGACGCGCAGTGCCGTCCCGTCGATCCGCTCGGCGAGGCCGAGGTGAAGATCGGCCAGTGCCACGACAGCGGCGACCAGCGGCGCCATGACATAGCCAAGGCCGAAGGACAGTCCGAACAGCGTGACGTTCGCGATCCACCGCCGCGTCGCCGAGGTCGAGGGCGCGCGCCAGCCCCGCACCATCTCCAGCCCGCCAGCCGCAATCAGGACGACCGCCGGGACGATCGCCTCAGGCGCGAGACCGCCCATCCGCTCGATGGCCGACGCTATTTCTTTCCGCGGACATAGCGGGTGACCGCAAGGACGCCGATGCCGGCGGCCAGCAATGAGAGCGACGTCGGTTCGGGGACGGCGATCGGGGCCGGCCCGGCGAAAGCCGCGTCGGCGGTCAGCAGCATCGTGGCAACGCCGAGGATAATCGTCTTGTACATGTGATCCCCCAAAGGGCGCCCATCCGCTCGATGGGCCGGAGCTATTTCTTTCCGCGAAAATAACGTGTCGCCGCGAGCACACCGATACCGGCGGCCAGCAACGAGAGCGACGTCGGCTCGGGGACGACGTTGGGAATACCCGCGAACGCTGCGTCGGCGGTCAGCAGCAGTGCCGCAACGCCGAGAAGAACCTTGTTGTACATGTGACCCCCAAGGGAGCGCCCGCCCAAGGCACGGGCCTCGGCAGTTCCCTCCTGGTCCGAGCAAGATCCGTGCCGTCGCGTTAATCTCTTTGGAATCAGTGGGCATATCGCGGCCTGGGCGGGCACTGTAAGCAATTCCGACGCCGTCTGCGCAATCATTCCTCGACTCCGCCCCGAAACGGGCGCCATGTGTTAGGGCAATCCCGAACCCATCAGTATTGCTCGGCTTGTCGGGATGATGCCGCGCCAGAACGAGGCGCCCGATGCCCACTTATCGCTTTTACTTTCTTGACGGCGCCAACCACATCCAAGATGCGGAACAGCACGATTTCACCTACGACCGGGAGGCCATCGAAAACGGCCCGACGATGTGCGCGCAGCGCGGCGAGTACGTCATGGAGATCTGGCAGGGCATTCGAATGGTCCACCGCCAGAAGTTGACGGAACCGCCGTCCTGCTGATCGCGGGAGCTCCGGGAGCTCTGCCCATGCTGAAATGGATCGCCGTCTACGAAGGCGGCCATCGCAATCCCATCACGACGGAGAAAGCCAACCTCGAGCCCTCCGCGCTCAGGGAGTTCGACGACGCCAAGGACCAGGGCACATTCGAGGGGCACCGGATCATCGGCATGTGGCTAATCGACGAGGCGGCCGAGCCCGCCGACGTCATCCGGATTTGCGGCAGCGTCCCCCGCGGCATCATCCAACGGCACAAGCTCTACCAAGAGCGAACCAGAGGCCGCCACGAGAGCTGAACCGGAGCGCGCTGGTGGCGAGTTTCCGGCGGCGCCTCGATCATCGCGGCTCGCCCGCTTGCGCCGCTGCTGGGTTCTCCGTGTACCCCGGATGGGACGCCGCCGGGCCTCCTGTGATCTATAAGAGGCAATGCCCTCAAATGATCCCAGAATCCTGCCCGAAATCGGTTCGCCGCAGCCGGGCCGGGTCGGCAAAATGATCGCGAGTTTGCCCGGCAGGAACGTGCCTGCGTGATGGCTGAAGGAATGCCTGGCCGCTGGACCCCAGCGGCTCCCTCGAGCCCCTCTCTTCCCAGGGAGGGGCGCTTTTTTCGGTCGACTATTTCGGTGTCGGGAGTCGGATCATGACGGAGATCGAGGCGATCTGGATCGCTTGGTTCGGAGCCTTCATCCTCGGTGGCTTCGTGGGTTACGGACTGCGCTCGGCGGTCTCGGCGATGCGGCGCCAGAGACGCAGGCGCAGCTACCTCTCGGAAACCTAGCCGCTTCCAACACGACGGAGCCCCTCGGCCGTCCGACGCGTACGTTCCGGGCGCCGGCTTCTGCCCAACGCGCGGGCAGCGGCGACCATTACGCGCCATCGCCGAGGCGGCGGGCCCACGTGATCGCCCGGGCGGCAGGATCCATGGCTGCTGGGCGGATCGTCTCGGCGGTGCTGCTCGCGGCGTGCGCGGGTCCGGCCGACGTGCCTCGCGGGACGACGGCGAGCGTGGTGACGGTGGTGCTGAGCGAGTACCGCTTCACGCCGAGCGATCTCACCTTCAAGCGGGGCACGCCCTATCGGCTGCACCTGGAGAACCGCGGCCGCGAGCTGCACGAGTTCACCGCGCCCGACTTCTTCAAGGCGGCGACGGTCGCGAACCCCCGTGTGCTGGTCCAGGACGGACGCGAGGTCGTGCTGCAGCCGGGCGAGCAGAAGGACGTGGAGCTCGTGCCGGAGCGAGCCGGGCGCTACGACCTCCGCTGCGCCGATCACGATTGGGCCGGCATGATCGGCGAGATCACGATCGAATAGCGCACGGCTCCGTGGTTGCGATCCAGATCCCCGCGAAGACCGCGGCGAGGCCGCCGATGAGGTTGAGGGTGATGGGCTCGGCAACGAGCTGGGTCGCCAGCAGACCCGCGGCCAGAGGATTCACGGTCATGGTGTTGGCGACGCGCGTCGGGCTCGCCCGCTGCAAGGCCAGCACCCAAAGGATGAACGCGAGCGCGCCGCCACCGAGGCCGAGGTAGATTCCGGCGATCCACTGCGGCGCGCCGAACTCTCGCAGCACCGCGAGGCGTCCGGTCAGGGCGCCCACTGTGATCAGCGCCGCCGCCCCCGTCCCCATGCCGACTGCCAGGAAGCCGAGCGCGCTCGAGCGCTGCATGAACGGCCGCGACCATACGTTGTAAAAGGCCATGCAGAGCACGGCGCCGGTCATGATCGCCTCACCCCGCCAGGCTCCCGCGGGCGCCGCCGAGAGGCCCGAGGCGAGCGCCGCCACCACCCCCAGCACGGCGATGCCCACGCCCGCGGACTTGCGCATCGTCAGCCGCTCGATGCCGAGCAGCGCACCCACGATCATGGTCTGCAGCGGCAATGTCGAGAGCGCGAGGCTCGCGCGCGCGGCGGTCGTATAGGAGACCGCAATGTTGTAGAGCACGAAGAAGAGGCCGAAGAAGCCGAACCCGAGCGCCGCCACGCCGAGCCAGTCGCGCCGCTCCGGCCATTTCACCCGCAGCAGCAACGCCACCGGCAAGACCACCCCGAAGCCGATGCCCCAGCGCAGCACCGCCAGCGTGATCGCGTCGGCGTTGCCCACGAGATAGCGCGTCACCGCTGCCGCCGTTCCGCCGAGCGCGCTCGAGACGATCGCGATCAGCACGCCCCGCCCCTCGCCCACGCCCCGCTCCTGTCTCGGCCGCTCTCTCTGTGCCATCCTGCCGCCCGTCGTCGTGGGGGCAACTACCTCAGAGGTATTCGATGGCGAGCGAGCAGAGCTATGCATCGAGGCTGCGCTGGTGGCGCGAGCATCGCGCGCGCTCGCAGCTCGACCTCGCGGGACGCGCGGAGATCTCGCAGCGGCATCTGAGCTTTCTGGAGCTCGGCCGCGCCCAGCCCAGCCGCGAGATGGTGCTGCGCCTCGCCGCCGCCCTCGACGTGCCGCTGCGCGAGCAGAACGCGCTCCTGGTCGCGGCGGGTTTCGCCCCGGTCTGGCGCGAGACCGATCTCGCCGCCCCCGAGCTCATGCAGATCCGTGGTGCCCTCGACTACATCCTGGCGCAGCAGGAGCCCTTCCCCGCGGTCGCGGTCGATCGCCGCTGGAACCTGCTCCGGAGCAACGCGGGCGCGGTGCGACTTGTCGAGTTTCTGGTCGGGCCGCTTGCACCCGATACGCGGGTCAACTTGGCGGACGCCCTGGTGGCACCCGATGTGTTGCGCCCCTATCTCGCGAACTGGGCGGAGGTGGTGCGCTATTTCATCCGCAGCGTCGAGGCCGATGCCGCCGCCGACGGCACCGCCGAGACCGCGGCGCTGCTCGAGCGGCTCATCGGCTATGAGGGCGTGCGCGAGGCGATACGCCGGCCGGCCTCGCAGGAGCCCGGCGGCCCCGTGCTCCCCATGCACTTCCGCAAGGGCGGCGTCTCCCTGCGCCTCTTCACGACCATCGCGACGCTGGGCACGCCGCGCGACATCACGCTCGAGGAGATGCGCGTCGAATGCTTCTTCCCCATGGACGCCGACACCGAGACGACGCTGCGCGGCTGGGCGCGAGATCACTGCGCGGTATAGCCGCCGTCGATCACCAGGCTCGATCCCGTCATGAAGCCGCTGTCGTCCGAGGCGAGGAACAGGACGCCGTTGGCGATGTCCGCCGCCACGCCCAGCCGGCCGATCGGATGGTTGTCGAGGAAGCGCTTGCGGGTCGCCTCGAGATCGTTGGTGCCGAGGTTGCGGGCGCGCGCAGCCATGCTCTGCAGGCCCATGTCGGTTTCGATCAGACCGGGATGCACGGCGTTGACGCGGACGCGATAGCCCTTGCGGCTGAACTCGAGCGCGCTCGCCTTGGTGAAGACCACCACGCCGCCCTTGGTCATGGAGTAGAGCGGATCCATCTGCGAGCCGACCAGGCCCGCGATCGACGAGAGATTGATGATTGAGCTGCCTTGGGCGCTCTTCTCGCCGCGCTCACGGAGCGCCGGCAACGCCGCCTTGGTACCGAGAAAGACGCCCGTGAGATTGACGCCGCAGAGCCGATGCCAATCGGCGAGCGTCACGTCCTCCAGCCCCTTGCCCAGGATGATGCCGGCGTTGTTGACGAGGATGTCGAGGCCGCCGAACCGATCGAGGGTGGCGCCGATCGCGTGCGCCCAGTCCTCCTCTCGCGCGACGTCGAGGTGCACGTAGAGCGCCTGGCCGCCGGCCGCTTCGAGACCGCGCACGGTCTCACGGCCGCGCTCGTCGGTCACGTCTCCGATCGCGACCTTGCCGCCCGCTTGCACCATCAGGCGTGCGGTCTCGGCACCGATGCCGCGCGCGGCACCCGAAATGAAGGCGATCTTGCCGTCCAAGCGGTTCATGGCGGTCTCCTCCCGGTGGTCTCTGACGTCCGGAAGGTTAGCAGAATCGGCGTCTGGGCTCAGCCCCTTCGCGAGCGCGGGTGTGAACCTCAGGAAGCAGCCGCGGTCCTTATCGCGATGCGCTCGGCGGGGAACGCGAGGCGGACCAGCGTGCCGCGGCCGAGTTGGCTCGCAATCGTGAGCTTGCCACAGT
>DASZHJ010000272.1:0-24879 GCA_035938015.1 Allostellaceae bacterium
CCGGACACCGCGAATCACCGCTCGACTCTCCCTTATCGGATATGCGAATGGGAGAGCGGAGCGGATGTCTTTAACTCGGGGGCAACATGGCAAGAGCAGGCAGCAAACCGTCGCGCAAACCTCGCGTGCACGTCACGCACAGCGACTCGATCGTGGAATCTCAGCTCGTCACGCCCGCCCGCATCCGTGCGGTCGCCAAAAAGTTCCCCGGCTTGTTGTCGCGAGTCGAGTTCGTCTACGGTGACGACCCCGCGAGCCTCGAGGCGTCGCTGCCCGAAACGGACGTGCTGCTGCTCTCCGGCAATATCGACCTGTCCCGGCTG
This sequence comes from Allostellaceae bacterium, assembly GCA_035938015.1. Lineage (GTDB taxonomy): Bacteria > Pseudomonadota > Alphaproteobacteria > ATCC43930 > CGMCC-115725 > DASZHJ01. The sequence continues at coordinate 324 of DASZHJ010000272.1, forward strand.
AAGGCGCGGGCGCCGAAGCTCCGGTGGATCCAGTCCTGCAGCGCCGGGGTGGAGAAGCTCGCTCCCATAATACCCGACGATGTCACGCTCACCAATGCGAGCGGCGTCCACGGTCCCAGGGGCGGGGAGTACGGCATGACGGCGGTGCTCATGCTGAACAGCCGGGTCCCGAGCTTCGTCACCAACCAACAGGCCGTCCGGTGGGAGCAGATCCACACCACGCCGCTCAAAGGGAAGACCTTGGTCCTGCTCGGTGTTGGCGCGATCGGCGGCGAGGTGGCGCGGCTCGCCAAGCGTTTCGGCATGCGCGTGCTGGGCGTGACGCGCGGCGGCAAGCCGCACAAATGGGTCGACCGCATGTTCCGTCCGAAGCAGTTTGCGCAGGTGCTGCCGAAGGCGGATTTCGTGCTGTCGACCTTGCCGCTGACGCCCGAGACCAACGGCCTCCTCGGCCGCGCCGAACTCGATCTGCTGCCGAAGCACGCCGGCGTGGTCAATCTCGGCCGCGGACGCGTGATCGATTACGACGCCCTTATGGAGAAGCTTCGCAAGGGCGCGCTCTCCGGCGCCGTGCTCGACGTCTTCTACGAGGAGCCTTTGCCCGTGGAGTCGCCGCTGTGGTCGACGCCCAACCTGATCATGAGCCCGCACTGCGCGGTTGACGATGAGAGCGTCTACGTCGATCGCTGTCTCGATATCTTCTTCGACAACCTCAAGCGTTTTCTTGCGAGCCGGCCGCTCAACAACGTGGTCGATACCCGGCTCGGTTACTAGCCTATTTGTCGAACACCTTGCCGGCTTGCGCCACCAGCTGCGGCGGCACCGTCACGCCCATGGCGGCGGCCGCGGCCGTGTTGAGGTAGAGGACCCAGCGGCGGTAGCGCGCCGGGACGATCGTGCCGGGGTCGCGGCCGAGCAAAACCGGCACCGCGATGTCGTTCGCCCAGTCGATCCCGGTCTGATATTGGTCCTGCGCATAGGACGCGATGGCGCCGCGCTCGACGGTCGCCGTATCCAGCGAGAACAGCGCGATCTTGTTGTCGCGCGCGGTTTTCACCAAGGCGTCGAAGGCCGAGGAGACCGTGTTGTCCTGGCCGGTCAACACCGTGTCGACCCTGCCCACCAAGGAGTCGATGGCATTCTTCACCTCGGCGCTGGAGGCGACCTGGACCTCGGTCCAGGTCAATCCGCGGCGCTCGGCTTCCGCCTTGGCGAGCCGGTTGATCACGTTGGAATTCGATTCCGCGGCGTTGTAGATGGTGCCGATCGCTTTCATGTCCGGCTTGATCTGCACCATGATGTCGAACATCTGCGCGACCGGCGGAATACCGAAAATGCCCGTGACGTTGGTGCCGGTCGGCTGGTCCAGCGACTTCAGGATCCCGGCCTCGACGGGATTGGTGACGCAGACGAACACCACCGGCACGCTCGTGCCCTGGGCTACCTTGATCGCGGCCTGGGTGTTGGGCGTGGTGCAGACCGCCATCATGTCGACTTTGTCGGCCAGGAACTTCTCCGCGATGTTGCGGGCGTTGGCAACGTCGCCCTGCGCGATCTGAATTTCGAAAACCAGGTTCTGGCCTTGGACAAACCCGGCTTTGGCGAGCCCATCGATGAGGCCGCGCCGGGTCTCGTTCAGCGCGGGATGATCGACGATCTGCGAAAATCCCACGTGGTAGGTGCGCCCCGGCTGCGGCGCCGCCGCCTGCTGGCCCAGTGCCGGTCCGAGCCCGCCCACGAGAAGGGCGGCCGCGAGCGCAAATACTCTCCGATCCAGAATCGATGCCCTGGCTGCGATCATCAGATGCCCCTCCCCGTTGGTCGTTCGGCAAAAACCCCGCGCCGAGCGCGAGCGGATGGTAGGGCGACCCGTGCTAGGACGTCAAAAGCATACGATCGTCGATCAGATCTCCGCGACCCGCTTCGTGAAACTTCTCCACCAGCCCCGCCACCGTGAGCGCCGCCTTCGCGGCGCCCTCGACGTCGAGGATGATCCGGCCCTCGTGCATCATGACCAGTCGGTTCCCCCAGCGGATCGCCTCCTGCATGTTGTGCGTCACCATGATCGTGGCGAGGCGCGAGGACTGGATCAGCTTCGCGGTCATCTGCATCACGGCCTGGCCGGTCTTGGGGTCGAGGTTCGCGAGATGCTCGTCGAGCAGCAACAGCCGCGGCCGTGCCAGCGTCGCCATCAGCAGCGCCACGGCCTGCCGCTGCCCGCCGGAGAGCGTGCCGATGCGAACGTCGAGCCGCCCTTCGAGGCCAAGACCGACCTGAGCAAGCGCCGCGCGGAACCGCTCGGCGAGCGCGGGCGTTACGGCGCGCCGCAAGCCGCGCCGTTGGCCGCGCTTCGCCGCCATCGCGAGGTTCTCGGCGATTGTCATCACCGCGCAGGTGCTCTCCTGCGGGTCCTGGGCGATGCGGCCTACGACGGCGGCGCGGCGCCAGACCGGCAGCCTCGTGATGTCGCGGCCATCGAGTTCGACACTCCCCGCATCGGGCTCGATCAGGCCGCCAATGATCTTCAGCAGTGTCGATTTTCCGGCGCCGTTGGAGCCGATCACGGTGATGAAATCGCCCTCGCGCATCTCGAGGCTCACGCCCGCAAGCGCCGTCATCTGGTTCGGCGTCCCCTTGAGGAATGTCTTGACGATGTCGCTGAGCCTCAGCATCGCGTCAGCCTCGCAGAATCCGACCGCGCAACTGCGGTACCGCGAGCGCGCCCAGCAAAAGCGCCGCCGTGATGAGGCGCAGATCGACCGGCTCGAACCCGACCCGCAGCGCGAGCGCCACCAGCAACCGGTAGATCAGCACGCCCACGACGGCCGATACCACCCAGCGCTCGATCGAGCGGTCCCCGAAGATCGCCTCGCCGATCAGCACGGCGGCGGCGCCGGTGACGAGTATTCCGATCCCCATGCCGATATCGGCGAAGCCGTGATTCTGTGCGACCAGTGCGCCCGAGAGCGCGATCGCACCGTTCGAAATGGCGAGCCCGATCAGCTTGGTGGCGTCGGTATTGACGCCGAGGCTGCGAATCATCGTCTCGTTTTCGCCGGTGGCGCGGATCGCGAGGCCGAGGTCGGTATGCAGGAAGGCGATGAGCGCGAGCCCGACCAGCGCGATCAACACCGCTGTCACCGCGATGGTCGTGACCGCGTCCTCTCGCGCGGGTATGCCCAAGCCCTGAAGGTCCCTGGCGACCTCCGCGACGATCGAGGAGGTATTGAGCAGAGAAACGTTCGCGCGACCCATCACGCGCAGGTTCACCGTGTAAAGCGCGGTCATCACGATGATGCCGGAGATGATGTTGTTGATCCTGAGCTTGGTGTGGACGAGGGCGGTCGCCATACCGGCGGCGGCCCCGGCGAGCACGGCGATGCCGGTCGCGAGGAAGGGATTGACGCCCTCCACCAGCAGCGTCGCCGCGACCGCGCCGCCCAGGGGATAGCTGCCTTCCGCGGTCAAGTCCGGGAACCGGAAGAACCGGAACGTCAGCAGCACGCCGAGGCCCAGAAAGCTGAACAGGAAGCCCTGCTCGAGCATATTGGTGAGGAGGGCCTGTAGCTGGGACATGGCAGCGGAAGATCGGCTCGCGTCAGCGCTTGGCGGAAAAATAATCCTCGAGACGGATGCGGTCCTCGCCGGGAATGTGCCGGCGCTCGAACTCCGCCTCGCGACCGCGCGGCTTGGTGGCGTCGATCAACAGCCGTCCCCAGTGGTCGCGGTCGGGATCGCGGTAGAAGCCGGGCACGTCTGATATCACGGTGACGCGCGTGTCTGCGCGGCCGCGGGTCAGGAACGCCCACCAGACGTCGTTCATGTCGTAGACGTCGACATCGTCATCCACCACGATCACCGACTTGTTGTAGTCGAGATGCGAGCCCACCGCCGCCAGCGCGACGTGGCGCGCGTGGCCCTCGTATTGCTGGTCGATGCTCACCACCGTGCACAGCATCGGCGAATGGATGGCGACCCGCTTGATGCCCGGCACTTGGCGCACGAGATGCTCGTAGACGCGCGCCGCGGTGGCTTCCTGCAGGAGCACGATGTCCTCGGGCGAGCCGCAGAGCAGGCCGTGAAAGATGGCGTCCTCGCGATAGCTCACATGGGTCACCCGGAACACGTGGTTATCGCCTTGCGGCACGTAATAGCCGAAGAATTCGCCGAACGGGCCTTCGGGTCGCCGTACATTCGGGAGGATCACGCCCTCGATAACGAACTCGGTTTCGGCGGGCACCATGAGGTCGATGGTCTTGCAAGGCCGCATCTCGATCGGCCGGCCGCGGATCTGCGCCGCCGCCGAGAGCTCGTCGGTCTCGTACGGCAGCGAGGCGGCGGCCGCCAAGAAGATATCGGGCGCGGTGCCGATGAGCAGCGCCGCCGGGAGCGCTTGGCCGCGATCCTCGGCCTTCTTCTGGTAGCGCGTGAGATCGTGGGTGGTGCCGAGCCGGATGCGCAGCTCGTCGTCGCTCACCACCATGGAGCGGTGGAAGGAAAGGTTGGCGACGCCGGTGTCCGGCTCCTTCGCGAGGAAGATCGCCGCGGTGAAATAGGGCGCGGCGTCGCGCTCCCAGTACGTGATCTGCGGCAGATCGGAGATTTTCCCGTCTCGACCATCAACCGGCGCGGCAACCGGCCTCAGGAACTCGCTCGCGCTCGGCTTCAGGCCGCTTTTCAACTCGACCCAGCGGCGCGGGAAGTGACCATCCGTGGCGCCGATCATCTCGCAGAGCCGCTGCCGGCTGCCATAGAGATTGGTCGCCACCGGGAAGCGCGACCCCTTCACGCGGCGGAACAGGATCGGCTGCTCGCTCTCGGCCTGCGACAGCTTGGTCACGGCCGCGAGCTCGTGGTGCGGATCGACCTCGCGCTCGACAACGCGCATCTCGCCGCGCCGCAGCAGCTCGTTCACGTAGTCCCGCATGCTCCCTCCGAGGCCGCGTCGTGCGGCCGCCTTGGCGACAATACGCTATTTCCGCGCCACCAGGTCGATCTCGACCAAGGCGTCCCGCGCGAGCGCGGTGACGCCGACGCAGGTGCGTGCGGGTAGCCGGCCCGGCGGGAAATATCCGCGGTAGACTTCGTTCATGGGCGCGTAGTGCCGCTTGAAGTCCGTCAGGTAGATCCGCACCGAGACCACGTGGGCGAGATGATAGCCTGCGCCCCTCAGCACCAAGATGAGATTGTCCATGACGCGCCGGGTCTGCGCCTCGATGCCCTCCGGCAGCGCTTTGGAATCATCCTCGGGCCAGGTCGGCATCTGTCCCGTAACGAACAGCCAGCCGTCGGTTTCGACCGCATGGCTGAAGGGGGCGACCGGTGTGGGCGCGCCGGGGATCATGTGGAAAGTCGGAGGGCTCATGGGTTTCTCCCGAACGGGACTGGCTCGAAGAGCCGATTGATGCAACATAGCACTCCCGATGCAACACCCGCCTCGAGGCGCCTCATGAGCACGACTGTCATCAAGCATGCGGACTGGGTCATCGCCTGGAACGAATCCCAGAGCCGGCACGAGTATCTCCGCGACGGCGACGTCGTCTTCGCGGGCGATCGCATTACCTTCGTCGGGCGAGGCTATAGCGGACCCGCCGATCGGGAGATCGGCGCACGCGGCCGCATGGTGATGCCGGGGTTCGTGAACATCCATTCCCATCCCGCGAGCGAGCCCTTCAACCGCGGTCTGATGGAGGAGCGCGGCTCGCCGCGGCTCGGTATGAGCTCGCTCTACGAGTTCATGCTGCTGGTCCGCCCCGACGAGGACACCCGGCGGGCCGCGGCCTTGTTTGCGGTCTCGGAGCTCCTCAAGAGCGGCGTCACCACCTTCACGGACTATTCCGCGACGCGGGCCGGCTGGATCGAGGATCTCGCCGGAAGCGGCATCCGCGCCTGCCTCGCGCCGTCCTATCGGTCGGCCCGTTGGTTCACGCGCAACGGCCACCGCGTCGAATACGAATGGAACGAGGCGGTGGGGCGTGAGGCGATGACAGAGGCGCTGAGCGTGATCGACGCGGCAGCTCGACACGAGAGCGGGCGGCTCTCCGGCATGCTGGCGCCGGCACAGGTCGATACCTGCACCGAGGAGCTGTTGCAGGCGAGCGTCGAGGCCGCCAAGGCGCGCAACACGCCGCTGCAGATCCATGCCTCGCAAAGCGTGGTCGAGTTCCGCGAGATGACCGCGCGTCATGGCAAGACCCCGCTCGAATGGCTGGACGAGGTCGGCGTTCTCTACGATGGCGCGATCATCGCCCATTGCATATTCGTGGACGAGCACAGCTGGATCCGTTGGCCGCACAGAGGCGATCTCGAGCGCATGGCGCGCTCCGGCGCCTCGGTCGCGCACTGCCCGAACATCTTCGCGCGCCGCGGCATCCTGCTACAGGATTTCGGCAAGTACCGGCGCCTCGGCATCAACATCGGCCTCGGTACAGACACTTTCCCCCACAATTTCATCGACGAGATGCGCTGGGCGGTCGTGCTCTGCAAAGTCGCGGCCGAGAACGTCGAGGCGACCAGCCTCGCCGACGTTTTCCATGCCGCCACGGTGGGTGGCGCCAAGGCGCTGCTGCGCAATGACCTTGGCCGCCTCGCGATCGGCTGCAAGGCCGACCTGTCGCTGATCGATCTCCAGCATCCGAGCCTGCAGCCCGTCCGCGATCCCTTGAAGAGCCTGGTGTTCAGCGGGCTCGACCGCCCAGTCACGGACGTGTTCGTCGACGGCCGCCCGGTCGTGGTCGATGGCCAAGTGACAACGATCGATGTTCGCGCCGTGAGCGAGGCCATGAGCCGCGGCCAACAGGCCGCGCTGGCTGGCGTTTCGGGAGGGGACTACGCCGGACGTCCGCTCGATCAGATCTTTCCCATGACGCTGCCTATGCGTTAGGCACGCGCGCCCGCTGGGTACTGATCAGGCGATCACCACAAGACCTTGTATTAACCATTTGATGAAATCGCGATTTGAGCAAGCAGGAGCCTGCGACAAGTGGAAGGCTTCGGTTGTCGGTACCGGCGGACGTGCTATATGTGAGCGAGCCGACAAGGCGCATCTGCCGAGCCATGGAGACTCAGACGAGCACGCAAAAGATTAGAGGCGGCGCGAGCGAGCCGATCGAGTTGCGCGCCGGCATCGGCGTTCGCGAGGCCGCGCGCGAGGTCGAGCTCGAGCAGTGGGCGTGGCGCAAGGTGAAGAGCCTGCGCGTGCTCTACTCGCACCTCAGCATATTTGTGTTTGTGAACGTCGCCCTCCTGCTGATCGACGTGTCGACCCCGGGCGAGGTCTGGTTCTACAAAGTCCTGATCGGCTGGGGCCTGCTTGTGGGATTGCATGCGGCCTATACCTACGAGCTGCTCCCGTGGTCAACGCGCGATTGGGAGCAGCGCAAGGTGCGCGAGCTCATGGACGAGCAGCGCAAGCGCTCTAGTCGGCGCTAGTTAGGCCGGCACTCCCGGCGCGCGCCGCTCCATGGCGCGTTCTGTTTGGAAAATCCATACATTTGGCGGTATCAACCGGGCGCGGGTGGACACATGGGAGCCCGGCGCAATTCGTTATTCCATTCCTGCCGCTCTCTCGGCTTAATGCGGGCGCATCGCCTCCTTGGATCCGAGGGACCCTTCCATGGCCGTCACGCGCGGGCGTCAGTTCTTCCAGAACCCTGGCCCAACCAATATTCCGGAGCGGATCATGCGGGCGATGGACCGCCCCGCCATCGACTTCATGGGTGCGGAGTTCAATGCGATCGCGACGGAATGCACCGAGGGCCTGCGGCAGGTGTTCCGCACCCGCCAAGCGGTCCTGGTTTATGCCGCGACCGGCCACGGCGCGTGGGAAGCGGCGCTGGTCAACCTGTTCTCGCCTGGCGACAAGGTGCTGGTCCTCGAATCCGGCTATTTCTCGCTGAATTGGGGCAAGCTCGCGCAGGAGCTCGGCATCGTCGCCGAGACATTGCCGGGCGACTGGCGCATGGGCGTCGATCCCGCGGCGGTCGAGGCGCGTCTCAAGGAGGATCGCGCGCACGAGCTCAAGGCGGTCCTGCTGGTCCACAACGAGACCTCGACCGGCGTTGCGAACCGCTGCGCCGAGATCCGCCGGGCGATCGACCGCACCGGTCATCCCGCGCTCTTTCTTGTGGACGTGATCTCGTCGCTCGGCTGCTACGATTTCCGCATGGACGATTGGCAGGTGGACGTGGTGGTCGGCGGCTCGCAGAAGGGGCTGATGATGCCGGTCGGCATGTCCTTCACGGGCATCAGCCAGAAGGCCCTGAAGGCGAGCGAGACCGCGCGCCTGCCGCGCATTTACTGGGACTGGCGCCGGTTCATGACCGGGCTCGAGCAGACCAGCTTTCCCGGTACCGCGCCCGTGCACCTTTACTTCGGCCTGCAGGAAGCGCTGCGCATGATCCTGGAGGAGAGCCTCGATACCCTGTTCGCGCGCCATCATCGTCTCGCCGAGGCGACGCGGCGCGCGGTGCGCGCCTGGCGACAGAACAACGGCCCCGAGATCTTCGCCTCGGACCCACGCGTGGAATCGGACTCCGTGACCGCCGTACTGGTTCCCGATGGCCACGATGCCGACGCCCTTCGCCAGGCCTGTTTCGACCGCTTCAATGTCTCGCTCGGCGGCGGCCTCGATCGGCTGAAGGGCCGTGTGTTCCGCATCGGCCATATGGGCGACCTCAACGAGCCGATGCTGCTGGGCGCGCTCGCGGCCGTGGAGATGGCCCTCGGTGTCATGGGCGTGCCGCACGGCAAGGGCGGCGTCGATGCCGCCATGGCGCATCTGGCCTCGGCCTGAATGCTCGACCAGCGTCTCGCGTTTAGGGAGTGACCGACATGATCCACGTGCTCGCGATCGTCACCGCCAAGCCCGGCATGCGCGACTCCATCCTGAAGCTCTTCCACGCCAACATGCCCGCGGTCCACGCCGAGAAGGGCTGCATCGAATATGGTCCCGCGGTCGACGCCGAGGGTGTCGGCGGTATCCAGACCAAGCTCGGACCCGATACTTACGTCGTGGTGGAGAAGTGGGAGAGCGTTGACGCGCTCAAGGCCCATGCCGCCGCACCGCACATGGCGGCCTACGCCGCCAAGACCAAGGAGATGATCGCGAGCCGCGTCATCCACGTGCTGTCCCCCGGCTGAGCCGGCGCCCGTCGCCGGCCCGTCAAGGAGCCCCTCATGGACCGCATCGATCTTCGCTCGGATACCGTGACGCTGCCCTCTCCGGGCATGCGCAAGGCTATGGCGGAGGCGCCGGTCGGCGACGATCAATACGGCGAGGACCCGACGGTGCGCCTACTGCAGGAGCGGATGGCGGAGCTCCTCGGCAAGGAGGCGGCGCTCTTCCTGCCGAGCGGCACCATGGCGAACCAGACTGGCCTCAAGCTTCTGACCCGGCCGGGGGACGACGTCATCGTCGGCGACGAGGCGCACATCGTCTGGCACGAATCAGGCGCCGCCGCCGCGAATGCCGGCGTGCAGTTCACCGTCGTTGGCCGTGCCGGGCTGTTCACCGCAGCCGATTTCCAGGCGGCTTACAAGCCGCCGGGCCACATCATCTTCCCGCCGACCACGCTGGTGACCATTGAGAACACCCACAACCGCGGCGGCGGCGTGGTGTTCCCGCAAGCCGAGGTGACCGCGATTTGCGCCGCCGCGCGCAAGCTCGGCGTGAGCACGTACCTCGATGGCGCGCGACTCTTCAACACGGCCGCGGCGACCGGTCAATCTCTGGCCGAGCTCGCGGCACCCGCCGATCTCGTCTCGGTCGCGCTGTCGAAGGGGCTCGGCTGCCCCGTCGGCAGCCTCATCGCCGGGCGCAAGGCGGATATCGACCGTGCCGTTCGGGTGCGGCGGATGTTCGGTGGCGCGATGCGCCAGTCGGGCATCATCGCGGCCGCTGGCCTCTATGCGCTCGATCACAACCTCGCAAGGCTGACCGAGGACCACGCCAACGCTCGGCTCCTGGCCGAAGGTTTGGTGGGTGTTCGCGGCATCGATCTCGATCTTGCGACCGTCCAGAGCAACATCGTGATCTTCCGTACGGCGTCGGGGGCGCCCGATGCGGCCACGGTCGTCGCTCGCGCAAAAGAGCAGGGCGTACTGGTCGGGGCCTTCGCCGCACGCACGGTACGCGCCGCCACGCATCTTGACGTAACGCGCAATCAGGCCCGGCGCGCATCGGAAGTGCTCGCCGCCGCCGTGGCGGCCCGCTGAGCTTCTGAGAGTTGGCGGACGCGCGCGCGAAAAAAGGCCGCTGCGCGCCGAAGGGGACAGCGGCCTCAAGTCGCGGGGACTACTCAACTCGGAACTGCTGACAATGCTGAACTGAGTTGATCGAACGAGCGCACCCTAGCAGCGCGATATGACGCCCCTGTGACACCTCGCCGGTGCTTTGAAGGGGCACCACCGCACCCGGTTATATCGATTCGGTGCTTGCCGCAGTGCGCCTAAACGTCGCCACGATGATCGCTGCGGCGATACACAGTATCGGCGCGGCGAGCACGCTGCCTTCGGGCCCTGAAAGTCCACCGCTCCAGGTGGGATTGCCGACCGTCTGCGATTGGAGGAGAGGCGTCTCGATCAGGTAGCCGCTGGCGGGCGTGCCGAAGACGAATGACTGCGTCCAATTCCAGGCTCCGTGGAATCCGATCCCCCACCAGAGCGAGCCGCTCAATCGCAAGCAGAGGCTGAGGACGATGCCGGCTACGACGGCATTCGCGACTGCAACGAAGCTGCCGCCGGCGTTGTTCAGATGAACCAGCCCGAAGATCAGGGAGAGGACGATTGCCGCGGGCCAAAACCCGGCGAGCCGCGCCAGCGCGGTTTGGGCATAGCCGCGATAGAGAGCTTCCTCGGCAACGGCCGCGATGAGGAACGCTGCCGCATAGCTTGCCGCATAAGTCGGGACATCGCCGCCGCTGAGGAGGCTTCCTTCGACGATGACCTGCCGCGCGGCGATCAGGCAGCCGGCAAGAGCGGACATCAGGGCCACGCCCCAGACTCCGCCCCACCAGAACCGTCGGAGCGCGCGCGGTCCGCCGAGCCCGTAGGACCAGAAATTCCTCCGCTCGATCGCTGCCATGACGGCGGTGCTGGCGAGCACAACCAGCAACAGCTTTCCTTCGCCCCAGAAGACCTGGACGTCGCGCGAAGCGTCAAAGGGCGGTGGCGGACCGAATGGAGCCGCGAAGAAGAAGACGTAGACGAGCGCGGCCACCGTGAGGGCAAACACCGGCAGACCCCACAAGGGACGGAGACCGCCGGGACCGGCGAGCCAGCGACCTACCTTCTGCCCAGCCACCGTCGGGGCGCGATCCTTAGAGCCGAGCCCGCCATCCTGCGACCTGCTCCGCCACTCGCTTGGGCGCGGTGCCGCCGAAGCTCATGCGCGAGCGGACCGAGTTTTTCACGCCCAGCACGTCGTAGACCGCCTTGGTGACGCGCGGCTCGACCGCTTGCATCGCCTCCAGCGGCAGCTCCTCGAGGCCGCACTTGCGCCGCTCCGCCTCTGCTACCAAGCGTCCGGTCAGGTGGTGCGCGTCTCGGAAAGGAATGCCCAGAGTGCGCACCAGCCAATCCGCGAGGTCCGTCGCGGTCGCGAAGCCGACCCCCGCCGCGGCGGCCATGCGCTCGGGCACCGCGGTCAGGTCCGCGATCATTCCGGTCATGGCGGCGAGCGACAGCTCCAGCGTATCGGCGGCGTCGAACACCTGCTGCTTGTCCTCCTGCATATCCTTGGCATAGGTCAGCGGCAGCCCCTTCATGAGCGTGAGCAGCGCCACCAGCGCGCCGATCACGCGGCCGGTCTTGCCGCGCACCAGCTCGGCCGCGTCCGGGTTGCGCTTCTGCGGCATGATGGAGGAACCGGTGGTCCAGCGGTCGGAGAGCCGCACGAACCCGAATTGTGGCGTCACCCACAAAACAATCTCCTCCGCGAGCCGCGAGAGGTGCGTCGCCGAGATCGCCGCGATCGCCAGGAACTCGAGCGCGAAGTCGCGATCGCTCACCGAATCGAGCGAGTTGCGCGTGGGTCCGTCGAAGCCCAGCGCTTTCGCCGTGGCCTCGCGGTCGATCGGGAAGGACGTGCCGGCGAGCGCGCCCGCGCCGAGGGGACACTCGTTGAGTCTCGCCCGGGAATCGCGGACCCGGCTGCGGTCGCGGCCGAGCATCTCGACATAGGCCATGAGATGGTGACCGAAGGTCACGGGCTGCGCGCTCTGCAGGTGCGTGAAGCCCGGCATGACCGTGGCGGCGTGGCGCTCGGCCTGATCGAGGAGCGCCTTCATGAGCCCGGTGATTTGCGCGGCGAGGCGCTCGTGCGCCGCGCGCACCCAGAGGCGGAAATCGAGCGCCACTTGGTCGTTGCGGCTGCGCGCGGTGTGCAGCCGTCCGGCCGGCGGACCGATCAGCTCCGCAAGCCGCGCCTCCACGTTCATGTGGATGTCCTCGAGCGCGCGCGAGAAGGGGAAACCGCCGCTTTCGATCTCGGCGCGCACCGCCTTGAGGCCCTTGTGGATGGCATCGCGGTCCCCGGCCGTGATGATGCCACGCGCCGCCAGCATCTCGCTGTGGACCAGCGACCCCTCGATGTCCTCGGCCGCCAGGCGCTGATCGACGCTGATCGATTCGTTGATCGCCTCCATCAACGCGTCGGGGGAGGCGGAAAAGCGTCCGCCCCACATCAGATTTGCCTTTTGGTTCTGTGGTTTAGCTGGTTCTTTCGCCATGATGGCCTCGACTCAAGTCTTTCCGTTTGGGTGGCGCCCCCTCACCCTCCCCTCTCCCCCTTGGGGAGAGGGTTGCGGAGGCTTAGCGAGCGAACGCGAGCTTAGCCGAAGCTGGGTGAGGGGGATGCTTCCAACTACTCGGCGAGCAACTAGCGCCCCTTGAGCCGATACCGCGCCTCGACCGTGGGCGGACCCTCGCTCGCGACGCGCCCGTCGGCCACGAGCTCGATCAGATGCGCCAGCACCGATCGGCCGGCGGCGCCGTGCAGCACCTGCGGCAGGCCGATATAGATCGCCCGTACCATGGCGGGGATTTCGGTGTCGCCTTGGGCCAAGCGATCGAGGATCGCCGCCTCGCGCTCCCGGCGGTGCTCGATGAAGGCGCGCACGAAAGGCTTCGGGTCCGCGATCGCGGGACCGTGGGTCGGCCAGTAGACCGCGTCCTCCCGCTCCAGCAGCTTCGCGAGCGAGCGGAGATAGTCGCGCATGTTGCCGTCAGGCGGCGCGATGACGCTGGTGGACCAGCCCATGACGTGGTCACCGGAGAACAGCACGCGCTCCTCGGCGAGCGCAAAGCAGATGTGGTTCGAGGTGTGGCCCGGCGTGTGCACGGCGGTAAGGTGCCAGCCGAGGCCCGAGACGGTATCGCCGTCGCGCAGCACGCGATCGGGAACGAAAGCGCGGTCGCCGCCTTCCTCGACCGCCGGGCCCATCCCCGCGGCGTGAGGACCGTAGCCATGCGTCGGCGCGGCAGTCGCCTGCTTGACCGCGGCCGACGCCGGCGAGTGATCGAGATGCGTGTGCGTCACCAGGATGTGCTCGATGGTCTCGCCACGAAGCGCGTGCAGCAGGGCCTCGATGTGCTCGGGCAAGGCCGGCCCGGGATCGATCACGGCGACACGGCCGTGCCCCACGACGTAAGTGCCGGTGCCGTGCAAGGTGAACGGGCCGGGATTGCGCGCGACGATGCGCCGGATCAACGGAGAGATAGTCTCGAGCCGGCCGTACTCGAACTCGAGATCTCGGCGAAAGGGAATCTCGACCATCGTTGCGCTCACGCCCGCCGATAGCCGCTCACGAGCACCTCGGTCACGCCAGAGTCTGCCGCGGCAGGAATTCGAAAGGCGGGACCCTCGGCGGTCTCGACGAGGTCGGGCTCGACCGTCACGATCTCCGAGCGGCGCGCGGCGGCGAGCGCCTCGGCCACGGTCTTGCTGCGCCCGAGCTTCAGCAGGTTGAGCCGCGTCGGCAGCACGAGCTTGATCTCGCCCCGCCGCGCCGCCGCGATGGCGCGCTCGGCTGTCAGCCATTGCACGATGGTTGCCTCATGCCCGTCATGCAGCGCCACCTGGTCGTCTGGAGCCGGTGCCAGGAAGAAATGGGTGTCGAAGCGCTTGGGCTGATCCGCGGGCGTGATCCAATGGGCAAAGGGCACGAGCAGGTCGGTTGCGAGCATGAGCTCGGCGCGGTCGATGAACGCCCCGAAGTCGGTCACGCTCGCTTGCCGCGCCAGGAGTGCGGTCAGCGCCGCGGCGGAGAGCAGCGCTGCATCGGCGGCGGGCCGTGCCAGCAGAATGCCACATTCCTCGAAGGTCTCGCGGATGGCGGCGATCCGGAGGGAGTCATCGTCACCGTTGGCGCGCCCGCGGTCACTCGCGTCCAGCTTCCCGCCGGGGAACACGCTGGCCCCCGCGGCGAATCCCGCATTGTCGTGCCGCGTCGTCAGTAGAACTTCGATGCCCTCCGGACCGTCGCGCACCAGGAGCAGCGTCGCGGCCGGAACCGGCGTCACCGGCGTTTTCTGAAGCGGAAGGCTGGTCATATCCTCAGTCTCAATTCTAGACCTCGAGCGCCATCCCGTCGCGCTGGGGATCGGCGCCGCCCGACCAGCGGGCGCCCTCCATCTTGATGCCGTGCACGCCCGCGAAAGCGTAGCTCTGGTAGGAGCGTGCGATCCGGTAGCCCATGGCCTCGACCTCGCTTGTAACGAAGCGCGGGATCCGGTTGGAGACGTCGATGATGTCGGAGGTCGCGGAGATGCGCGGCGCCGTCACCGCCTCCAGCATCGACATCTCGAAATCGATCACATTGACGATGCCCTGCGCCACCGAGCCGCTGATATAGGTGCCGCCGGGCGCGCCGATCGCGATGAAAGGGCGATCGTCCTTGAAGACGATCGTCGGCGACATCGAGGTGAACCGCGCCTTGCCCGGCGCCAGCGATCCCGTGCGTCCGGGCCGCGGGTCATAGACCGACATGCAACCGTTGTACATGAAGCCGAGACCCTCGGTGATGACGCCCGAAGGCGTGCCCAGCGAATGGGTCATGGAGACCACATTGCCGTCGCCGTCGACCACGGAGATGTGGGTGGTGCCATGTTTTTCCTGACCGAGGCGCTCGACATGCGCCTTCTCGCCGCTTTCGATCCGAGCCGCGAGCTCGCGCGCGTAGCTCTTGGCGAGCAGGCGATCGAGCGGCACCTCGACGAATGCGGGATCGCCGACGTGCTGGTCCTTGTCGGCCGTCGCGTACTTCATCGCCTCGGCGAGCACGCGGATGAACTCCGGGCTGTTATGACCGAGCCGCTTCAGGTCGAAATTCTCGAGGATGTGCAGGATCTCGATCACCAGCGTGCCGCCCGCGGGCGGCGGGGCGCCGGCGATGCGGCAACCGCGGTAGCTGCCCCAGATCGGCGCGCTCCGCGTGGTCTTATAGGCCTTGAGGTCGTCGAGCGAGACGCGGCCGCCGTGCCGGCTCATGTCGGCGGCGATCTCCTCCGCCATCTCGCCGCGGTAGAAGAGATCGGCACCGTCGCGCGCGATGCGCTCCAGGCTTCGCGCCATATCCGGGTTTACGATGCGCTCGCCCGGCGACTTCAGCGTGCCGTCCGGATGGAAATAGATCTTTTGTCCGGCAGCCGTGGAGCGCAGCTTGTCCACGAGATCGACGCGGCCGAACGCACTCTCCTTCTGCGTCCACATGGTGTAGACGTGCGGCCGGACCATGAAGCCCTCGCGCGCCCGCTCGATCGCGGGCCCGATCACGTCGGTCCACGTCATGGTGCCGAACTCTGCGAGCGCTTCCTCGTAGGCGCGTAGGCTCCCGGGCACGGCGATCGACTGATAGCCGACGTCGTTGACCTTGCCCTTGAGCAGGAAGCCGAAGCCGTCGCGCGCCTCGCCCTCGATCAGATGCGCCCACATGTCGGGCGTTACCGATGCCGGGCACCGCGTATGGAAATCGAGATGCAGATGGATGCCGCGCTTGGGCATGTAGATCTGCATGAGGCCGAAGCCCGCGATCCCCGCCATCTGCGGGTCCACCACGCCCTGCATGAAGGCGCAGGCGATGGCGGCATCGATGGCGTTGCCGCCGCGCTTCAGCGCCAGCGCGCCCGCCTCTACGGCCTCGGGCTGAGGTGCCACGATCATTCCGCGCATGGACTCACTCCTTCGGTGGTGCGCGCGATGTTAGCATGGGCAAGCGTTCGCGCGAGATCCCGATGGCTTGTGCTAAGCTGCCGCGATGACCGCAGGCCAGCGCCTCAGGCAGGCGATATCGGATCGGCGCGCGCTTCTGGTGCCCGGCGCCGCCAATGCACTGACAGCGCGCATCATCGAGGACCTCGGCTTCGAGGCGATTTACCTGACCGGCGCCGGGCTCGCGAACACGCAGCTCGGCGTGCCCGATATCGGCCTGGTCACCCTGACGGAGGTCGCGCGGGCGACCGCTGCGATCGCCGGCGCGACCGCGCTGCCGCTCGTGGTCGACGCCGACACCGGCTTCGGCAATGCGATCAATGTGGCGCATACCGTGCGTACGCTCGAGCGCGCCGGCGCCGCCGCGATCCAGCTGGAGGATCAGTCGTTCCCGAAGCGCTGCGGTCATTTCGCGGGCAAGGAACTGGCCCCTGCCGCGGAGATGGTCGGCAAAGTCAAGGCGGCGGTGGATGCGCGGAGCTCTCCCGACTGCCTCATCGTCGCGCGCACGGACGCCCGCGCGGTCGAGGGATTGGAGGCCGCCATCGCCCGCGCTGATAGCTATGCCGAGGCTGGTGCCGACGCCACTTTCGTGGAGGCGCCCGAGAGCCTCGCGGAGCTCGCGGAAATTCCCCGGCGGCTCGGGCTGCCTCAGGTCGCCAACATGGTGGTCGGCGGCAAGACGCCGCTCGCGACGCGCGACGAGCTCGCCGCCATGGGCTTCGGCCTCGTGCTCTATGCCAACGCGGCGCTTCAGGCCTCGGTGCTGGCGATGCAGGAGGTTCTGCGCGCGCTCCGCCGCGACGGCTCGCTCGTGACCGTCTCGAGCCGCCTTGCCGACTTCGCCGAGCGTCAGCGTCTGGTCGGCAAGGCGGAATGGGATGCGCTCGAGGCCCGCTTCGCAGATCCGCAGGAGAGGCGCTGAGCGATGGTCTCGGTGCGGCTGGTGCTCACCGCTGCATTTGCGATGCTCACTCTCGTCGGCAACTCTGCCTTCGCGCTGACGCCCGAGGAGGAGCAGGAGCTGGCGCAGCGCATCAGCGAGGGTGCGCGTCCGCAGATCATCCGCCTCAACGATGTCATGATCGAGGAATACAGGCGGCCATCCGATGCCAACGACTCGGACCCGAACATCCACGAATTCCTGGTGATCCGCTCTCGCTGGGACGAGCCGATCAAGCTCGCGGACCATACTTTTGGCATGCGGACCCTGCAGGTCGGCGGCGGTCCCGGGCCCAACGCGATCTTCGTGGGCTTCAGCGGCGGCGCGCATTGCTGTTATACGGCGCATCTGGTGTGGATCGAGGGCCGCACGCATCATCAGGAGATCCCGCTGGCCGATTCCGATCTCAAGATCGAGGCGCATGGTGGTCCGCCGCGCCTGAGATTCAGCGATTTCAATTTTGCGAACTGGCACGCCCCGTTCGCCGCCAGTCCGGCCCCGCCGGTCGTGCTCGCCTACGATCCGCGCCACGGCGAGTACAGCCTCGATCCCGATGCCATGCGCAAGCCGCCGCCGTCCGACGCCGCCTTTGCAGGCCAGGCGGCCGAGATCCGGAAGACATACGAGGCGCTCGCCGGTGACGCGCTCGATCCCGCGCTTTGGTCGGCGATGCTCGACCTCATTTACACCGGGAATGCCGGCTCGGCGCGCGCCTTGCTCGACGTGGCCTGGCCCGAGGCAAAGCTGGGTCGGGAAAAATTCCTGGCCGACTTCACCCACCAACTCTGGGCCGGCGAGACCTGGCGGCGCTTCGAGCTTGGGCGCCTGCTGGCAGCGGACGAGGCCTTTCCGCCGACAGCCGCGGCGCCTTAGGTGCTGGCCCTGAGCGTGGTCGGTGTGCCATAGAGACGACCGTGTCCGCGCCCAGATCCGACTCCCTTCCGCTCAGCGGCCTGACCGTTGCCGAGTTCTCGCACGCGATCATGGGCCCGTCGGCGGGCATGGTCTTGGGCGATCTTGGCGCCGAGGTGATCAAGGTCGAGCCCGCGCCCGAGGGCGATCCCACGCGCCGGCTCAAGGGCTCGGGCGTCGGGTTCTTCGGCTTCTACAACCGGAACAAAAAGAGCCTCGCGATCGACATCAAATCGCCGCGCGCGCGACCCGTGATCGAGGCCTTGCTCCGCAAGAGCGACGTGCTGGTCGAGAACTTCGCGGCCGGCACCATGGATCGGCTGGGTCTCGGCTACCAGGCGGTGTCGCGGCTCAATCCGCGCCTGGTCTACGCCTCGCTCAAGGGCTTTCTCAGCGGCCCTTACGAGCGCCGCCGCGCGCTCGACGAGGTCGTGCAGATGATGAGTGGGCTTGCCTACATGACGGGGCCGCCCGGCCGGCCGCTGCGCGCGGGCGCCTCGGTGATCGACGTGATGGGCGGCTTCGGCGCCGTCATCGGCATACTGGCGGCGCTGCGCGAGCGCGACCGCACCGGCAAGGGCGGCCACGTCACCTCCGGCCTCTACGAGGCCGCGGCATTCCTCATGGGTCAGCACATGGTGAACTCGGTCTATCTGCCGGGACCGCTGCAGCCGATGTCGATCCGCAACAGCGCCTGGGGCGTCTACGACATCTTCGAGAGCAGCGACGGCAAGCCGATCTTCATCGGCATCGTCACGGACACCCAGTGGAAGCGGTTCTGCGCGGTGTTCTCGAGGGCTGACCTCCTGGAAATGCGCGATTTCGAGAGCAACACGACCCGCGTCCTCGCCCGTGACCACCTCGTCCCGCTGCTCGCCGAGTTCTTCAAGAAATTCCCGGCGGCGGAGCTGCTCGCGAAATGCGAGGAGGCCGAGCTCGCCTTCGCCCCCGTCAACACGCCCGTCGATCTCTTCGACGATCCGCACCTCAACGCCGAGGGCCGGCTCCGCGAGAGCCGCATGCCCGACGGCAAGGTGGTCAAGGTGCCGCGGCTTCCGATCGAGATCGACGGCGCGGCTTTCACCGTGCGCGCTGATCCCCCGCACGCCGGAGCCGACACGCGCAGCATCCTGCGATCGCTCGGTCTCGAAGATGGCAGCGTCGAGGCGTTGTTGCGCGAGGGGATCGTCTCGGAACCTGACAGATAAGGCACCGAAAGCCGGGACGCTTGGGCCGTTGGCTACGGGGTGAGCTTGAAAGACAAAAGCTCGATCGCATGGTGCTCTTTGACATTTCTCGCCGGCACTGATTGCGTGAACTCGCGTTTGACGATGGCTTTCGTCGCGGGCGCGTACCACGCCGTTTCCGTGTGGGAGCCGGTCCAGGTTTCGCGGCCCGAGCGGGTGGTGAAGCTTCCCTCGTACTCGATCCTGAAGGTCTGAAAGGTTCCCGCCCGCACCGTCACGGTTTCGACCGCCTCGACCTGCGCCTTCCACTGCCATTCCGCGACGTGCTTTTCGAAACGGCTGATGACCTCGTTTTCGAACGGCGCTTCCCACGCCTTGCCCGGGATCAGGGGAAACCGGAGATAGGGCCAATCGGGCTTGAGCACGTCGGTGACGACGTCTCCGGCTTTCTTCTCGACCGGGTTCCACTCGCGCGTGAAGGTCCAGGCGCCCGAGGTGCTCTCGCCCGTTTGCACCACGATCTCGTCGCCGTCGACGGCGGTCACGAGGAATGATGTGTCTTTCTTCTCTCCGGTGCGAAAGTCGGTGTTCTGAAAAACCCAGAGATCGCCGACCTTGATCTCCGGCCGTTCCGCCCGCTCGAGCGACTGCGCGGCACAGGGCGTCGCGCACATTGACGCGAGCGCGAGCACAGCCGTGAGTAGAAAACCACGAACAGCGGCGCTGGTCGCGGTCAAGCTGCCCGTGTCTGCGCTGCGGCACCTGAGAGGAGAGCTCTGCGGCGCCGCGCGATGGCAAGCCCGAGCAGGCCCGCGCCAAGCAGTGCGAGCGACGTAGGTTCCGGCACGGAGTTCTCCGACCCGTCGGGATCGCCAATCACAATTAAATTTAGGCCCAGATGGACGAAACCGTTCGTGCCATCGAGAAAGGTCGCAGTCGAGAGCGCACTCGTGACATCGTCGATGACGGACTGGGAGAGCGGCGCCTCCCCGGGTTCATCCTGGCTGGCGATCACCGTACCGACAACCTCTAGACCCAGGCCCACGGTACCCTCGAAGGTCACCCAAACATCCTTCCACCGCGTGGGGTCGTTGGTTGCCGTGCCGTCCGCTGTGAGAATCAGCGCAAAGGCCGGGGTGCCTGCCGCGATATTGCCGATGGTGCACACGCCGGTGCAGGGTGCGCCGAACTGCGTGCCGTCGACGGTCTCGTAAAAGGCGCCACCGCCGCCGGCGCCCGCATAGGCCGTGGGGATCCATGCGAGCGCGAGCGCCAGAGCTGCGGCGGCCGCTCGAAACTGCGTGCGGACGTGATCTCGAAAATACGCGCCCATCGCTGATGCCCTCCAGCCGAAGTGACGTAGGGTGCCGCGGTCGCTTTGTGCGATCTCGTGCCCGCAAACGCCATGCAAGTCCGGGACCAGCGCGCTAAGGATTTGAAGATCTAGCCCGATCGGTTGCCGGATCTCCTTGGATGGAGCGGTTCGTCACGCCCGCCGACACCCTCGTTCGGGCGGGAAACGCCGAGCGCCCTTCCGTGGCGATTTCCCGAGTGGCGACAGATCGGCCCCGATGGCATGCTTCGCCGCAGGTCCTCTGTCGGTTGAGGCTTGGCTGGCGGCGATGGACGAGAGCGCGCTGCACGACTGCATCGACAAAATCTACGAGGCGGCACTCGATCCCGCGCTTTGGCCGTTGCTGCTCGACGCTCTCGGCCGCGGTCTGCGCAGCGAGGTAAGCGCGATCTTTCTGCAGGACCAGCGATCCGCCGAGGTCGGATTTCTCGAGTGCGTCGGGCAAGATGCCGCAACCATGGCGGCCTATCGGGATCACTACAGCAAGGTCAACGTCTGGCTCGAGAGCGCGGCTCGGTTGCCGGCCGGCACGCCCGTCCACACTCCCGAGCTGCTCGACGCCGTCAGTTTCGAGCGCAGCGAGTTCTATGGCGATTGGTTGAGGCCACAGGGCGTCTACTACTCCCTCGGCTGCACCGTGCTGCGCCATCCCGCGGCCGAGACCCATGTCACGCTGCTCCGCTCCCCCACGACCGGCCCCTACACGCGCGAAGAGCAAGCGGCGTTCGCGCGACTCACCGCTCATGTCCGTCGCGCCGTCGACATTCACCGGCGCCTGCACACGGCAACACCGATGCGGGACGGCATGTTGGCGAGGTTGGAGCGGATGGCGCTGGGCGTCGCCGTGGTCGATCGCGACGGCCGACTGCTGTTCGCCAATGCGACCGCCGAGGGGATCCTCGGTCTTGGCAGTGGCCTGACGGTGCGCGCGGGGCAGTTGACGGCGGTCGATGGCGAGAACGCCGCGATTATCGCGCGCGCGATCGCGGAGGCGGCCGCGTCGAGCGCGCCGGAGCATGCCGCGGACGCCGGCGTCATCCTGCTGCGGCGTCCGTCGAGCCGGCCACTCTCCATCCTGGTCTGCCGCCTGTCGCCCGGCGGCGTCGCGGGCATCGCCGAGCCGTCGGCGCTCGTGTTCATCCATGCGGAGGATCGCGACGCCAGAGTTCGCGATGCCGATCTCATGGCGCTCTACGGCCTGACCCGCGCCGAAGCCCGACTCATGCGGTCTTTGCTGCAGGGACAGCGTCTTTCCGAGTATGCCGCCCGTGCGGGGATTTCGGTGAATACCGCCAAGAGCTATCTTCGCGACGTCTTCGGCAAGACCGGCGCCAGCCGGCAGAGCGATCTCTTCCGGCGCGTCCTGACCAACCCGCTCCTGCAGATGTCGAGCGACTGACGCCGGCACGATCACAGAATGTCGGCGATCGCCTCTCCAAACCAGGGCCAATGGCGGGTCACGTCCGTGTTCTCCACGAGATAGACGGTCTGACGAAGGATCGGTGAGCCCCGGAGGACTCGGGCGTGCCGATTGCGCTCGAAGAGACCCGTGTGACGCCGAGGCAAGTAACCTGAACCGCCCCAGCGCGAGAGGTAGTCGATCGCCCAGCGCGAGGATGCCAGCGTAACGGCGGCGGGCCCGATGCTGGCGAAGGCAACGGCATGCTCGCGCCGGAATTGCTCGCCATAGTCGACGAAGACGTAGCCCGCGGCGTCTGCCACGCTCCGGGGACGCTTGAATTCCACATGGATGAACTCGTCGACCATGATTTCGCGAACCGAAAAGCGCCCCCGCGCTTGTGGGCTGTAGCAGAAGGCGAGGTCGACGAGCCCGGTATCCAGCCAGCGGTCAATGTTGCGCTGATCGCCTGGCCAGGCCGACACGGCCACGTCGGGACGTCGTCTGTGCAGGTGATCCAGGAGCTTTGCGCCAAGTCCCTCCCAGAGGTCGAAATAGCAACCGAGAGTGCACACGCCGGTGAAGCCTTGCGGCAAGCCGATCTCGTATTTGGCCTGGCGCCAGAGCTGGGTCACGACCTCCGCATAGCGCACGAATTTGAAACCGGCGGAGGTGAGCTCGGTGCCGGATTTGCGCCGGTGCAGCAGTTTCTGCCCGAGCTTCGCCTCGAGACTGTCGAGCCGCGCGGTCACCGTCGACTGAGTGACGTTGAGGCGCCCGGCCGCGCGCGCAAGGCTCTTGAGCTCCGCGACGGCGAGAAACGTGGCCAATTCCGCGTGGTTCATGCAGGAAAATGCGATTTCTTCGAATTAAATGTCAATTTTAATTCGCTTTCCAGAACATGACGGGTCAGGCAAGTTTCCGACACGCATTGACCGAGCATTCGGGCCGATCATGGAATTCAACCACTTCCTCTCCGCCTATTACCCCGATATCCGCTACGGCGGCGACCGGCTTTATGCCGACATGGTCGCGCAGGCGAAGCTGGTCGACAGGCTCGGTTATCGCGGGGTCACCATCCCCGAGCATCACCTGATCAACATCCTGCTGATCCCCGATCCCCTGCAGATGGCGGTGAAGGTCGCCTCGGTCACCAAGCGGATCGAGATCGTCACCTCGGTCTGCGTGCTGCCGCTGCACGACATGCGCACCTTCGCGGGCGCCGCGATCCAGGCCGACATTCTGTGCGAGGGCCGGCTCATCCTCGGCGTCGGCCGCGGCGCCTTCGCCTACGAGATGGCGCGGCTCGATTGTCCGCTCGAATCCTCGCGCGAGAAGTTCGACGAGTCGCTCGACGTGCTGATCGCGCTCTTCGCCCGTGAGGAGGTCTCCTGGAGCGGCAAGTACTACAATTTCGCGCCGCTCACGGTGATGCCGCGGCCCGTCCGCAAGCCCACGATCATGATCGCGACAGTGGCGCCCGAGGGGATCTATGCCGCGGCGAAGCGCGGCTTCCACATCCAGACGACGCCGCTCAACGCCACCTTCGCCCGGATGAAGGAGCAGGTCGACGCGTTTCAGCGCGGCAAGGCGGAGCTGGGGCCGGCCGGCCAGCATCTCAGGCTCATCCTGTCGCGGGTTTGCATCGCCGCCCGCGACGCGCGGCACGCGCGCTCGCTCCTGGAGCGCGCGCATTCCTACTACTGCCGCTTCGACAATGTCTTCACCGGGCCGGGCATCGTGCGGAACGGCGCCATCGCGGAGCTGCCGGGCACCCGCACCATCGACGAGCTCAACGAGAACCTGCTGATCTGTCCGTCCGCGGAGATGGTCGACCGGCTCGGCGCCTACGCCGAGCTCGGCATCGACGACCTCATCGCGAACGTCAATGTCGGCCTTTCTCGCGAGGAATCCCTGGAGGCGATCGAGCGCTTCGCCACGGAGGTCATGCCGCATTTCACCAAGAAGCCGCGGCGCGCTCCTGCCCGGCCCGCACGCGATGCGGGCGCCTCGCCCGAGGCGCCATGAGCAAGCCCGTTCGCTCCGCGGTCTCTCTCGAAGGCGAAGGACCGCCGCTCTTCCTGATCCATGGCATCGGCGCCTCGCGCCACTCCTGGGCTGGCGTGGTGCCGCTGCTGAAGCACCGCTATCGCTGCATCACCTATGATCTCAGGGGCCACGGCGCCTCGCCGAAGCCGCCGCCGCCTTATTCATTGGACGATCTCGTGGAAGATCTCGAGGCGCTTCGTCAGGAGCTCGGGATCGCCAAGGCGCATGTCATGGGCCATTCGCTCGGCGGCATGATCGGCCCCGCCTACGCTCGGCGTTACCCCGAGCGCGTCCTTTCGCTCGGGCTGCTCAGCACCGCCGCGGGCCGGTCGGCGGACGACAGCGCCAAGGTCAAGGGCGTGGGCGCCGCCATGCGTCAGCGCGGCATCGCTCCCGTGCTGGAGACCCTGAGGGAACGCTGGTTCACGCCCGAATTCGCCGCGTCCCGGCCCGATGTCGTCGCTCGGCGCCTGCAGCAGGTCATCGACACCGACGCGCAAGTCTT
>DASZHJ010000273.1:0-11521 GCA_035938015.1 Allostellaceae bacterium
CGTCGCGCCCGCGCAGCAGGGCGTTCATGACGCCGACCCCGATGATCGAGCCGATCAATGCATGCGAGCTCGAGTTCGGGATGCCGAAATACCACGTGCCGATATTCCAGATGATGGCGGCGATCAAGAGCGCGAACACCATCGCGAAGCCGGCAGACGATCCCACCTGCAAGATGAGCTCGACCGGCAACAGCGATACGATGGTGAAGGCGACGAGCCCGCTGGAGGCGAGCACTCCCAGCAAATTCCAGACACCCGACCAGACGACCGCGACCTGCGCCGGCATCGAATGGGTATAGATCACCGTCGCGACGGCGTTCGCGGTGTCATGGAAGCCGTTGACGAACTCGAACCCCAGCGCGATGACCAGTGCCACGCCCAGCAGCACGAACGGCAGCAATGTCGTGGTCCGCGGCATGGCGGCGAGATCGCCGACGAGCGCCGTCGCGGCATAGACCGCACCGACCGCAAGGATCCCGAACACCCCGAAGGACGTCGCGCGCTGCGTCCAGACGGGCGAGCGCGACTGATGCAACGGGTGATGATGATGATGTACGGCGGCTGCCTCGGCCATTGGTTATCCCCTTCTCTTGAAGACCGTATCTCGTGAGCGGAGACGCACAGATACCTCCGCCCCGAGCTTTATTCGGCCCGTTCGATCGGCAGGCTAAGCCCCTGTTGTGACAGTCCCGTTACGGGATCGCGGTGCGCGCCGGCAGTGATAAGCGGCCTTATCAACAGCGCGCGTCGGCATACACCCAAGCCTGTTGCCCTGAAGCGAGCATGGCGGAGATCCGTTTGTAGCCCGCGGGTTCGTATTGGTCGGCCTTCACAAGTTCAGCGTCCGAGACCTCGAACACCGTGCCCCTCACGCGGCTATCGCTTCTGCCGTTGAACGCCACGATGGAGTGGTGGGTCTTGCCGCTCGTCGCGACGAACTGTGGATCCTCGATCCGCAATATGGATTGCTCGAAGCCGATCAGCTCGTCCGGTTGTCCCCGCAGCAATCGCCCGAACGCCGACATCTGAACGGCTGCTTGCTGGAGCGTGCCATATGAGAAGAGCAGGGGCATGCGGCGCGCTAGATCGCGGCCGCCACTTTGTCCGGCGCTTGCCGAAGCAAGTTCCGGGCCGCGTCCTCGACGACGGTGCCTTGGAAATAATCGGGGTTCATCGAGAGGTGCATCATCGCGGGATTGACGAAGGTGAAGGCGCGGAAATCGTCCGGCGTGATCAGCTTGGCGGTCACTAGGCCCCAGGCTTCCGTCACCACGCTCGCGGCATCAAGCACGTCCCAATGGCCGATATCGGAGCCGAACACCGGCTTCAGCGGCGCGCCCAAGGGATTGAGTCGCCGATTGAATGCCACTGAGACCATGCGATCGTCGGCCTCGCAGCCGAAATAGAAGGGATCGACGAACAGCGCCCGCAGGCCCCGAACCTCGGTCATGGCGCAAGCCGCGAACTCATCGAACGCCTCGGGCCGCTCGATCAGAAGATTGCCATGCGGGCGCTCGCGGATTCGCTCCGGCGAGAGCCGCGGGCTGCCGAAATCCCGGAATAGCCGCTCGAGCAGATCTACATCGAGGAGCGCGGGATCGAGGTTGCGTTCCATCGCCGCGACGTTGCGTTTCTCCCAGTGCTCGACGATGTCGTTGAGGAGATTGACCGCCCAGGCAACGCCGCCTTCCAGGAAGCCGAAAGTCAATCCGGGAAAACGCTTGGTGACGCCACCGAAGAAAAGCGAGCGACAGAAGAACTCGGCGCCATTGGCGAAATCCCCGAGATGATTGAACACATAGTTGCTGGGCGAGGCGCGATAGCCGATGCCGCGCGAGGAGGTGTGGCACACCGGCGCCACCTTGAGCTCGATGCACTTGCGCCAAAACGGATCGTAATCGTAAGGCGCATCCATCACGATCGAGCGGGTCGATTGCGTCGGATGCAGGAACGGGTCCTTGCCGGTCGCCGGCCGCGCGGGCCCGCGCAGCTCGGTGCCGATCATGACGGTCTTGTGGCCGAGCTCCTTGACCGCGAACTCCAGCTCCTCGATCGCTTCTTGCGGCGTATAGGTCGGGATCACCGCCGCCGGCCGGAGCCGGTCTTTCACGTCGGCGAACATCTCGGCGTAGAGCATATTGAGCGCGCGGCAGCTCGCCCGCCGCAGCGCCTCGTCGGGAATATAGATGTGGCTGAGGCCACGCGTGGTGTAGCAGTGCGCGAAATCGATGCCGAGCTCGTCCATGCGCGCGCGGAAGTAGCGCGGCAATTGTGCCATGGCCCGGTCGCCGGTATGCGGTCCCGACGGTAGCCCCCACCAGAATCCGCGGACCGTAGGGCCGCGATGGTCGCGGACGGCAAGCGCGGCTTTGGCCATCTCCTCGCCGGCGAGTTGGCGCACGAAATCGAGATGCGCGAAATCGCATTCGACCACGTGCGCGTCGGCGTCGATGACGGGATGATCGAGCTTGGCGCGAACATCTCGGCCCGGGAATCCCTCGAAGGACATGATACCTCCCGTGGTTGTCACCGCGCCGGCGAGCGGTCTGCATTTCTTCCGGCGGAATTGCTGATTTGCAGCCATGCCGCGAGCACACCCTTTATTGACACTCATCTCAGCCGGGCGCTAACTGAGCCGCCAAATCATCCGCGTGGCTTCGCCGGCTTGTCAACGACGAAAACCGCCGAGCGGGCGGCCGAATCGGCCGGAGGAGAGGGGGCCTCTTGTTTCAGACCATTCGGCTCGATCATTCCGATCGCGTTTCGACCATCACCATAAACAGGCCGCCGCTCAACACCGTCTCGCCGCAGGCGCTCGACGAGCTGCTTGCGGCTTTCGGCGAGCTGGTGCGGCGCGCGGAGACGCGCTGCGTCGTGCTGACAGGGTCTGGAACTCGCGCCTTCTGCGCCGGCGCGAACCTCGATGACAAGCCCAAGGACGACGGCGATCCCTCCACTGCCTTTCGCGAGGCCGGCCGCTCTCTCGTCGAGCGGATCGAGACTTTTCCAAAGCCCGTGATCGCCGCAATCCGCGGCTGGTGCATCGGAGGCGGATTTGCCATCGCCCAGGCTTGCGACGTACGCATCGCCGCCGAGAACGCGAAGTTCCGCACGGGTGACGCCTATCTCGGCATTGTCCCGAGTTGGGGCATGAGCCTGGTCCGGCTCTGCCACTACATCGGGCGTAACCGCGCGCTCGACATGCTCGTGCTCGGGGACGACATCGCGGCTGGCGAGGCGAGAGACCTCGGTCTGGTGAGCCGCGTGGTCGCCGACGACGAATTCGACGCGGAGCTCGCGACCATTGCCGCCCGCGTTGCAACCGGCGCGCCGCTGGTGTTCCGCGCCATCAAGGAAGCGATCCACAGCCAATACACCGAGGGGCCCGAGGCCGCGCGGCATCTCGAGACCTACTGGTCGGAGAAGACGCAGGGATCGCACGACTACAACGAGGGGATCGCCGCCTTCAAGGAGAAGCGCAAACCGCGCTTCGAGGGGCGCTGATTTGGATTTCGAGCCCAGCAAGCAGCAGCTCGAGCTTCAAGAGCGCGCACGGAGCACAGTCGCGCGCGAGATAGCGCCGGTGGTCGAGGCGTTGCCGCGTGGCCAGAAGCTGAGCGTCGAGCAGTGGCGCGCCATTTACGGCGCGCTCAAGCCGCTGGGCTATCTCGGCAGCACCATCGGCCGGGATATCGGCGGCGCCGGGATGAGCTATGTCGACTACGGCCTGCTGCTGGAGGCTTTGGCCGATGGTCCGATCATCCTCGGGGAAATCGTACCGCCTCGGACCATAAATTATTTGGGGACGCCGGAGCAGAAGGCACGCTGGTTGCCGCGACTGTTCTCGGGCGAGCTGGTCTCGACGGCGGCGATCACTGAGCCGCAGGCTGGCTCCGATCTGCGCGGATTGAAAACCACTGCGGTGGAGGCGGGCGGCCAGTTTCGCGTGGACGGTGTCAAGAAATGGATCAAGCTGGGTGGCGTCAGCGATCTCATCACGCTGCTCGTCGTCACCGGTGACGGCGGGGACATCCGACCGAAGACCAGCCGCCTTGTCCTAGAGCGCGCGGAGTCGCCGTGGGAAAGCCGCGAGCTCGAGGCTACCGGCATGGAGGCGATCTCTTTCGCGGAGCTGCGATTCAACGGCGTGCGCGTACCCAAGGAAAACCTGCTGGGCGCGCCCGGGCAGGGCGCCGAGCAATTCAATCGGGGCATCGAGGCCTCGCGCGCCTTCGTGGGGTTGCAGGCGGTCGGCATGGCGCGGCGCGCGCTAGACGCGGCCATCGCCTATGCCAAGGAGCGATTCGCCTTCGGCCGTCCGCTCTCGAAGTTCCAGGCGATCCAGTCGGCTCTTGCCGAAGCCGCCGCAAGGCTCGAGGCTGCGCGGCTCCTCGCGTTGCGTGCGCTCGCCTCGCTGGACGCCGGCCGCCGCGTCCCGGGGGAAGTCGCGATGGCGAAGTTCTTTGCGACCGAGACCGCCGTCGAGGTCTGCCACGTCGCCATGGACTGCATGGGCGCGCACGGGCTTTCCCGTGAGGCCGGTGTCGAGCGGTGCTGGCGCGATTGCCGGATGCTGACGGTGATCGACGGAACCTCGGGCATCCAGCGGCTCATCGTCGGGCGCGAGCTGTTCGGCGCTGCGGCCTTCACCTGAGGCGAGCCCGGATGGTGGAGCGCGCGCCGGCACGGCTTTCGATCAAGGAAATCCTGCACCCGCGCTCTGTCGCGGTGTTCGGCGCATCCGACAATCGTGACAAGTTCGGCGGCCGCATCATGTATTTCCTGACGCGGCATCGTTTCGGTGGCCGGATCGTGCCGATCAATCCGCGGCGAAGCGAGGTCTTCGGCCACACCGCCTATCCCACGATCGGTCAATCTCCGGAAACCGTCGATGTTGCGATCCTTGCGGTACCGCCGAAGGAGCTGGTCGGTAGCATCGCGGCCTGCGCCGAAGCCGGCGTCGGTTGCTGCGTCATCATGACCACGGGTTTCGCCGAGGCCGGCGCCGAGGGCGCGGCGCAGCAGGACGAGATCGCCGCCATCGGCCGCCGCTCCGGCATGCGGATCATCGGTCCAAATTGCATGGGGTTTTTGAATCCGGCATACCATCTCACACTCTGCTCCTCGGTGGTGCTCGAGGCCGAGCGGCTGCTCGTCGGGGACATCGGCTTGGCGAGCCAGAGCGGCGCGCTGATGGTCTCGATCTTCGACCGCGCTTACGGCGACGGCATCGGATTCAGCGCCTGTGTGTCGCTCGGCAATCAGTGCGACCTCGAGCTCTGCGATTTCATCGAGTACATGGTCGACGACCCCGGCACCCGCGTGATCTGCGTCTACGTCGAGGGGTTCGTCGATCCCGGGAGGTTTGTCCGGGCGGCCAGGGCAAGCCGAAGCGCCGGCAAGCCGATGGTCGTGCTCAAGACCGGCCGAACGCCCGCTGGTGTCAAGGCGGCGCGCTCGCATACCGCGAGCCTCGCCGGGTCCTACGAGGTGTTTCAGGCGATCTGCCGCGAGCAGGGCGTCATTCTCACGAACGATCCGACCGTGATGGTGCGCCTCGCGGACCTGCTCTCGCGCTGGCCGACGCTGCAGGGTGACGGCATCGCCGTCATCTCGGGCTCGGGCGGCAGCACGGGTATCCTGTCGGATCGAATTTCCGAGAGCGGCTTGCGGTTGGCGCAACTGTCGCCGGCGACCAAGGCTGCGCTCGGTGAAGTGCTCTTGCCGCCGCAAGCCGACAACCCCGTCGACCTCGGCGGTCGCAAGCTCCCGGAATCCGTGGAGATCGCCGGCACCGCCATGAAGGCGCTTGCCTCCGATCCCGATGTCGCCGTCATCGTGCTGGCCTTGAGTTCGATGCCGTTCTTCGAGGCGCGCACTCGGCTGCTCGCTTCCGAAGGTTTGGCGAGCGGCAAACCGCTCATTTGCTCCGTGCTTCCAGGGCCCGCCGCCGATCGTCCACGCGCGGCGTTGCGCGAGCTCGGCTGCCCCTTCTTCGAGGCGCCGGAGGACGGCATGCTGCACGTCCTCAAGCATCTCGTCGAGCGGCACCGGGCCGCGAAGGTCGTCGCGCCAGCGGCGACGCGCCCCGCTGCCCTTCCCCCGATCTCAGCCGCTCCAGCGGGTGCGGCGGAAATATCAAGTGTCCTGCGCAGCTACGGAATACCGCTGGCCCGCGAAACGATGGCCCGCGATATCGATGCCGCCGTGAATGCCGCGCGCGAGATCGGATACCCCGTCGCCCTCAAAGGTATCGCCCGCGACCTCCTGCACAAGAGCGATGTGGGTGCGGTATGGCTCGATCTGCGGGACGAAGCCGCGGTACGCGAGGCGTGGCGGGCGATCGCATCCACGCTCGCTCGCCGGCACACTGCCGCCATCGGGGGCTGCCTGGTTCAGGAGATGGCGCAGGGCGGTGCCGAGCTCATTGTCGGGATCCGGCGCGATCCGCAATTCGGGCCCATCGTGCTGGTGGGCTCCGGCGGCATTCTGGTCGAGCTCCTCGGCGACGTGGAGCTCGCGTCCGCGCCGGTCTCTCGCGAGCAGGCGGTCGCACTCCTGCGGCGGCTGCGCATCGCGCCGATCATTGAGGGCATTCGAGGGCAACCACCGCTCGACCTCGAGGCGACCGCCGACGTCATCGAGAGAATGAGCTGGCTCGCTGCCGACCTTGGCCCCCGGCTCGCCGATGTGGAGATCAATCCGCTGGTGCTGCGCAAGCGCGGCGCGGGAGCGGTCGCCGTGGATGTCCGCGCGACGATCTCCGGGAGTGGGTGATCCTATGCGGCGTGTTCGCGATCGCCGATCAAGTCGCCGGGCGCGTGCCGCCGTAGGCCTCGCTCGGGGCGAGGTGGCTGCCCGCGAAAATGATTTTCGCGCGCCGATCGATCGCCAGCTTCCAGTTGGCCTGAGCCGCCGGAGAAAACTCCGCATCGGGCCGCGGATCGATGTCGAAGTTGTGATGGGTGTCGATGCCGCGCACCAGCAGGGCCGAATCCCGGAAATTCACGTGATAGGCATGGGTCGCCATCATTTCGACCAGCAGCATGATCCGCCGGTCGGTCGAGGTGTTCGTGCCGGAGCAATGGACGATGGCGTTGTTGATCAGCGCCATTTCGCCGGGCCGCAGCGCGAGATCGACGATGTTGGACTTGTCGAAGTCCGCGGTGATGTATTGACCGCGTGCCAGGATGCTCTTGGGATCCTCGGTATCCGCATGCGGGAGCACGTCCCATTTGTGCGAGCCCGGCACGACACGCAGGCAGCCCTCTCGCGCGCTGCACTCCGAGAATGCCAGCGCGCCGAAGGCGAGCAACGGCTTGACGCCGCCATAGGCGGTGTCCTGATGCCAGCCGGCGAAGGTCTGGCCGTCCGGCTTCTTGATCCGCCACGCCATGCTCCAGCACAGGATATTCGGGCCGAGCAGATCCTCGAACACGTCGAGGATGCGCGGATGCTCCGCGATCTCGAGCACCCAAGGGCAAAGGAGATGCGACTTGCTCTTGAGCTTCTTGACGTGCTCGGGGTATCGCGCCTCGAAGGCCTCGAGGCGCGAGCGATAGGTCTTGACCTCGTCCGCCGACAGCACCTGCACCGGGCCCGTATAGCCGTCGCGCTCGAATTGCTCGATGTCGGCGCGCGAGAGAATCTTGGGCATGCCGGACCCTTCCATGTCGGTTGCGAGCGCCATCGCGCCCCGGACCGAAGGAATCATAGCGCGATGCGAAGAGCGCGCCAATGCTCGGCCGATGCCGGGCGACCGCGTGGCGCTGGAACCTTTGTCGAAGATGTCAACCGAGGGGGCTGAGATGAGCAGAAAGAGAATTTCGATTCTGTCGGAACTGGTAAGCGCCGTTTTGGCGCTGAGCTTATGGGCGAGCGCGGCGCAAGCGGCCTGCGAACAGAAGATCGGGCATCCCCCGCTCATCCGCAAGGGCAGCCTGATCGCTGCCATCAATCCGACGGTGGCGCCGATCCAATACGTCAACGAGGACGGCGACATCATCGGCCTCGATCCCGATCTGGGCAATGCCATTGCCGAGCGGCTCTGCCTCAAGATGGTGTTCGAGAGCGTGCAATTCGCGACCATGATCCCGGGCCTGCAGGATGGCCGGTTCGACCTGATCAACTCCTTCATGTTTTACACGCCCGAGCGCGCCTCGCAGGTGATCATGATCCCCTACGGCGCCTCGACCTTGGCGATCGTCGTCGGCAAGGACAACAAGGACGACGTCAAGGGCCTCGACTATTTTTCCGGCAAGAAATTCGCGGTCGAGCTCGGCACGGTCGACGCGAGCGACGCCAAGCAAGCGAGCGATGCCTTGGTGGCCGCAGGCAAGCCGGGTATCGACGTGCAGGCGTTCAAGACTTACGCCGAGGTTCTGCAGACGCTCTCCGCCGGCCAGGTCGACGGCGCCTTCATCGGAACCGAGCAGGCTTTCTACTATCAGAAGACCGGTCAGACATTCTTCCGCATCGCGCTCAGCGGGTTCGATCCGCACGCCGAAGCGCTCGCTTTCAAGGACCAGGCGCTGGCGGAGACCGTCGCCGGCGTGATGAACGAGATGAAGGCGGACGGCAGCTTCGACAAGCTGTTCGCGAGCTACCATCACTGCACGCTGCCGGGACCGTACAAGATCGTGACCGGCCCGTTGCCGGCTCCCCAATGCACCAACACGCCCTAGCGGGCGGATCGGAGCGAAAGCGCTGATAAATGTGGGACTGGAGCGCGTTCTTCCACTATTTGCACAATGGCTATCTGCTGAAGGGGGCCGGCGTCACGCTCGCGCTATCGCTGGCCTGCCTCGCGATCGGGCTGGTTTGCGGCACGCTCGCAGCCTTGATGCGGATGTCCACGAACCCGCTTCTGAACAAGCCGGCAGCCTTCTACATCTGGCTGATGCGCGGGACGCCGGTGCTGGTGCAGCTCATCATCATCTACACGGGCCTGCCCCAGCTCGGCATCCGCTTCAACGTCATCGAGTCTTGCCTTCTGGGATTGGGGCTGAACGAGGGCGCGTACCTCGCCGAGATCATCCGCGCCGGCATCTTGTCGGTGGCGAAGGGTCAGTTCGACGCGGCACGCTCCGTCGGCATGACCCACGCGATGACCATGCGCATCATCGTACTGCCGCTGGCGATGCGCGTCATCATCCCGCCGCTTGGGAACACGTTCAACAGCCTGCTGAAGACCACCTCGCTGGCCTCGGTCATCTCGATGGAGGAACTCCTGCGGCGGACGGAGGTGCTGATTCAGGTGCAGTTCAAGGTGCTGGAGATCTTCATCGTCGCTGCTTTCTATTACCTCGTCATGACGACGATCTGGGGCTTCATCCAGGTTCGGCTGGAGACCCATTTCTCGCGGAGCCATGCGCCCGCGAAAGCGCGCGGCGCCGCCTTCGCTTCGAGCGAAGCGCGGGCGGAGATCGAGAAGGTGCTGCTCTCCCATGACGCGCAGTGACGCGATGGAGGCGGGCGTCGGCAACGGGGCCTGGATGCTCGAGGCCGAGAACATCCACAAGCATTTCGGCGCGCTGCATGTCCTCAAGGGCATCACCATGCGGATCGCCAAGGGCGAGGTGGTGGTGGTGGTCGGCCCAAGCGGCGGGGGCAAGAGCACCTTCCTGCGCAGCCTCAATCACCTGGAGAAGCCGGATGCGGGCTGGGTGAAGGTCGACGGCTGCTTGATGGGATACGAGCTGGCGAACGGCCGGATGGTCGAGCTCTCCGATGCGCGCGTGTCCGCCCAGCGCCGCTTCTTCGGCATGGTGTTTCAGCAATTCAATTTGTTCTCGCATCTGACCGCGCTCGAGAACATCACGGTCGCGCCGATCAAGGCGCTGAGGGTCGGTCGCGACGTCGCCACCGCCGAGGCTCGCCGGCTTCTCGCCGTCGTGGGATTGTCGGACAAGGAGAAAGCCTATCCCGAGCAGCTCTCCGGCGGGCAGCAGCAGAGGATCGCGATTGCCCGCGCGCTTGCGCTCAAGCCCAAGGTGATGTTGTTCGACGAACCGACCTCGGCGCTCGATCCGGAGATGGTGAGCGAGGTCCTGAAGGTGATGCTGGACCTCTCGCGTGGCGGCATGACCATGGTGGTGGTGACCCACGAGATCGGTTTCGCCCGGATGGCGGCTGATCGCGCGGTGCTGATCGACGGCGGCGTCATCGTCGAGGAGGGGCCGCCCGAGACGTTCTTCTCCGCTCCGACGCAAGAGCGCACGCGGCAATTCCTGGACAAGGTCCTGGACTTCCACGGCCCCTCCTTGCCGACGTGACCGGCTACATGGTATTAAAATTAGGACGATAAGACGATAGGGCGAGTTGACGGCGCAGGGCACGAGCCAAGTGACAGGATGGACCGAGCTCACCACGGAGATCGTCGACCGGCAGGTTTATGACCGCGCCATCCGTCACTTGCGTGGGGCGCGCGTGGTGTTGCCGACCTTCGCGCAACTGGCCGATCCCCGGAAGAGTCCGGCCTCGGTCCGGGCTCAGCTGGCCGAGCTCGATGCGGACGCCGCGCACGCCGGCAATCTCTTCCGCGTGCATTGGTACAACGATGCGTCCCGCCGCGGCATCGATCCCGTGCCCCTCTATCTCGATTTGCCGGAAGCGCTGACGGGCGTCAAAGCCCGCATCCTCGTGGCGCTCGCCCGATATTTTCCCATGATCGGCGCGCATAAAGTGCTGGCGGCCTATGGCTGCCTGGTGCCCCGCATCGTCACCGGCCAATTCGATCCCGAGCGCCAGAAGGCGGTCTGGCCGTCGACCGGGAATTACTGCCGCGGGGGCGTGGCGATCTCGCGCATCCTCGATTGCCGCGGCGTCGCGATCCTGCCGGAGGGCATGAGCCGGGAGCGCTTCGATTGGCTGCAGCGCTGGGTCAGGTCGCCCGCTGACATCGTCAGAACCCCGGGCACCGAGAGCAACGTCAAGGAGATCTACGACGCCTGCAACGAGATGGCGCGCGACCCCGCGAACGTCATCCTGAATCAATTCTCGGAGTTCGGGAATTACCTCGCGCACCATGTCTGCACGGGGCCGGCGCTGCGCGCGGTCTTCGAGGACGCGCAGAGGCGCGATGACAGCCTGCGGCTCGCCGCCTTCGTGGCGGCATCGGGCTCGGCGGGCACGCTGGGCGCAGGCGATTATCTCAAAACCGAGCTCGGCGCCAAGATCGTGGCCGTCGAGGCGGTGGAGTGCCCGACCATGCTCTACAACGGCTATGGCGAGCACAACATCCAGGGCATTGGCGACAAGCACATCCCGTTCATTCACAATGTCATGAACACCGACGTCGTCGTGGGCATATCGGATCGCAGCACCGATGCGCTCAACCTGCTGCTCAACAGCGAGGTGGGCCGGCGCTATTTGGCCGGCCGCCGGCACCTCGACCCCACTCTGCTCGAGCGGCTCGACGGTCTCGGCCTCTCCAGCATCGCCAACGTGCTGGCGGCGATCAAGACGGCGAAGCGGCTCGAGCTCGGCAGCGAGGATGCGCTCGTCACGGTCGCGACCGATG
>DASZHJ010000274.1:0-9294 GCA_035938015.1 Allostellaceae bacterium
ACCATCCTCGTCGCTGCCAATGCCGGCCTCGACAATGTCGTCAAACTGACGATCTTCATGACGAGCCATGATGATCTCGACGAGATGAACCGAATTCTCGGTCAATATTTTTCGGACCCACCCGCCCGATCGTCCTTCGGCGTGGGATTCCTGTGGAAGAAATGTCGTGTTATGGTCGATGCGATCGCAGCCTCCAAACAGTGAGGGCGGCGGGTTGCCGCAGTCCCTCCTTTGCGCCGTACGCGTCAGCGAGAGTTCCAGATGATCATCGATTTCAGAGTGCGCCCTCCCTACAAGTCCTTTCTGAAGAGCTGGATCTTCCGCGAGCGGCCGAAGAATCCCGACCCCGCGACGATCTCGCCGCTCTATATCGGCCTGCCCCCGTACAAGTCCTTCGAGGAGCGCTCGATGAGCGCCTTCATGGACGAGATGGACGAGGCGGGGATCGACAAGGCGGTGATCATGGGGCGCCAATCGGCGCCGGCCTATGGCTCCGTCCCCAACGAGGAGGTCGCCGAGCTGGTGCAGCAATACCCCGACCGGTTCCTGGCGTTCGGCGGGGTGAACGGCTCCAATCTCGACGTGGCGCTGAGGGAAATCGACCGCATCGTCGACTGGGGCTTCAAGGGCGTCGCCATGGACAATGGCTGGTCCGATCCGCCCCTCTACGACGATGACGAGAAGCTGTTCCCGATCTACGAGAAATGCGACAAGCGCGGGCTGATCCTGTCGCTCACGGCCAGCATCTTCATCGGACCCGACCTCAGCTACTCGATGCCCGTGCACATCCAGCGGGTCGCGAAGGCCTTCCCCAACCTCAAGATCAACATACCCCACGGCTCCTGGCCCTGGACCACGGAGATCTGCGCTGTCGCCTTCCAGTGCAAGAACGTCTACCTGGCACCGGATTTCTACTTTCACATTCCCAACACGCCGGGCGCCGAGCAATACCTGCGTGCGGCCAACTATTACCTTCAGCACCGGCTGCTCTACGCAAGCAGCTACCCGGTGCGGCCGCTGAAGCAGAGCGTCGAGCAGTTCAAGGCGATGGCGTTCGAGGAGGACGAGACGCGCCGGCGCTGTCTTGGCCTGAACGCCGCCCGCATCCTCGGTCTCGCGACCTAGGTCCGACATTCCGCAAAGACCGAGATGCGGATCATCGATTTCAGACTGCGGCCGCCGACCGGAGCTTTCCTGAAGACGCGCATCTACAGCGCGCCCGACAATCGAGACCGCTACACCGCCAAGCTCGGCTTCGAGCCCGCGCCTTCCGTGCAGAAGCAGTCGCTCGACCTGCTCTTTGCCGAAATGGACGCAGCCGGCATCTCGACCGGGGTCGTCGTCGCGCGCAATACCGACAAGCTCGGCGTCGTGACGAACCAGGACGTGGCCGAGATCGCCGCCGCGCACCCGACGCGCTTCGTCGCGGTCGGCTCGCTCCATCCGGCCATCCGCAAAGCGGCGATGCTGCAGATCGAGGAAGCGCAGCGTCTCGGATTGAAGATGGTCAACATCGAGCCGGGCGCTCTCGCCGAGCCCCTGCATGTCGACGACCGTCGTCTTTATCCGCTTTACGCGACCTGCGAAGACCTCGGTATCGGCGTCGTCATCATGAGCGGGGGCGCCGCCGGGCCCGACATCAGCTACACGTCGCCCGAGCACATCGACCGTGTGCTGGGCGATTTCCCGAAACTGCCGGTGGTGTCCTCGCACGGCAACTGGCCCTGGGTGCAGGAGATCATCCACGTCGCCTTCCGCCGGCCGAATCTCTATCTGTCGCCCGACATGTACCTGCCGAACCTGCCGGGCACGGACGACTACGTGCGCGCCGCCAACGGGTTCATGCAGGACCAGTTCCTGTTCGCGACGGCCTATCCTTTCTGCCCGCTCAAGGCCTACACCGACTGGTTCCTGTCGCTTCCGTGGCAGGCCCGGACACTGGAGAAGGCGCTGCACCTCAATGCCGAGGCGCTGCTGGGCCTGAAACCGTCCGCCACGGATGCAACGTGAAACCGCCGCTCGAGGGCAAGTCGGCACTTGTCACCGCCGCGAGCGAGGGTCTGGGCTTCGCCTGCGCGGCGGCGCTCGCCGAGGCGGGCTGCTCGGTCGCCATTTGCGGCCGGCGCCAGCATGCTCTCGACCACGCCAAGGCCGAGCTGACCCGGCGCGGCGGGCGGCCGCCGCTCGCCATCGCGGCCGACCTTTCGCGCGCCGAGGATGTCGCAGGGCTCGTCGAGCGCGTCACCCGGGAACTGGGCGGTCCCGACATCCTTGTGGTCAACTCCGGCCATCCTCCTGCGGGCGGCTTCGACAAGCTCGGCGACGGCGATTGGTATGCGGCATTCGACCTTCTGCTGATGAGCGCCGTGAGGCTCACCCGGCCGATCGTTCCCGCCATGCGCGCGCGCGGCGGCGGCGACATCGTCTTCATCGGCTCGCGGACGGCGCGCGAGCCCGCCTCCGAGCTGCCCCTCTCGACCGTCATGCGGCTCGGGATCGCCGGTCTTGCCAAAATGCTGGCGACCGACCTCGCCCGCGACAACATTCGGGTCAACCTCGTATCGGCCGGTTATTTCGATACCGGCGGCAATCGCCGAAGAATCGACGAGCTGGCGCGAGAGGAAGGGCTGCCGCGGGAAGCCGCGAATGCTCGACTTGCGGCGCATATTCCCGTCGGTCGATTCGGCGATGCGAGCGACCTTGCCGCGCTCGTGGTCTTCCTCGCAAGCCGCAAGGCCAGCTTTCTGACGGGAGCCGCGATCGCCATCGATGGCGGAGCCAGCCGGTCCCCATTCTGATTACGGCTAGGGCCGGGCCGGATGATGCCTGCGCTTGAAGGCGGCGACGTCCGCTTGTGGCAGAGACCGACAAACCGCGTCGACGACTGTCTGCTTTCAGAGCCCGAACTGACCTGTGCGCGGCCATCCGCCAATGGCCGAGTTTGGACCCGGAGCGGACTCGTGAGTTGTCGCGAGCGTCTCTCGTTGACCAAGCCCCCTTCATACTTCTGGCCCCTCTCGCGCCCGGGTATCCGCAAGATCAAAGCACGCATGAGGGCCATTTCCTGGTCCGAGCAAGCGATTCGTTGCTCAACCGGCATTATTCGGTGCACGCTGAGGCCCATGGGGAGGGCGTCGCGCTCGTGGGGAAAGCAGCAGCCGATCGATCGATGGAGCCGGCCTAATGACCGATCCGCATCAGGCTGCCGCTAAGCTCGACCCGGTGGCACGAAAGGCGCCCGACAATTCGGCCGTTCCGGCGCTGAGCGTCGAGAACCTCCGTGTGCGGTTCCGTCTGCCGGGCGGCGCCTTCAACGCCGTGGATGGGGTCTCCTTCTCTCTGCACCAGGGCGAGACCCTTGGCCTCGTCGGCGAAAGCGGCAGCGGCAAGACCGTGACGTCGCTGGCCTTGATGCGCCTGCTCGAGTGTCCACCCGCCGAGATCTCATCGGGTGCAGTCATGTTTGACGGTCGGGATCTCTTACGGCTACCCGAGCGGACGATTTCCGAGCTCAGAGGTTTGCAGATATCGATGGTGTTCCAGGAGCCGATGACGTCGCTCAATCCGCTCCTGACCGTCGGCCGCCAGATCGATGAGGTCTTAATTCGGCATCTCGGCCTTTCGGCGCGGGCGGCGCGGGCACGCACGCGGGAGCTGTTGGGGGTCGTCGGGATTCCCGGTCCGGACCGGGCCGCCAACGCCTACCCGCACCAGTTCTCCGGGGGCATGCGACAGCGCGTGATGATCGCGATCGCCGTCGCCTGCCATCCGTCCGTGCTGATCGCCGACGAGCCGACCACGGCGCTCGATGTCACGATCCAGGCCCAGATCCTGGCGTTGCTGGCGCGGCTGCAGCGCGAGATGGGCACGGCGATCCTGCTGATCACCCATGATCTCTCCGTTATCGCGCAGACCGCCCACCGCGTGGCCGTGATGTATGCTGGGCGCATCGTCGAGACCGGGCCGGTCGGCGCGCTGTTCGCGGCACCGCTGCACCCCTACACGCAGGGGTTGCTTCGCTCGATCCCGCGAATCGTGCGCACGCCCGAGCCCGAGCTTCCGGAGATCCCGGGCGTCGTGCCGGACCTGGGGGATTTTCCTGCGGGATGCGCCTTCGCGCCGCGCTGCCCCTTTGCCGACGAGGCGTGCCGCCGAGACAAGCCCGAGCTGCTTCCCGCTGGGGCTCGGCGAGAAGTCGCGTGCTGGAAACCGCGACATGGCTGAGCCGCTCCTGCAGGTCCGGGGGCTGCGTACGCACTTCCCGATTCTCTCGAAGCTGCTGCGGCGACCGGTGGGCAACGTTCGCGCCGTCGATGGCGTCGACCTCGAGCTCGAGGCGGGAGAGGTCCTCGGCATCGTCGGCGAGAGTGGCTCGGGCAAGACGACCGCGGGCAAGACCATCTTGAGGCTGATCGAACCCACGGAAGGCTCGATCGTATTCGAAGGCCGCGACATCACGCGCCTGCCGCTCCGCGAGATGATGCCGCTGCGCCGCCGGATGCAGTTCATCTTTCAAGATCCCATGTCGTCGCTGAACCCGCGCATGACGGTGGGGCGGATCCTCGCGGCGCCCTTCGAGATCCACCGCGTCGCGCGGCGAGACGAGCTTGGCGATCGGGTCTCGGAGCTCCTCTCCATGGTCGGGCTTCCCGCCGACGCGGCGCAGCGCTACCCGCATGAATTCTCCGGCGGCCAGCGCCAGCGCGTCGGGATTGCGCGGGCGCTCGCCCTGCGTCCGCGGCTCATCGTCGCCGACGAGCCGGTCTCGGCGCTCGACGTTTCGATACAGGCGCAGATCTTGAACCTGCTGAAGCGCCTCAAGACTGAGCTCGGCCTCACCTATATCTTCATCTCGCACAATCTCGGCGTCGTCAGCCACATCTGCGATCGGGTTGCCGTGATGTATCTCGGCCGCATCGTCGAGATGGCGCCGCGCGAGACATTGTTCTTCGCCCCGAAGCACCCCTATACCGAGGCGCTCTTGAACGCGGTGCCGTCGCCGGAGCCGGGTCGAGCGCGCCGCGACGCGACCCTCGGCGGCGACATTCCCTCGCCGGCGGACCCGCCGAGCGGCTGCGCCTTCCATCCGCGCTGCCCGCAGGCGATGCCGCGCTGCGCCCAGGAGACGCCGTTGCCGACCCGGCTTCCCGGCGGGCAGATCGTCGCCTGCCATCTGCACGGGCCCTAAGGGAGGCGAGGCATGCTGTCCTATATCGGCCGCCGCGTCCTTCAGGCGATACCGCTGCTGATCGGCGTCTCGGTCATCGGCTTCGGGCTCATGCATTTGGCGCCCGGCGGGCCGCTCGCGGTCTACACCCTTAACCCCACCATCACCGCCCAGGACATCGAGCGGATCAAAATCATCTTCGGGCTCGATCAGCCGGTCCACGTGCAGTACCTCAAATGGGCGACCGGAATGTTCACCGGGAATTGGGGCTACACGTTCTTCGGCGGCCGGCCCGTTCTGTGGGTCATCGTCGAGCGTTTGCCGGCGACGATGCTCCTCATGGGCTCGGCGCTTTCGATCGCGCTCCTCCTCGGTATCACCGTCGGCATGATCGGGGCGGCGCGGCGCTACTCGGTCTGGGACTATCTCGCGACATCAGGAGCCCTTGTCGCGCTCTCCTTCCCGACCTTCTGGTTCGGCCTCATGGCGATCTTCGTCTTCGCGGTCGATCTCCGCTGGCTGCCGAGCGGCGGCATGTACGAGCTCGGCGAGGAGGGCAACGTCGTCGACCTCTTGCGCCACCTCATTCTGCCGACGCTCGTGCTGGCCCTGGTGATCACCGCGACATACAGCCGCTACGCGCGCTCGTCCTTCCTCGAGGTGCTGCACCAGGACTATATGCGGACCGCCCGCGCCAAGGGGCTGCGGCCGCGCGAGCGGCTCTTCCGCCATGCCTTCCCCAACGCGGTGAAGCCGCTCATCGCCCTCCTCGGCACCGATCTGCCGGTGCTCTTCTCGGGCGCGCTCGTCACCGAGTCGATCTTCGGCTGGCCCGGCATGGGTCGGCTCTTCGTCGATGCGCTCACGATGAAGGAGTATCCGATCCTGATGGGCATGATCATGTTCACCGCGTTCTTCGTCATCCTCGGCAATCTCCTCGCCGACATCGCGATCGCCCTTCTCGATCCGCGGGTGCGCCTCGCATGAGCGCCGCGGCGAGACGCGAGAGCCTCCTCGGCCGCTTCACGCACCACCGCCCGGCGCTCTTGGGCGCGGTCGCGGTCGTGCTCCTCGGCCTTGCCGCGCTCTTCGCGCCGGCCCTCGCCCCGCACGACCCGGTCGAGCTCGACACCTCGGTCCGCTTCTTCGCGCCGCTCACGCATAGCGCCTTCCCGCTCGGTACCGACGAGCTCGGCCGCGACACGTTGAGCCGCCTCCTCTATGGCGGCCAGATCTCGCTGACGGTCGGGGTCGTCGCGATGGCGACGACGGTGCTGACCGGGGCGCTCGTCGGTCTCGTCTCGGGCTATTACGGCGGCTGGGTCGACACGCTCCTCATGCGCTTCGTCGACATGATGCTGTGCTTCCCGCAGGTCTTCCTGCTGCTCGTCGTCGCGGCCTTCGTGACCCCCACCCTGATCTCGATCTCGCTCATCATCGGGCTCACCTCATGGATGGAGGTGGCGCGCATCATCCGCGCCGAGATCCTCCATCTGAAGGAGCAGGATTTCGTCCAGGCGGCGCGGGCTTTGGGGGCGGGCGGCGTCCGCATCATGACGCGCGAGCTCTTGCCGAACATCATGGCGCCGCTTCTCGTCGCCGCGACCCTCAAAGTCGCCGCCGCCGTCCTCCTCGAAAGCTATATCTCCTATCTCGGGTATGGCGTGCAGCCGCCACTCGCCAGCTGGGGGAATATGCTGACGAATGCTCAGGGATATTTCGACAGCGAGCCTTGGCTCGCGATTTTTCCAGGTGTTATGATCACGATTACCGTGATGGGCTTCAATTTTCTGGGCGATGGGCTGCGCGACGCGCTCGACCCAAGGCTCAGGATGGAGCCATGAATCGGCGCGAGCGCCGATCGCGACACGACCAAGGGGAGAGTCACATGCCGAAGATAAGCCGCAACGGATTGACGCGCCGCGACGTGCTGACCGGCGCCGCAAAAGGAGCGCTTCTCGCCGCGACGGGCACGGGCACGCTCGCGGCGCCGGCGATCGCGCAGCAGAACAAGGACCGCATCATCATGGCGATGTCGCAGGAGCCGGTGCAGTTCAACCCGCTCCTCTACGTCAACACCGGCACCGAGAACGTGCCCGAATCCTGCATGTTCGACGCGCTCTGGGACGTCGACGAGACCGGCACCTTCATCCCCAACCTCGCGACCGCCGTGCCGACGCGCGCCAATGGCGGCATCTCGCCGGACGGGCTCGTCTGGAAGGTCAATCTGAAGCGCGACGTCAAGTGGAGCGACGGGCAGCCCTTCACGGCACGCGACGTCGAGTTCACCTACCAGACGATCATCAATCCCAAGGTCGCGGTGCGCTCGCGCGGGGGCTTCGATGCGATCAAGAACTTCAAGGTCGTCGACGACTACACGGTGGAGATGGAGCTGGCGCGGCCGTTCACGCCCTTTGTCTGGGCATGGCAGAACATGCACATCGTGCCGTCGCATCTCTTGAAGGGCGAGGCCGACATCAACACCGCGCCCTACAACAGCCAGCCGGTTGGCACCGGGCCCTTCCTCTTAAAGAGCCGCGTCGCCGGCAGCCACATGATCTACGAGCGCAATCCCAACTATCACCGCGGCCCGGCGAAGGTCGCGCAGTTCATCCATAAATTCGTCCCCGACATGCTCGTCATGTACAGCCAGATCAAGACCGGCGAGATCGACTATCTCGGCCTCCAGGGCGTGCCTTCCGACCGCTGGGTCGAGGCGGCGGCGCTGCCCGGCCTCGATTTCTCGAAGACGCCGACGCCGTTCGTTCAGTTCATCTACTTCAACTGCGGCAAGCCGCAATTCGCCGATCCGAAGGTCAGGAAGGCGCTCTACACGGCGCTCGAGATGCAGAAATCGCTCGACGACGTCTACTTCAAGACCTGGGCGCGGACCTTCTCCTACCTGCATCCGACGCATTGGGCCTACAACCATGCACTGAAGGA
Source organism: Allostellaceae bacterium (assembly GCA_035938015.1). Classification (GTDB taxonomy): domain Bacteria; phylum Pseudomonadota; class Alphaproteobacteria; order ATCC43930; family CGMCC-115725; genus DASZHJ01. Next base: position 8,111 of record DASZHJ010000274.1, read on the forward strand.
GGAGACGTCCAATCCCGAATCGGCGGCAAAGATGCTCGACGAGGCGGGCTGGCGTGTCGGCGCCGACGGCATCCGTGAGAAAGGCGGCGTCAAGATGCAGTTCACCATGTCGACGACCGCCGGCAACCGGACGCGCGAGGGCTGTCAGGCGCTCTTCCAGCAGAACTGGAAGAGGATAGGCGTCGCCATGGAGATCAAGAACATGCCGGCCTCGGTCGTGTGGGGCGAGTACACGACGAAGAGCCAGTTCGACACGCTCCTCGTTGCCTGGGAGCCGACCGTCGGAATGGACCCCGACTACACGGCGCGCTGCCACTCGAAGCAGATCCCGGTCAAGGACGGCGCCGGCTCGAACTACGTCCAGTACCAGAACCCCGCGCTCGACAAGCTGCTCGAGCTCGGTGTCACCCAATCCGAGCAAGCCGAGCGCAAGGAGACCTACGCCAAGGTCCAGCAGATCCTGCTCGACGAGGTGCCGTTCGCGCCCCAAGGCGGCTCTATCGAGGGCGACCTCAAGAAGAAGGAGGTCATCGGCGTCAAGGCCAACCAGTACGTCACCAGCTATAGCTGGAACGTCCATGAATGGAGCTGGGCCTAGGGTTATGTACCATCGAGGGCCTGCTGGAGATCGTCCATCAGGTCCTCGACATCTTCAAGCCCGAGTTAATTGACGCGGCCTCGAACACCGCAGTCAGGATGCCCACCTGAACTCGATCGCCACGTTCTGCCCTTCCACGTATCCAGCTTCCTTCAGTCCTTCGCGGAAAGTAGCGACGCGATGGGCAAATCCGTCAGGCGATGCGCCATTTAGGAAGCCGATGATGGGCATCGCCGGTTGCTGCGCGCGCGGCCTCGGCGCAATCTTGAATCAAAAAACCAATCGTTCGCGCAGCGTTGATTCAGACTGCGAGGCTCGTTGATTCGTTTGCTGCGTACTCCGCTCTCGTCACCGACTTTTTCAACAGCATCGACCCTTTCCGGAAGTCGAACTGGCAGATTTGCCGTGATGCACAACGCGGACCTCAAACCCAGCCGATGCTGTACCGATACACCGCGCGAGCTGCGAAGGAGAGCCGACCCCTCCTGAGCGCGGCCGGACTCATCAATTGGGGCTCGCCCATACGGTTCCTTCACCCCGATTTTCTGAGTGAGAGAGAAGACTACCTCTTCGATTTCTTTGACTT
>DASZHJ010000275.1:0-1960 GCA_035938015.1 Allostellaceae bacterium
CGGCATGACGAGGATGGGCTCGGCGCCGGCGACCGCGACCAGGGCCGAGAGCTCCCGGCGGTCGGCGGTGCTGTAGGGATTGACGCCGGAGCTGTCGATCAAGGTGAGGGCATCGGGTGCCGCCCTGAGGACCAGGGAGGCAAGGCGCGCCGCGTTCTCCGCCGTCCGGAGCTCAACATGAAGGACTCGCGCCACCGCGGCCAGTTGCTCGATCGCGCCCGCGCGAACGGTGTCGGCAGTCACGAGGTTGACGGGTCGCTTGGCCATCACCGCGCGCGCCGCAAGTTTCGCGATCGCCATGGTCTTGCCGGCGCCGGGTGGGCCCACCAGCATCAGCGGCCGCGACCGCCCTTGGTCCGCGATGGGCATGAATGAGTAGACCGCGGCCAGCGCGCCCGAGAGCGCTACCAGCACGTCGTCGGCCTCGAAGCTCAGCGACGCCATCAGCAGCTTCTCCGCGAGCGGACCGGGAACGCCGCTGGCAGCGAGGGCCTCGCTCAGCTGGTCGGTGACGTCGGTATCGGAGATTTGCGGCGCTCTCGGCTCGGCTTCTTCGAGCGCCGCCGTGACGCGCACCGTGCCCGCCTCGTCGTCGCTCGAGACGATGATCGCCTCCGGCCCGAGCTCTTGGCGCACGAGCGCCATGGCTTCCTGCATCGAGGGCGCGGTGAAGTTGCGCAGGCGCATGGCGGCTCCGGGCGCTCTAGATCTGCCCCAGCGTGCGGATGCGCGCCTTGGGATGGATTTCGTTCTGCGACATGATCACGGTCATGGGCCGGAAGCGCTCGATGATCGAGCGCACATAAGGCCGGATCGCGGGACTGGTGAGCAGCACCGGCGTCTCACCCGCCATCGCGTGCCGCTCGAAGATCTGGCGCACACTGGTGATGAACTCCTGCAGCCGGGTCGGCGGCATCGAGAGGTGCTTGTCGTCGCCTTGGCCGACGATGGCCTCGGCGAAGGCCTGCTCCCATTGCGGCGACAGCGTGAGCAAGGGAATGAAGCCGCTCTCGTTGGTGTGCGAGTCGCTGATCTGGCGCGCGAGCCGAGCGCGGACGTGCTCGGTGATCACGCTGACATTGCGGCTGTAGCCGCAGGCTTCCGAGATGCCCTCCAGGATGGTCGGGAGATCGCGAATCGAGATGCGCTCGGCCAACAGGTTCTGCAGGACGCGCTGGATGCCGCCCACGGATATCTGGCTTGGCACCATGTCGGCGATCAGCTTCTGGTGGCTCTTGTCGAGCTCGTCCAGCAGCTTCTGCGTCTCGGCGTAGGAGAGCAGCTCCGCCATCGCGTCCTTGACCACCTCGGTCAGGTGCGTGGTGACCACGGTCTGCGGCTCGACGACCGTATAGCCGCGGAAAGTGGCCTCCTCGCGGTTGCTCTCGGCAGTCCAGAGCGCGGGTAAGCCGAAGGTGGGCTCGGTCGTGGTCTCGCCCGGCAGGTTGATGGACTCGCCGCGAGGATCCATGACCAGCAGCATGTTGGGGCGCAGATCGCCGCGTCCGACCTCGATCTCCTTCACCCGGATCACGTAGGTGTTGGCGGAGAGCTGCAGATTGTCCTGGATGCGCACGGAGGGCATCACGAAGCCCATCTCGGTGGCGATCTGTCGGCGCAGCGAGCGGACCTGGTCGGTGAGCTTGGGGCCGTGCTCGTTGTTGATGAGGGAGAGCAGACCGTAGCCTAGCTCCAGGCGGATCTGATCGATCTGCATCGCCGCCTGAATCGGCTCCTCCTTGGGCGGCGCCGCCACGGCCGTCGCCTTGGCGGCGGCCTCGCGCGTCTCGTTCTCGCGCTTGCGCGTGAGCTGCCAGGCCGCGGTGCCCGTGAGCACCGAGAGCGCCAGGAACGGCACCATGGGGATGCCCGGCAGGATCGCCAGCGAGAGCGTGAGGAACGAGGCAAGGCCGAGTGCCGAGGGATAGGCGCTGAGCTGGCCGAAGAGCGCCTTGTCCGC
>DASZHJ010000276.1:0-2655 GCA_035938015.1 Allostellaceae bacterium
CTTCGATCCCGACAAGGCCATGACCGAGGTCATGGCTAAGGTGCAGCAGGTCAAATACCTGATACCCAAAGAGGCGAACGATCCCGTGATCACCAAGACCACGGGCCAGGGCTTCGCCGTGATGTATCTGGGCTTCTCCAGCAACGAGCTCGCGCGGCCCGCGATCTCCGACTATCTGGCGCGCGTGGTGCAGCCGATGCTGTCGACCGTGGACGGCGTTTCTTCCGCCGACATCCTGGGCGGGCAGACCTTTGCCATGCGCGTATGGCTCGACCCCTCGCGCATGGCGGCGCGCGGCATCTCCGCCGACGATGTCTCCATCGCGATCCTCGCCAACAACTTCCAATCGGCGCCCGGCCAGTCCAAGGGCTATTTCAACCTGATCAACATCACCGCCGAGACCGGCCTCACCAGCCTCGACGAGTTCCGCGACATGGTGGTGAAGGCGAGGAACGGCGCGCTGGTGCGCCTCAAGGACATCGCTACCCTCGACCTCGGCGCGCAGAACACGAATTCGAGCGTGGCAATGAGCGGGCAGCATGCGGTGTTCATCGGCGTCAACGCGACGCCCACCGGCAATCCGCTCACCTTGGTGCAAGGCGTGCGCGCGCTGCTGCCCACGATCGAGCACGACCTGCCGCCGTCGGTGAAGATGGCGGTGGCCTACGACAGCACCAAGTTCATCACCGCCTCGATCAACGAGGTCTATTGGACGCTCGGCCAGGCGGGGCTGATCGTGATTGTGGTGATCTTCCTGTTCCTGGGCTCGATGCGCTCGGTGGTGATCCCCGTGGTCACCATCCCGCTCTCGCTGATCGGCGTCGCGATGTTCATGCTGGCCATGGGCTTCAGCCTGAACCTGCTGACGCTCCTCGCCTTCGTGCTGGCGATCGGCCTGGTGGTCGACGACGCCATCGTGGTGGTGGAGAACATCTACCGGCACATCGAGGCCGGCAAGACGCCGGTGCAGGCGGCGCTGATCGGCGCGCGGGAGATCGTGGGCCCCGTCATCGCCATGACCATCACGCTCGCCGCGGTCTATGCGCCGATCGGATTCCAGACCGGCCTCACCGGCGTGCTGTTCCGCGAGTTCGCCTTCACGCTCGCGGGCGCGGTGATCATCTCCGGCGTGATCGCGCTCACGCTCTCGCCGATGATGTGCTCGATGCTGCTGACGCGGACCATGCACGAGGCGCGCTTTGCCAAGCTGGTCGACCGCATCTTCGCCGGCATCACCCGCGCCTATAGCCGGCGGCTCCACGCGTCGCTCGATTACCGGCCGGTGACCGCGCTCTTCGCCGCGGGCGTGCTCGCGAGCGTGTTCTTTCTCTATACCCACAGCTTCGCGGAACTCGCCCCGCAAGAGGACCAGGGCGTGCTGTTCTCGCAGACCAAGGCGCCGCAAAGCGCCAACATCGACTACATGGACGCCTACGGCGACGCGCTCGACCAGGCGTTCCGCTCCTTCCCCGAGACCGACGCGACTTTCGTGCTGGCCGGCGTTCCCGTCGTCAATCAGGGCTTCGCGGGCGCGATCCTGAAGCCCTGGGCGGACCGCACGCGCACGGCGCAGCAGCTGAACCAGCCGATGAACGACGCCGTGAGCAAGATCGAGGGCCTGAAGGTCGCGGTGTTCTCGCTGCCGCCGCTGCCGACCTCCGCGGGCGGCTTGCCCGTGCAGATGGTGATCCAGTCGCCCGGCGGCTACCAGACGATCTACCAGGTGATGGACCAGCTGAAACAGGCCGCCAACAAGAGCGGGCTCTTCATCTTCACCGACAGCGACCTCGACTATAACGCGCCGGGCGCGCATTTGATCGTCGACCGCGCCAAGGCGAACGACCTCGGCATCAAGATGCAGACCATCGGCGATACGCTGGCGGTGCTGGTGGGCGAGAACTTCATCAACCGCTTCGATCTGCAGGGCCGCTCCTACGAGGTGATCCCGCAGGTGCCGCGGGCGCTCCGGCTCACGCCCGATCTGCTGACCCAGTACTACGTGCCGACCGCGAGCGGCCAGCAGGTGCCGATCTCGACGGTGGTCTCGGTCAAGAACGTGACCGAGGCGAACGCGTTGACGCAATACAACCAGATCAACTCCGCCACGTTCGCGGCGGTGCTGCGGCCGGGCATCAGCATGGGCTCGGCGGTGGATTTCCTGAACGACCAGGCGACGAAGCTGCTGCCCCAGGGCTTCAACCACGACTTCCTCTCGGAATCCCGACAATACGTGCAGGAGGGCGGGCAGCTGCTGATCACCATGATCTTCGCGCTGATCGTGATCTTCCTGGTGCTGGCGGCGCAGTTCGAGAGTTTACGCGATCCGCTGGTGATCATGACCAGCGTGCCGATGTCGATCTGCGGCGCGCTGCTGCCGCTGTTCATGGGTTGGGCCACCATCAACATCTATAGCCAGGTGGGCCTGGTGACGCTGGTCGGCCTCATCAGCAAGCACGGCATCCTGATGGTGGAGTTCGCCAACCAGGCTCAGGTCGACGAGCACCTGGACAAGCGCGCCGCGATCGAGCACGCCGCACGCGTCCGGCTCCGCCCGATCCTGATGACCACCGCCGCCATGGTGGTGGGCCTGGTGCCGCTGATCTTCGCCCACGGCGCCGGTGCCGCGAGCCGCTTCTCGATCGGCCTCGTCATCGT
>DASZHJ010000277.1:0-1776 GCA_035938015.1 Allostellaceae bacterium
GGAGCAGCGGGCCTACTCGACCCTGATGCGGCGCGCCTTTGGCGCGTCGCTTCCAACCGACGAGGAGCTGGCGATCTCGAAGGAGATCACCGAGTTCGACCGCACGCTGGCGTTCTTCGATGGCAAGGAGATGGTCGCCACGGCCGGCATCTTCTCCTACGAGATGACCGTGCCGGGCGGCGCGTTGCCCTGCGGCGGTGTCACGCGTGTCAGCGTGCTCAGCACGCATCGCCGGCGCGGGCTGTTGACGGCGATGATGCGCCGCCAGCTCGATGACATGCGAGAGCGGGGCGAGCCGCTCGCGGCACTGTATGCCTCGGAGGCGCCGATCTATGGGCGTTTTGGTTACGGCCTGGCGACCTACCAGGCCGCGGTGGAGATCGAGCGCCGCCACACGGCCTTTGCCAGGAAGGGCAGCGACAGCGGGCGCCTCTCGATGGTGGATGTCGCGACGGCGGTTGGCGCCTTCACCCGCGTCTGGGAGCAGGCCCGGCACAACCAACCCGGCATGCTCGGACTCGATGAACGCTGGATACGCAACGCGCTCACCGACCTCGACGTGGCCCGGGAAGGCGCCAGTCCACAGTATCGCGTTCTCCACCAAACCGACGGGAACCCGTCGGGCTTCGCGATTTACCGAATCAAGCTGGAATGGGATGCGTCAGGCCCAAACGGGACGCTACGACTCGGGATGTTGATCGCGACCACCGCCGAAGCCTACGCGGCCCTCTGGCGCCACGTGCTCGATGTGGACTTGATAGCGCGCGTCTCAGCGGAGATGCGCCCGGTGGACGAGCCCCTTCGATTCCTGCTGGCCGACTCGCGGCAGCCGAAGACCAGGATCGAAGATGGCGTGTGGTTGCGTCTGGTGGATGTCGCCGCCGCCCTGGCGGGACGGCGTTATGCCGTCGAGGGCCGCCTTGGGCTGCGCGTGCGCGATGCCTTCTGTCCATGGAACGACGGGCCCTACGAGCTGGTCGGCGGGCCGGCAGGCGCCGAGTGCAAATCCACCGGCGGCACCCCTGACCTTGAACTCGAGGCCGCTGATCTCGCCGCTGTGTACCTTGGCGGAAATCGGTTTCGCGCGCTCTTCGAGGCCGGCCGCGTCGAGGAGCTCCGTCCGGGGGCCGTCGCCCGTGCCGACGTGATGTTCGCGACCGACCGCGCGCCCTGGTGTCCCAGCCACTTCTAGAGGTCGCCGAGGCGGGATAATCGCTCCGTGGACCGCGAGACCTGCCTGTCCTTCGATCGGCAGGACCCGCTCGCTTCCCTAGGGGACGAGTTCGTCCTTCCTGAGGGCGTCATCTATCTCGATGGCAACTCGCTTGGGGCGTTGCCACGAGAGACGCTGCCCCGCATGACAAAGGTGATCGCCGACGAATGGGGAAGCGGGCTGATCCGTAGCTGGAATGCCGCCCACTGGATCGAGGCCCCGGCGCGCATCGGAGACAAGATCGCGCGATTGATCGGCGCCAAAGCCGGCGAGGTGATCGTCGCCGACAGCACCTCGGTCAACCTGTTCAAGCTGCTGGCGGAGGCGCTGCGCGTTCAGCCGGGCCGCCATTTCATCCTGACCGAGGCATCGAATTTCCCTACCGACCTCTATGTCGCCCAGGGGTTGATCGACTTCCTCGGCGGCAACCACGCCCTGCGCGTGGTCGAGCCGAGCGAGATCGAGCAAGCGCTCGACGGCAGCGTCGCGGTCCTGATGCTCACCCACGTCGACTACGCCAGCGGCGAGCTCCACGACATGCGCCGCATCACCGCGGCGGCCCA
>DASZHJ010000278.1:0-2345 GCA_035938015.1 Allostellaceae bacterium
CGAGCAGCGCCACCTCTTCGCGGAGCTGCCGGTAGGTGAATTTCTTGATCGTGGAGGTGACGGGGCTGTCGTAGATCAGCGCCACCTGCTCGGCGCGCCCGCGCTCCACGTGACGGTCGAGCGCGTTCCAGCAGGTGTTGAGCCGCCCGCCCTTGAACCACAGACAAAACGGCGCGCGCGTGTCGTCGAGCACGCTGTCCCAGCGCCGCTCCCAATCGATCGCCTCCGCCGCCTCCCCCCAAAACCCCGCGGGATCGGCCAGCGAGCGCCGAAACAATTCCTCGTATCGGCCTGTCATATCCCCACAAGTATGGTCCCAATCCCCGCCCTTGTGTAGCAGTGCGCCCTTCGACACGCACCCTACGGGTGCACGCTCAGGGTGAGGACAATTTGCTCATGGCCCGAATGCAGATGGCATGAGGAAAGTGGCCTCATCCTGAGCGCGCTCGCACGAGCGAGCGTGTCGAAGGTCGCAGGGCGCTAATCCCTTCTGTGTGTGTCGGCGTCTCCCGTGGTGAATCCTTCTTTAACGCCGAATGGAATCGATACTCCGAAAACTCGACGCGATGGTTCCGACAAACTGGCGGAACCGTGACCTAGATCACAGTCGAGGGATGCGCGCGCGGGCATTGTCTGCGCCGCATGGAATCCAACTCCCAAAGCAGCGCGGCCCCGCGACCCGACTGGACCTACTCCGTCCCGCCGCCGCGCACCCTATCGGCGTTGTGGCTGTTCGAGCGCCTCGTGGGCCTGAGCATTCCGATCGCGGTGCTCACGCTTCTCGCCGCCGCCAAATACCTCGATCTCATCACCCTCCAGTAATCCCGCCGCGTGAACCCCTCTCCGCGCTTGCGCGGGAGAGGTCAGGCGAGTGGGCATCGCGGCGAAGCCGCGAGCCTTGCTTCTTGGCGGTGACTCTTTGAACCACCAAGGCGCCAAGACACCAAGGAAAGAATGAGGTTTCGCCCCGAAGCGGAACTCGAATCTCCGTGTCCTCCGTGTCTCCCTGGTGAATCTTTGTTAAAGTGGAGCATGACGAACCCCTACGAGCTCGGCCTCGATCGGAACGCCGCGAACTATGTGCCGCTGAGCCCGCTCACGTTTCTGGAGCGAACGGCGGCGGTGTTCCCGACTCGCACGGCAGTGATCCATGGGCAACGCCGCTATAGCTGGGCGGAGACCGCGACGCGCTGCCGGCGGCTCGCGAGCGCGCTTAGAAAACGCGGCATCCACCGCGGCGATACGGTGGCGGTGATGGCACCCAATGTGCCCGAGCTCTTCGAGGCGCATTTCGGCGTGCCGATGGCGGGCGCGGTCCTGAACGCGCTCAACATCCGGCTCGACGCCGAGACCATCGCCTTCATCCTGACCCACGGCGAGGCGAAGGTGCTGATCACCGACCGCGAGTTCTCGCCGGTGATCGAGAAGGCGCTGGCGCTGTTGGAGCGGCGGCCGCTGGTGATCGACATCGACGACGCGCTCGCGGTCGGCGGCAAGACGCTCGGCGCGCTCGACTATGAAGCCTTCCTAGCGGAAGGCGACGCGACCGAGACGGGCGAGCGGCCTGCCGACGAGTGGGAGGCGATCGCGCTCAACTACACGTCGGGCACCACCGGCAATCCCAAGGGCGTGGTCTATCACCACCGCGGCGCTTACTTGAACGCGCTCGGCAACATCCTCGTCTGGTCGATGCCGCAGCATCCGGTCTATCTCTGGACGCTGCCGATGTTCCACTGCAACGGCTGGTGCTTTCCCTGGACCGTGACGGCGATGGCGGGAACCCATGTGTGCCTCAGGCGCGTCGAGGCGAAGCCGATCTATGCGGCGCTTGCCGATCTCGGCGTCACGCACATGTGCGGCGCGCCCATCGTGATGACCATGCTGCTGAACGCGGCCGCCGCCGATCGGCGCGAGCTGCCGCGACCCGTCGAGATCATGACCGCGGGCTCGGCCCCGCCCGCGGCGGTGATCGAGGGCATGGAGAAGCTCGGGTTCAAGATCATCCATGTCTATGGCTTGACCGAGGTCTACGGGCCCTCGGTGGTGTGCGCCTGGCACGGCGAGTGGGACGCGCTGCCCTCGGCCGAGCGCGCGGCGCTCAAGGCACGCCAGGGCGTCAATTATCCCGTGCTCGAGGGCTTGATGGTGGCGGATCCCGCGTCGCTCGCGCCGGTGCCCAAGGACGGCGCGACCATGGGCGAGATCCTCATCCGCGGCAACAACGTCATGAAGGGCTACTTCAAGAACCCGGAGGCGACGGAGGAGAGCCTTCGCGGCGGCTGGTTTCACAGTGGCGATCTGGCGGTGTGGCACCCCGACGGTTACGTGGAGATCAAGGATCGCTC
>DASZHJ010000279.1:0-3338 GCA_035938015.1 Allostellaceae bacterium
CTCGCTCTACGAGACCAAGGAGCTCGATCTGGTCGAGGTGCCGCCGAGCGCGACCCGCGCGGTGCTGCACGATGCCCGCTACGACGGCCAGATGCTGCAGGTGCCGGCGGCGCAGATCAACTATCTCGGAATGAACCAGACCAAATATGAGCCCTTCAAGGACAAGCGCGTGCGCGAGGCGATCAGCCTGGCAATCGACCGCGAGGGATACGTGAAGGGCTTGAAGGGCGGGGCTGGCCTGCCGCTCTATGGTTCGATCACGCCGGGCATCGCCGGCTATGCGCCGGTCTCGAAGATCCCTTACGATCCCGAGCGCGCCAAGCAGCTCTTGGCCGAAGCGGGGTATCCCGGCGGCAAGGGCTTGCCCCCTATCGACATCCAGGCAACGCCGGTCGAGAAGGACGACCTCGCCTACTTCGCCGATCAGTTCAAGAAAGCGCTGGGTATCGACGTCACTGTGAAGGTCGTGGAGCGTGCGACTCACATCAAGCAGATGAATGCGGGCGAAGTCGCGTTCTTTCCCTGGGGCTGGACCGCCGATTATCCCGACGCGCTCTATTTCCTGTCCCAGCTATGGGATTCCCGCAGCCCCTACAACCGCGTGCGCTGGAAGAACGTCGACTACGACAAGCTCATCGACCAGGCCCAAGGCGAGCCCAACGCCGCGGCGCGCTATAAGATCTACGCCGAGGCCGAGAAGATCATTCTCGACGACTTTGGGATGGCGCCGCTCTACGTCAGGATGCAACTGTGGTTGAAGCGGCCAAACGTCAAGAACGTCTACCTGACGCCGTTCCGCAATCTCCCCTTTGCGAAGGTCGAGGTGGAGTAGCTTCACAGGCGCACACTTGCTCACCTACGTCGCACGTCGTCTCGCCGAGTTGCTGTTTGTTCTCGCTGTCGTCTTGATCCTCGCCTTCGCCGCGGGCCGGCTGATGCCGGGCGATCCCATCGGAGCCATGCTGAGCGACCGCGCGGGCGATGCCGCGCTGGAGCAGCGGTTGCGCGCGCAATACGGCCTCGATGCGCCCGTCCTGGAGCAGTTCCTGCTGTACATCCGCGGCGTTGCCCGCGGCGAGTTCGGTTTCTCCTATCGCTTCGTCGGCGTGCCGGTCGTAGAGGTGTTGGGCGACAGTCTCCGGATCAGTCCGCTGCTGGCGCTTTCCGCGCTCCTCATCGCGGCACCCCTCGGCGTAGCGGCGGGCGCGCTTGCCGCCTTGCGCCACAACCGCTGGACCGACACCTCCGTGATGGCCGTGATGATCGCGGGCATCTCGGTGCCGAACTTCGCGAGCGCGGCGTTCCTGGTCTACTTGCTGGCCATTCGCTTGAGCGCGTTGCCGGTGGCGGGCTGGGGCACTCTGCGGCAGGCGGTTTTGCCGGTGATCGTACTCGCGTTGCAGCCGACCGCTTACATTGCGCGCCTCGCGCGCACCTTCATGCTGGAGGTGCTGGCCCAGGATTACATCCGCACGGCTCGCGCCAAGGGCATGAGGGAGCGGATCGTGATCCTCCGGCATGCGCTGCCGAACATCCTGGTGCCGCTGCTCACGACGATTGGCATCATTTTCGGCACGCTGCTCACCGGTACCTTCGTGGTCGAGACCGTCTTCAACATCCCCGGTCTCGGCCGCCAGGCGATCCAGGCCATCTTCGCCCGCGATTATCCCGTCACCATCGCGGTCGTGCTGCTGTTCAGCTTTTTCTATGCGGGGATCAACCTGATCGTCGACCTGCTCTATGGCGTGATCGATCCACGCATCCGGCTGGAGGCCCGGCGATGAGCGCTCTGGAGATCGCGCCCGAGCGGGAGCAGGACGAGTTCCGGCGCCGATTCCTGCGCAACCGAAATGCCGTGATCGGCGGCGTGCTCGTGGGTATCGCCGTGCTGGCCGCCCTGTTCGCGACCGCGCTGGCGCCGCATTCCTTCACCGAGACCGACATGCTGCTGGTCTGGGGGGAGCCCGACGCGCAGCATCCGCTTGGCCTCGATGCCCTTGGTCGCGATATCCTGAGCCGCATCCTCGTGGGCGCTCGGGTCTCGCTGGGCGTTGCTGCGGCGGTGCTGACGCTCACGCTGTCGCTTGGGACCGCCGTGGGCATGGCAGCCGCCTATTTCGGCGGCTGGATCGACACCGTGGCCATGCGAGCCGCCGACATCATCTTGGCCTTCCCCGAGCTGATTTTTGCGATCCTGCTTGCGGCCGTTCTGGGACCCGGGATCGTCACCGTGGTGCTGGCGCTCTCGATCGTATGGTGGCCGGGCGTCGCGCGTCTTGCGCGCTCGCTGGTCCTGGGACTGCGGCACGAAGCCTTCGTCGAGGCCGCGGTCGCAAGCGGTACGCGGCCCGCGGCGATCCTGTTGCGCCATTTCCTGCCGAACATCGTGGCGCCCCTCATCGTGCGGGCTTCGATCGGCGTGGGCTTCATCATCACGGCCGAAGCGACCTTGAGCTTCCTCGGTCTCGGCGTGCAGGAGCCGACCCCGAGCTGGGGCGGCATGATCCGCGACGGGCTCACGGTCATGCGCAGCGATCCCTATCTCGCCATCGCCACGAGCGCCGTGCTCGGCGCCACGATCCTGGGGTTCAACCTTCTGGGCGACGGGCTTCGCGATCTGCTCGACCCGCGCGCGAGGGATCGGTGAGCCTGCTCGAGGTCGACGATCTCGCGGTTTCCTTCGCGCGCGCGGGCCGGCGCGTACGGGTGTTGGACGGCGTCTCCTTTGCCATCGAGCCCGGCGAGATCCTCGGCGTGGTCGGCGAGAGTGGGTCGGGAAAGACCGTGACCGCGCTCGCCCTGGCGCGGCTGCTGGGCGAGCAAGGCGCGATCGAGCGCGGGCGGGTTACGCTCGATGGGCGCGATCTCACCGCGCTCTCGCCGGATCAGATGACAGACGTGCGCGGGCGCGACCTCGCCATGATTTTCCAGGAGCCGATGACCTCCCTCAATCCCCTGTTGAAGGCGGGTTTCCAGGTGGCGGAGGTCCTGATGGAGCATCTCGCGATCGGTCGTGCCGAGGCGATGCGCCGCGCCATCGCGCTCCTCGACCAAGTCGGCATCGCCGACCCCGCTCGGCGCGCGGAGGCCTATCCGCACCAGCTTTCCGGCGGGATGCGGCAACGCGTCATGATCGCGATGGCGCTCGCCTGCAAGCCCAAGCTGCTGATCGCCGACGAGCCCACGACCGCCCTCGACGTCACCATCCAAGCGCAGATCCTGGCACTGCTGCGGGATCTGCGCGATCGCACGGGTGCCGCGATCCTGCTGATCACCCATGATCTCGGCGTGATCGCGGAGGCTGTCGACCGCGTGCTGGTGATGTACGCGGGCGAGAT
>DASZHJ010000280.1:0-12445 GCA_035938015.1 Allostellaceae bacterium
TGACGATCAGCCGGCGAGAGTGGCGGCCCGCTCGGAGCGCCTACTTCGCCTGCTGATAGGCGACTTCGGCCTCGCGCCAGTCCTGGTTGGGCTTGGTGTAGTGCAGGATCAGCATGGGTGGCGACCAGTTGTGCCAGAAAACGCCGTCCGCGCGCGGAAACGTCACCTCGCCGGAGGCCCAGCCCGTGAATCGTCCGGTCTCCAGGGTCGTGGCGATCGCCTTCGGATCCGCGCTTTTCGCCTGGGCGATCGCTTGCGCGATGATCGCGATGTCCCCGAAGCAGTTGAGGTCGGAGTAGACCGGCTGGTCCTTGAACTTCTCCTGGTATTGCTTGGCGTACCAGGCGCCGATGTCGGAGAGTTTTTGCTGCGGCGAGTAGTAGGCGATGAAATAGACGCCGCCGTTCCTCGGATGGATTTGCCACCACTGCGGCCGCACCGGCGAGTCGTATGAGATCAACATCGGCGTGTCGGGCAGCAGACCGATCGTGGCGGCTTGGTCGACCATGAGGTCGAGCATCTGCCCGATTCCGATATTGATGATTGCGTCGGGCTTGAACGCCTTCACTTGCAGGAGCTGCGGCGTCAGATCCGTCACCGACTGATCGTAGGTGAGCGACTGTATCTCGAGGCCGAGGTTCTTCGCCTTGTTCTGGTTCTCGGTCTCCGTGATCAGGCCGATGCCGTAGTCGGTCGTCACCGCGATGATCGAGATCTTCTTGTAGTTCATCTTCTTGATCCAGCCGAGCCAGGTCTCGGCGCGCAGGGGATCGATGGCGTGGGTGCGGAACGCCACCTCATAGTGCTTGGCGGTGATATCCGCGGCGCCGCTCTGGCTGCCGATGGTGGGGACGCCGAGTTCCTTGGCGACCTCGTTGACCGCGATGTTCTCGGAGCTGTAGGCGAAGCCCGTGACCGCGACCGCCTTCTCCTCGGTGACGAGCCGGCGATAGGCCGCGATCCCCGCCTCGTTCTTCGCCTGGGTGTCCTGCACGGAGATCTGGATCTTGCGCCCGAGGACGCCGCCCATCACGCCGTTCACGTACTCGACCCCGAACTCCGCGCCGCGCCGGCAGAGCTGGCCCAGGCCGGGATCGGCGGGCGGCGAGAGCCCAAGCTCCAGGCCGATGGTTATCGGTGGCTCGTCCGCCGCGACGGGCGCGCTCCCATGACCCGTGACGGCCGCCAAAACGAGCGCGCCCGTGACCCATACCGCGATTTTCATGGTTTCCCCCGGAGTTTCGTTCTGGTTTCGATGTTGCCCGAGCCGCCAACCGCTCTCAAGGGTACCTGGTATTTCGGCCGGTATCCGCCGGTTCCGATGGGGGATTTCGACGGCCACGGGTGCCTATGACTATCAGGGCTGGCCCCGCTCGGGCGGCGGCATTGGCGCGCCCCAGAAGTGTTCCTTGGCGACCCAAAGGCTTCTACTATATGGCATGGAGAATCGGCCGGCCGTTGCATCGGGAGGCGCCGCCGGGTGCGCTTAGAGGCTGCTAAATTCCCCGTCATGGTCTTATGCGGATCCGATTGCTCTGGTGCCGCGGGCGAGGTCGCCCGGTCGACCGCATCCTAGGGCGGCGACGCGCCTTCCATGAATGATCTGAGACCCGAGCAGGACGCGCGAGAGGCGCAGCGGATCGCGGCTCGACCGCCGCCTCAGGTGCGGACGCCGCTGTGGCGCCGCGTGCTCTGGCTGGCGGTGGTCGTGCTGGCGGTCGTGGGTATCGTGTGGTGGATCCATACCCGCCCGGCGCCGCAAGCGCCGGCCGGCCGGTTTGCCGCCGGCGCCGCCATGCCCGTAGTGGATGCCACCGCGCAAAAGGGCGACATCAACGTCCTGCTGAACGGGCTCGGGACGGTGACGCCGCTGGCTACGGTGACCCTGCGCGCACAGATCAGCGGTCAGCTCATGCGCGTCGATTTCAAGGAAGGTCAGATGGTGAAGGAGGGCGACCTCCTCGCCGAGATCGATTCCCGCCCCTACGAGCAGCAGGCGGCGAACGCGCAGGGGCAGCTGGTGCGCGACCAGGCGCTGCTAGCCAACGCGCGGGTCGATCTTCAGCGCTACCGGGTGCTGGTGAAGCAGGATTCGATCCCAAAGCAGCAACTCGACACGCAGGATTCCCTCGTGCACCAGCTCGAAGGGACGGTAGCCTCCGACCAGGCGCAGGTTGATACCGCCAAGCTCAACATCGCCTATTGCTTCATCCTGGCGCCGGTGAGCGGCCGTGTCGGCCTGCGTCAGGTCGATCAGGGCAATTACGTGCAGGCGAACGATACGAATGGCCTCGTCGTGCTGACGCAACTGCAGCCGATCACCGTCGTGTTCACGTTGCCGGAGGACCGCGTGCCTGCCGTGATGAAGCAGCTCAATGCGGGCGCCACCCTGCAGGCCGTCGCCTACGATCGCAGCCAGACCACCCAGATTGCCACCGGCACGCTCGCCACCGTGGACAATCAGATCGACACGACCACAGGCACGTTGAAGTTGAAGGCACAGTTCGACAACACCGACAACAGCCTGTTTCCGAACCAGTTCGTCAACATCCAGCTCCGGGTCGAGACGCTGCACGACGAGACCGTCATTCCGACCGCCGCCGTTCAGCGGGGCGCACCCGGCACCTTCGTCTATCTCGTCAAGCCCGACGACACGGTGGCTGTGCAGGTCATCAAGCTCGGCCCCAGCGAAGGCGAGAAGGTGTCCGTGCGCTCCGGCCTCTCGGTCGGCGACCGCGTCGTCGTCGACGGCGCGGACAAGCTTCGAGATGGCGCGAAGATCTCGCTGCGCCAGCCCTCGACCGGCGCCGCCGCGACACCCGCCGTTGCGCCGGGAGGCGCGCCGCCGCCGGCACAAACCGCGCCGACCGGCCAACAGCAGCGGGGACCGCGCTCGAACCGAGGCGCTGGCGGGTCCGGCGGGCAGAGCCAATGACAGACCGGCCACGTCGCCGCCGATGAGCGAGGATGCGCGGTGAGCCCTTCGCGTCCATTCATCCTGCGGCCGGTTGCCACTACGCTCCTGATGGTGGCGATCCTGCTGGTGGGCGGGCTCGCCTTCCGCTTCCTGCCGCTCTCGGCCCTACCCGAGGTGGACTACCCCACCATCCAAGTGCAGACCTTCTATCCCGGCGCCAGCCCCGACGTGATGACGACTTCGATAACGGCTCCGCTCGAGGTTCAATTCGGGCAGATGCCGAGCCTGAACCAGATGTCCTCGAGCAGCTCCGCCGGCGCGTCGGTGATCACGCTGCAGTTCAGTCTTGCGATCAACCTCGACGTCGCCGAGCAGGAAGTTCAAGCCGCGATCAACGCAGCCGGCAACCTGCTGCCCTCCGATCTGCCGGCGCCGCCGATCTATGCCAAGGTGAACCCGGCGGACGCGCCGATCCTGACGCTCGCGCTCACGTCAAAGACCATCCCCCTCCCGCAGATAGAGGACGCCGCCGACACCCGCCTGGCGCAGAAGATCTCGCAGCTTTCGGGTGTCGGCCTGGTCAGCATCAGCGGTGGCCAGCGCCCCGCGGTGCGCATCCAGGCGAATCCCCGTGCGCTCGCCGCCTACGGCCTCAATATCGATGATCTCCGCACCACCGTCGCTAATGCCAATGTGAACACGCCCAAGGGCAATTTCGACGGACCCACGCGCGCCTACACCATCAACGCCAATGATCAACTCCACAGCGCAGACGATTACCGAGCTCTCGTGGTCGCCTACAAGAACGGCTCTCCCGTGCACCTCTCGGACGTGGCGGCAGTGGTGGATGGTTCGGAGAATTCGCGGCTCGCGGCCTGGACCAACGTCACGCCCGCGGTAATCCTCAACATCCAACGCCAGCCAGGCGCCAACGTCATCGCCGTCGTCGACAGCGTCAAGGCTCTGTTGCCGCAGTTGCAGGCCTCGCTTCCTTCCGCGGTCGATGTCGCCGTGCTCACCGACCGAACCACCACGATCCGCGCCTCGGTGGCGGACGTCGAATTCGAGCTGGCGCTGGCCGTTGTCCTTGTCGTCCTGGTGATCTTTCTGTTTCTGCGCAATGTGCGGGCCACCATCATCCCCAGCCTGTCGGTGCCGCTGTCGCTCATCGGCACCTTCGGCGCGATGTATCTGCTCGGCTTCAGCATCAACAACCTCTCGCTGATGGCGCTCACCATCGCGACCGGTTTCGTGGTCGACGACGCCATCGTGATGATCGAGAACATCGCTCGCTACCTGGAGGAGGGGGACCCGCCGTTGAAAGCGGCGCTCAAAGGCTCGGAGCAGATCGGGTTCACGATCGTGTCGCTGACCATATCGCTGATCGCGGTGCTGATCCCCCTGCTGTTCATGGGCGACGTGGTCGGGCGCCTGTTCCGCGAGTTCGCGATCACGCTCTCGGTGACCATTCTGATCTCGGCCGTGGTGTCGCTGACATTGGTGCCGATGGCCTGCGCCAAGCTGCTGCGCCGCCATGACGAGACCAAGGAGAGCATGTTCGAGCGCAAGAACCGCGAGTGGTTCGATGCGCTGGTCCGTGCCTACGATCGCGCTCTCAATACGGTCTTGGATCACCAGCCGCTGACGCTCATGGTGGCGCTGGGGACATTGGCGCTCACCGCCGTCCTCTACATCTGGATCCCCAAAGGTTTCTTCCCGATCCAGGACACCGGCCTGATCCAGGGTATCTCCGAGGCGGCGCAATCGATCTCCTATCCGGCGATGGCGGAGCGCCAGCAGGCCCTCGCCGCCGCCATTCTCAAGGATCCCGACGTCGACAGCCTCTCGGCATTCATCGGGGTCGACGGCACCAACACGACGCTCAACAGCGGCCGGTTCCTGATCAACCTGAAGCCGCACGACGAGCGCCGGCTCAGCGCCAGCGACATCATCCGCCGGTTGCAGCAAGAGACCGCGGATGTCAGCGGTATCTCGCTCTATATGCAGCCAGTGCAGGACCTCACCATCGACACCACGGTGAGCCGGACGCAGTACCAGTTCGTGCTGGAGAGCGCCAATCCCGACGATCTCGCGACCTGGGCGCCGAAGCTGGTGGACCGGATGAACCAGCTTCCGTCCTTCGAGAACGTCGCCAGCGATCAGGAGGAGATGGGGCTCTCGGCCTACCTCACGATCGATCGCGACACAGCCGCTCGCTTCGGCATCACGCCAGCGACCGTCGACAACGCGCTCTATGATTCTTTCGGCCAGCGCATCATCTCGACCATCTTCACTCAGTCGAACCAGTACCGCGTGATCCTCGAGGCCGAGCCCAGCATGCAATCCTCGCTGACGGCGCTGGGGTCGATCTATCTACCCTCCGCTACCGCCGCGGGCGGTCAGGTCCCGCTCTCCACGATCGTCAAGCTTAGCGAGCGGACGGCGCCGCTCAAGATCAATCATCTCGGGCAGTTTCCGGCCACGAACGTCTCGTTCAACCTCGCGCCGGGGGCCTCGCTGAGCGAGGCCGTGCCGGCGGTGAAGCAGGCTGCGCAGGATATCGGCATGCCGCTCAGCGTGTTCACGGTCTTTCAAGGCGCGGCGCTCGCCTTCCAGGCTGCCCTCAGCAACGAGCTGTACCTGATCCTGGCCGCGATCGTGACGGTCTACATCGTGCTTGGTGTGCTTTACGAGAGCTTCGTCCATCCCGTCACGATCTTGTCGACGCTGCCCTCCGCCGGGATCGGCGCGCTGTTGGCCCTGATCGTCGCCGGCAGCGACCTCAGCATCATCGCCATCATCGGCATCGTCCTGCTGATCGGCATCGTCAAGAAGAACGCGATCATGATGATCGACTTCGCGCTGGAGGCCGAGCGCGTGGAAGGCAAGTCGCCGCGGGAGGCGATCCACCAGGCCTGCCTGCTGCGGTTGCGCCCGATCCTCATGACAACCATGGCGGCGTTGCTTGGCGCGCTGCCGTTGATGGTCGGTAGCGGCACCGGTTCGGAGCTCCGCCATCCGTTGGGCGTGAGCATCGTCGGCGGTCTCATCGTCAGCCAGCTGCTGACGCTCTTCACCACCCCGGTCATCTATCTCGCTTTCGACCGACTGGGCCAGCGGCTCGCCCGCCATTTTCCGCCGGAGCCCGACGAAGCCCGCGAGCGGAACCCATCGCCATGAATCCGTCGGAAGTCTTCATCCGGCGCATGGTGGCGACCACGCTGCTGACCTGCGGCGTCGCGCTTGCCGGCGTCATCGCGTTTTTCCAGTTGCCGGTCTCGCCGCTTCCTCAGGTCGATTTCCCCACCATCTCGGTGCAGGCCTCGCTTCCCGGCGCCAGCCCGGAGGTGGTCTCGACCAGCGTCGCAACGCCGCTGGAGCGCCATCTCGGGGTCATCGCGGACGTCAGCGAGATGACCTCGCAGAGCACCGTCGGACAGGCGCGCATCACGCTGCAGTTCGGCCTCGATCGCGACATCGACGGCGCGGCGCGCGATGTCCAGGCGGCGATCAACGCCGCGCGGGCCGACCTCCCGGCGAGCCTGCGCAGCAACCCGACCTACCGCAAGGTGAACCCGGCCGACGCGCCGATCATGATCATCACCCTGACGTCGTCGACCCTGGGCCGCGGGCAGATCTACGATGCGGCGTCCTCGGTCATGCAGCAGAAGTTCTCGCAGCTTGCCGGCATCGGCCAGGTCACCATCGGTGGCGCCGCGCTGCCCGCGGTGCGGGTGGAGCTCAACCCGCGCGCGCTTTTCAAATACGGCATCGGGCTCGAGGACGTGCGGGCGGCGCTCGCCTCCGCGAATGCCCATGCGCCCAAGGGTGCGATCGAGCAAGGCGATCTGCACTACCAGATCTACGACAACGATCAGGCGACGAAGGCATCGCAATACCGATCGCTCCTGGTGGCCTACCGCAACGGCGCGGCCGTGCGGCTGTCGGACCTGGGCGAGATCGTCGATTCCGTGGAGAACATCCGCAATGACGGTCTCGCGAACGGCAAGCCTTCCGTTCTCGTGATCCTCTATCGCCAGCCCGGCGCGAACGTGATCGAGACCGTCGACCGCGCGCGAGGCCTGCTTCCGGAGCTGCAGGCGTCGATCCCCAGCGACATCGAGATGCATGTGGCGCTGGACCAGTCGACGACCATCCGGTCCTCGCTGAAGGAGGTCGAGCGCGCCCTGATGATCTCGATCGCGCTGGTCATCATGGTGGTGTTCCTGTTCCTGCGCAACGTTCGCGCGACCCTTGTGCCCAGCGTCGCGGTGCCGGTCTCGCTGCTCGGCACGCTCGGGGGCATGTACCTGCTGGGTTACAGCCTCGACAACCTCTCGCTGATGGCGCTCACGATCTCCACGGGCTTCGTCGTCGACGACGCGATCGTCGTGATGGAGAACATCTCGCGACACGTCGAGGCCGGCATGCCGAGATTCCAGGCCGCTATTCAGGGTGCCCGCGAGGTCGGCTTCACCGTGCTCTCCATGAGCCTGTCGTTGATCGCGGTCTTCTTGCCGATCCTCCTGATGGGCGGCATCGTCGGGCGCTATTTCCGCGAATTCGCCGTCACGCTCTCGATGGCGATCGCGGTGTCGCTGGTGGTTTCCTTGACCACGACGCCGATGATGTGCGCGCGCGTGATCGCGCCGCCGGGCGAGAGCCGAGCAGGGCGCTTCGCGCGCTTGGCCGAGCGCTGCTTCGACGCTCTGCTGAGAACCTACGATCGCACGCTGCAGCGCGCGCTCGCCCATCCTCTGTTCGTCATGCTGATCCTGCTGGTGACGCTCTGCCTCAACGTCTACCTTTTCATCGCGGTCCCCAAGGGCTTTTTCCCGCTGGAGGACACGGGTCGCGTGATCGGCGGCATCCAGGCCGACCAGAGCATCTCGTTCCAGCTGATGCGCCAGAAGCTCGCGCAGTTCATCGCCATCGTGCAAAAGGACGATGCCGTCGCCAACGTGGTCGGCTTCACCGGCGGCGGCCAGACGAACGGCGGCTTTGTGTTCATATCGCTAAAACCTCTGGCCGAGCGCAACGTCTCGGCGGACCAGGTTATTGCCCGCCTGCGCCGCGAGCTCACGCAGGTGCCGGGTGCCTCGCTCTTCCTGCAGGCGGCGCAGGACATCCGCGTGGGCGGCCGGCAAAGCAACGCGATCTACCAGTACACTCTTCAGGGCGACAACCTCGCCGACGTCTATACCTGGGGCCCGAAAATCACCGAGGCGTTGCAGGCGCTGCCGGAGCTGACCGACGTCAACTCCGACCAGCAACAGAACGGCCTGGAAACCGACCTGGTCATCGATCGTGCGACGGCGGCGCGCTTCAAGGTCAACGCGAGCCAGATCGACAACACGCTGTACGACGCGTTCGGCCAGCGTCAGGTATCGACGATTTACAACGCGATCAACCAGTATCATGTCATCATGGAAGTGGCGCCGCAGTTCTGGCAGAGCCCGGAGACGCTCGACGACCTATACGTGAGCACCTCGGGCGGGTCGGTGGGAGGCGTGCAGCAGACCAATGCCGTGGCGGGAACCGTGGTCGGACCCAAGGAGTCCACTTCCGCCGCCACCGTAGCGCAAGACACCGCGCGCAATCTCGCGAACAACCAGCTCGCCGCCACGGGCCATGGCGGCGTATCCACCGGTGCGGCCGTGAGCTCCGCGAGCGAGACCATGGTGCCGCTCGCCGCCTTCACGCGCTACGAGCCCGGCAAGACCCCGCTGGCGGTCAGCCATCAGGGCCTGTTCGTCGCCAGCACGATCTCCTTCAACCTGGCTGCGGGCAAGTCACTCAGCGACGCGGTCGCCGCCATCAACCAGGCGATGACGAGCCTCGGCGTTCCCGGCACGATCCACGGTACGTTCCAGGGCACTGCGCGCGCCTTTCAGCAATCGCTCGCCAACGAACCCTTTCTGGTCATCGCGGCGATCGCCGCGGTTTACATCGTTCTGGGCGTCCTCTACGAGAGCTACGTGCACCCCCTCACCATCCTGTCGACGCTGCCGTCGGCAGGCGTCGGCGCCATTCTGGCGCTGATGGCGTTCAACTCGGAGTTCGATATCATCGCGCTGATAGGCGTCATCTTGCTCATCGGCATCGTCAAGAAAAACGCGATCATGATGATCGACTTCGCCATCGATGCCGAGCGCAACCGGCACCTGACGTCGCGCGATGCGATCTATCAAGCCTGTCTGCTGCGCTTCCGCCCGATCATGATGACCACCATGGCGGCGCTCCTGGGCGCGGTGCCGCTCGCGATCGGCGCCGGCGAAGGCGGCGAGCTCCGCCGACCCCTCGGCATCTCCATCGTCGGCGGCCTTCTGGTGAGCCAGGTCCTGACGCTCTATACAACTCCGGTGATCTACTTATATCTCGACCGGTTCCGGCTCTGGTGCCAGCGGCTCTGGCGCCGCAGCGTTCCGGATGTCGCGACGCCGCTGCAAGGCGGCGAATGACGCGCGCACGGCTCCGATGGATCGCGCCCGCGCTGGCGTTGGCATCGCTTGCGGCCTGCGAGGTCGGGCCCGACTACGAGCGGCCGGCGGCGCCCACCCCCGCATCCTATAAGGAGATCGATGGCTGGAAACCGAGCGAGCCGCAAGAGGCCGCCAGCGGCGCTGCCTGGTGGACGATCTACAAGGACTCGCTGCTCGATGACCTCGAGAAGCAGATCGACATATCCAACCAGACCCTCAAGGCGTCCGAGGCGGCATTCCGGCAGGCGAGCGCGGTAGTCCAGGAGGCGCGCTCGGCGTTCTTTCCGACCGTCGCCGTCGATGCCTCCGCGCAGCGTACCGGCACCGGGAGCGGCCAGACCGGACGCAGCAGCATCAAGAGCCAGTTCAACGTCACCGGCAACCTGAGCTGGGAGATCGATGTCTGGGGCCGGATCCGGCGGACCGTCGAAGCGAGCTACGCCAGCGCCGAGGCGAGTGCCGCGGACCTCGCGGCGGCCCGCCTCTCCGCGCAGTCGGTGCTGGCGACGGACTACCTAGACCTCCGGATCAACGACGAGCTCAAGCGGTTGCTCGACGCGACGGTGGACGCCGACACGAGGTCGCTGCAGATCACCCAGAACCGATACAACCAGGGTACCGCCGCGCGCTCGGACGTCGCGCAAGCGCAGGCCCAGGTCGAGGGCGTGAGGGCGCAAGCCATCAACGTCGGCGTGCAGCGGGCCCAGCTCGAGCACGCGATTGCCGTGCTGATCGGCAAGCCGCCCGCCGAGTTTTCCATCGCGCCGACGCCGTTGGAGCTCGGCGTGCCCGTGGTTCCTCCGGGCGTCCCGTCGGCGCTGCTTGAGCGCCGGCCCGACATCGCCGCCTCCGAGCGCTCGGCGGCGGCGGCCAACGCGCAGATCGGCGTCGCGATCGCGGCCTACTATCCCGCGATCACGCTCTCCGCCTCGTACGGATTGGTGAGCTCCGCGATCGAGAACCTTTTCCGAGCCTCGAACGCGGTGTGGTCGGTGGGTCCGCAGCTCGCGGAGACCGTGTTCGATGCCGGCTTGCGCTCGGCGCAGGTCGCGGCGGCGCGCGCGGCCTATGACCAGACCATCGCCAATTATCGACAGACGGTGCTGGCGGCGTTCCAGCAGGTCGAGGACGAGCTCGCCGCGCTGCGCATCCTCGAGCAGCAGGCGGATGTGCAGGATCGCGCGGTGAAGGCCGCGGAGGAGGCCGAGCGTCTGATCCTCAATCAGTACACCGCGGGAACCGTCGCCTATACCAACGTCGTCACCGCGCAAACCGTGTCGCTCGGCAACAAGCAGACCGCGCTCGTCATCCTGCAAAGCCGGTTGGCGGCGAGCGTCGTGCTGATCGAGGCGTTGGGCGGCGGCTGGACGGCCGCCGACCTTCCGAGCCATGATCAGATCCGTCAGAGCTCATCGCCGCCGGAGACCGGTTCGCCGAGTCCATAGCCTCCCAACTCAAGCATCAAGAGACACGAAACATGCGACACCCCCGCCGCACGCCCGGGCTCGCTGCAGGACTTTGCGCCATGCTTCTGCTGGGCGGCGTGGGCCATGCCCAGTCGGTCCTGACGTTTCACAACGACGCGGCCCGCGACGGGCTCTATGTGATGCCGCGGCTATCCTGGGAGCGCGCGGCCGGCATGCACCTCGATCCCGATTTCGACGGCCGGATCGATGGGCACGTCTATGCACAGCCCCTCTTCTGGCACTTTCGCCAAACCACCCGGAAGCTGGTCATCGTGGCGACCGAGGATAATGCGGTCTATGCGCTCGATGGCCGCAATGGAAAGGTCGCCTGGAAGAAATCCTTGGGCGCGCCGGTACAGCGCTCGGCCTTGCCGTGCGGCGACATCAGTCCGCTCGGCATTACGGGAACGCCGGCGATCGACGGCATCAAGGACGCGATCTATCTCGACGCGATGGTCCAGGGCCAAGATGGATCGAGCGCGCAGCATCTGATCTTCGGCTTGTCGGTGGGCGATGGCTCAGTCCTGCCCGGTTTCCCCGTGAACGTGGCCAACGCGTTGCGCGCGCAGGGCCTGAGCTTCATGCCGCGCGTCCAGAACCAGCGTGGCGCCTTGCTGATCGCGGAGAACAAGCTCTACATCCCCTACGGCGGACATTTCGGCGATTGCGGCCAATACCGCGGCTGGGTCGTGAGCATCGATCTCAACGACCCCCGAACGGTCTCTGGCTGGAGCACGCGCGGCGTCGGCGGTGGAATCTGGGCGCCCGGCGGCATCAGCTACGACGGACGCTCGCTGTTCGTGGCGACCGGAAACACCATCGGTGCCGGCCAGTGGGCGGATGGCGAGGCGATCATCCGTCTCGGCATCGATCTCAAGACATCGCAGGATGCGCGCGATTTCTTCGCACCGGCCGACTGGAAGGCTCTCGATGGCGCCGATGCCGATCTCGGCGGCGTCGGCGCGCTTCCGCTCGATGTTGCCGACCCCGACGGCAAGACGGCGCTGCTGCTGGCCCTCGGCAAGGACGGCAAAGCCTATCTGCTCGACCGCGCCAATCTCGGCGGCATCGGCGGTGCTCGGGACGTGCAGCGCGTGGCACGCAACTCCCCCCGTACCGCGCCTGCGGTCTTGCCGACCCGGAACGGATCTTACGTCGCCTTCGAGGGTCCCGGCGCGAACTGCCCCAATGGGGTCGCGAACGGCGGTCTCACTGTGCTCAAGATCGACGCGCACCCCGCGCCCAAGATCTCGACGGCGTGGTGCGGCGCCATCAGCGGGCGTGGGGCCCCGATCGTCACCACGGACGACGATAATTCCAGCCCGATCGTCTGGATGGTCGGGGCGGAAGGCGACGACCGGTTGCACGGGTTCCGTGCGGACACGGGTGCCTCCGTTTTCGCGGGCGGCGGTTCGGGTGACGCGATGTCCGGCCTGAGGCATTTCGCGACCATCCTCGCCGCCGACGATCGGCTCTTTATTGCGGGCGACGGTCGAGTCTATGCTTTCAAGCCATAGTTACACTTCGTCGATTGACCACAAGATTCGGTTTTGTTGCACTGCGGAGCCACCAAATTGCCA
>DASZHJ010000281.1:0-3753 GCA_035938015.1 Allostellaceae bacterium
CTCCTAGGCTTGATGCGTCCGCTGTAGCAATTTGGGGACGGTACGCAAGACCGTCGCGACCTCGCAGCGCGCGACACTCGCGGCCTCGATCGCCTCGGCCTTGGCCGCACGGAACGTGCCGGGCAAAGCGCTGGCGAGGAGCACGAGGGCCACCAGCACCCACGCCGCGCCGAGGTCCCGCAAGCGCACGCGCGCTCGATCGGGGTTTGTGTGTATGGGATCAAACATGCTCCGGTGCCCTCCAGGAATCACGATGTCTACGGTACCCGCTTGATATAGGGGCCATACCGCAGTGCACAAACCCGTACTCCCGGAATAGCTGGTAAACTTCTCGTGCATTCGCGCTTGCGGCAAAGCGCCATGCCCGTGCGCAAAGCGCCTATCGGGAGGGCACCGGCGCCTTGGTGCCGCTCCCGTCGGGCGCGGTCTCTCGCATGAGCTCTAGGTACAGGCGCTCGACCTCGTCGGCATCGCCGGGAGGCACTTCGCCTGAGACGCCGGGGGCGCTCGCTCGCGGTTGAATGTGGTGGCCGCCAACGATGGCAGTCGAGGGTGTGGGACTCGGCGACGCATCGCCTGCGGACGGTTGCGGGTTCGCGGCCAGCAAGACCGACGCGAGCGCAGAAACTAGAGCATGGGGCATCCGCGATCTCCCTTCAGGCACGGGTGGCCTCGGTCAAATCAATGGTATGGCGCCAGCGGAGGTCGGACAGCCTCATAGCCTCGATTCCGGCTCGAGCTTGCTGCCATCGATCATGCGCGAATAGCGGAAGGCCTTCGGATCGACGATCGGCGTCTCGCCCGCGATCAGGTCCGCTGCAAGCCGGCCGGCGCCGGGGCCGATCCCGAAACCATGCCCGCTGAATCCCGTCGCAAGATAGAACCCCGGTATCGCCTCCACCGGCGAGATCACAGGTAAGGCGTCGGGTGTAATGTCGATCATGCCGGCCCAAGCCTCCGCCATCTTGATGTGGTTCAGAGTCGGGTACCCCACCTTGAAATTCCCGAGCGCGCGATCGAGGAGCTTACGATCCGGCTCCGGGTCGAGCACCCGCACGGCCTCGAAGGGCGAGGGCTTGTCGAGCGGCCAGTTGCGCGGCGTCATCAGCGCTTTCAAGAAGTCGGGACCGATCTCCAATTTTATGTTTCGCCGCTCGTACCTGAACGCCGGCCAGAATCTCCGAAAATACCGGATCGCGTCGGGTGTCACGTGGAAGCTCACCTGATTGCGGTAACCCACGGTGAAGCCGCCGTCGAGCCGGCGCCGAATACCGAAGCTGGGGGTGCCGAGCGCGCTGTCGAACACCTCCGGTGCGGCCTCGGTGCGCAGAACGGAGGCGCGCACGGTCAGTTGCGGCAAGTCGATCCCATGACGCCGGCAGAACAATGACGACCACGCGCCACCCGCGCAGAGCGCCTTGCGCGTGCGGATGGTGCCATGCTCGGTGACGACGCCGGAGATGGCGCCCGCCTCGGTCTCCAGTCCGCGGGCGGCACAGTTCTGATGGATTGTGGCGCCTAGCTTGCGCGCGGCCGTCGCGATCGCGGGCGCCGCCATCGACGGCTCGGCGCGGCCGTCGCTGGGCGTGTGCAAGCCGCCAATCCATTTGGTGTCGCAGCCCGGCGTCATCGCCTGCGCCTCCGCGGCGGAAAGCAGGCGCGAATGCAGCTGATAGCGGCGCGCGTTCTCCGCAAATCGCTCCCATTTCGCGAGCTCCTGCGGATCCTGGGTCACGTAAAGCACGCCGGTACGGCGAAATCCTGTATCGGCCCCGATCTCGCTGCCGAGGTCGCCCCAGATCCGCAGACTCTCCTTAATCAGCGGAATCTCCGCCTGATCCCGATCCTGCTGCCGACACCAGCCCCAGTTCCGGCTCGACTGCTCGCCGGCGACGCGCCCCTTCTCCACGACGGCGACGGAGAGCCCGCGTTTGGCCAGGTAATAGGCGGTGGCGGAGCCGATGATGCCGCCGCCGATGATCACGACATCGGCAGCTTTCGGCAGTTTCGGATCGCTTTGGACGGGATCGACGGGCGGAGACATGATGGGCCTCTCTAGAGCGTGGAAAATATGCTGCGGCGGAGCTCGGGCGTCAGGACGATTCGCGCATGACCGGCTCTGGCTGCAATGTGTAAAGCCCGGCGCCCATAATGATCAGCGCGCCGAGGATCATGACTGTATCCGGCGTATTGCCGAAGAACAGATAGCCCCAGAGCACGCCCCAAGGCAGAGCCGCATATTCGCAGGGTGCGGCGCGGTAGGCCTCCGTCAATCGATAGCCTTGGCTCAGGCAAAAGAACCCGAAGGCAGCGATGCAGCCGCAGAGCACCATCAGCGTGAGATCGAGCGTGCTCGGCCAGATCCACGGATTGAGCAGGAACCGGATGGAGGCGGCGGCATCCGCGGGAGGATCGATCCCCGCCAGCAGCGCCGCCGTGAGTGCGCCGCCCACGATATAGGCGCCGGTCGCCGTCAGCGCCATGGCGCCGCCGCTCTCGGTGCTGCCGAGCCGGCGCGCCATCACCGCCGAGGTCGCATAGGCAAGTGCCGAAGCGATCGGTAGCAGCGCTGCGGGCTCGAAGAGGTCGATGCCGGGCCGAAGTATGATGAGAACGCCGATGAACCCGGCGCCGAGCGCCACCCATCGTCGCGCCCGCACGCGCTCGCCGAGCACGAGGACTCCCAGCATGGTCACGAACAGCGGCACCGTGAAGGTGAGCGCGATCACGTCGGCCATCGGGAGCCGCGCCAGCCCCAGGTAATAGCAGGTGTAGGAGACGTAGAGGATGAAGCCGCGCGCGGCGTGCAGCAGACCGCGGTGCATCTTCACGTGGCCGCGCTGCTCGGCATAGGTGACCCAGAGCAGGATCGGGAACGCCACCAGGCTGCGCAGCACGACGATCTGGTGGACCGGGTAAACGCTGCTCAGCGTCTTCACGATCACGTCCTGGATCGTGAACACGGAGACGCCGGCGGCGACGAGGATCATGCCGAGAGTTTGCCGGCTGATCGCCGGATGGGTCGCCAGCGGCAGCACGGCGCGGTCACTTCCCGAGATAGGCAATCGCTTCGATCTCCACCAACATCTCTTTCTCCGCGAGCGCTGCCTGGACGGTGGTTCTCGCCGGCGGATCGATCGGAAACGCCTTCGTGAACTCCTCGTTCATGGCTTGGAAATCCCGAATGTCCGCGAGATAAACGTTGCACTTGAGGACATCCGACATCGAGGCGCCACCCTCGCGCAGAATCGATTCGATGTTGCCGAGCACCTGACGCGTCTGCGCACGCACGTCGCCGATCCCCACGATCTCGCCCTTCTCGTTCCAGGCGACTTGGCCCGCAGTGTAGACGTAGTCTCCACCGCGTGCGCCGGGCGAATACGGATAGGTCGGCCGCGGCTGGAAGGACAGATTGCGCGGACGCAAGACGCGCTTCGGCATGAGCTGGCTCCCGTCAGAGCGATCGAGTTTCTCGGCTCAGCAATCGAGCGTGGTGTCGCGCTCCCATTGCGTCAGGTGCTGAGCATAGGCGTTCCAGTCATCGTACTTGAGCTTTACATATGAGGAGACGAAGGCTTCGCCGAGCCCGTTTCGGAGCACGCTCGATTTCTCCAGGAGGCGCAAGGCATCGAGAAGGTTTAGTGGCAAGCGCTTGGCATTCCTGACCTTGTGACCCTCGGTGTACATGTTGATGTCGAGGCGCTTGCCGGGATCGCGTTTATTGGCGATGCCGTCGAGGCCAGCCACGAGGAT
>DASZHJ010000282.1:0-16479 GCA_035938015.1 Allostellaceae bacterium
CGACCGAGGTCGGGTTCGCCTCCAGCGTGATCTCGACGTCGGGCTCGAGCGGCCACAATGCCGCCGCGCGCTCGAGTACCGCTCCCACGGTCTTGGCCGACATGAGCGAGGGCGTGCCGCCGCCGAAGAAGATCGAGCCGATCGCGCGACCGCGAGTGAGCCCCGCGTAGTACTCGAGATCCCTCAGCAGCGCCGCCCGCCAGCGCGCCTCGTCGATGCTGGCGCGCACATGGCTGTTGAAGTCACAGTAGGGACACTTCGACTTGCAGAAAGGCCAGTGGATGTAGAGCGCGATCATCGCGGCGCTTCCGGCGCAAAGCACGCCGCCACCAGCTTGCGGAAGGCCGCCGCGCGGTGGCTGATGCGATGCTTCTCCGCGGGATCGATCTCGCCGAAGGTGCGCGTGCCCCCATCTGGCTGGAACATCGGGTCGTAGCCGAATCCATTGTTGCCCCGTGGCGGCCAGATCAGCACGCCATGCGCCTCGCCGCGAAACACCTCCGCGTGCCCGTCTGGCCAGGCGAGCGCCAGCACGGCGACGAAATGCGCGCGCCGGTCGCTTTTCCCGCGGAGCCGATCCTCGACGGCTCGCATGGCAACGGCAAAGTCGCGCCGCGGGCCCGCCCAGCGCGCGGAGTAGGTGCCGGGCTCGCCGCCGAGCGTCGGGACCACCAGGCCGGAATCGTCCGCGAGCGCGGGGAGCCCGCTCGAGGCGGCGGCGGCATGCGCCTTGAGGCTCGCATTCCCCTCGAACGTGTCGCCGGTCTCCTCGGGCTCGGGCAATCCCAGGGCTTCCGCGCCCATGACGTCGATGTGGAACGGCCGCAGCAGATCGTCGATCTCGGCGAGCTTGCCCTTGTTATGCGTGGCGATCACGATGCGGGGCTCGCGAAAGCGGCGCGCCTCAGGCAAGGCCGAGGGCCTTCTTCTGGTGCATCAACAGTTCGTCGATGCCTTTGCGGGCGAGCCCTAGCAGCTGCATGAACTCGGGCTCCGCGAACACGGTCTTCTCCGCGGTCGCCTGCACCTCGACGATGCCGCCGGTGCCCGTAAGCACGAAATTGGCGTCGGCGTCCGCCGCGGAGTCCTCGGCGTAGTCGAGGTCGAGCACGGGCACGCCTTGGGCGATGCCGCAAGAGACCGCGGCGACCGCGGTGGTGAGCGGCGAGATCGCGAACGTCTGCTTGGCGATCATGCCCTGAAGCGCCAGGCTCAAGGCAACATAGCTACCGGTGATCGCCGCCGTGCGCGTGCCGCCGTCGGCCTGGAGCACGTCGCAGTCGATGCGGATCTGCCGCTCGCCGAGCGCCTTCAAATTGGTCACCGCGCGCAGCGAGCGGCCGATCAGGCGCTGGATTTCCTGGGTGCGGCCGGTCTGCCGCCCGCGGCTCGCCTCGCGGTCGGTCCGCGTGTGGGTGGAGCGCGGCAGCATGCCGTATTCCGCGGTGACCCAGCCGCTGCCGGTGTTGCGCAGGAACGGCGGCACCTTCTCCTCCACCGTGGCGGTGCAGAGCACGTGGGTGTCGCCGAAGCGCGCGAGGCAGGAGCCCTCGGCGTATTTCGCCACGCCAGGCTCGAGCACGACGCGGCGCATCTCGTCGGAAGCGCGACCGGAGGGACGCGGCATGGGCGGGGCTTTCTCTTTTGGTTTGGGTGCCGAGACCCTAGTGCGCCCGTCCCATGCCGTAAAGAGCAGAGGCCGGGGCGCCTCCGGTTGACGCTCCGGAGCCCCCTCCCTACATTCCGGGCGCAATGACACTTTATTATAGGGCCTTGGCGGGAGCCCCAGCATGACGCTGCCGGTGCCCAAGCCCCTGATCAGCGAGCTCAACGAGCGCAGCCGGGAGATTTTTCGGCAGGTCGTCGACGCCTATGTCGAGACCGGCGAGCCCGTGGGTTCGCGCACGCTCTCGCGCCGTAGCGGCCTCGACCTCTCGCCTGCCACCATCCGCAACGTGATGGCGGATCTCGAGGAGGCGGGTCTGCTCTATGCGCCGCACACCTCGGCGGGGCGGCTCCCGACTGAGGCGGGCTTGCGGCTCTTCGTTAATGGGCTTCTGGAGATCGGCGGGGTCACCGAGGACGAGCGCGAGGCGATCGAATCGCGCTGCGCCGCCGCCGGCAAGAGCCTCGGCCAGGCGCTCGAGGAGGCGACCGCCGCGCTTGCGGGTCTCTCGCGTTGCGCGGGCCTGGTCGTGGCACCCAAGACCGAGCGGCCGCTCCGGCATCTCGAATTCGTGCCACTGTCACCGGGACGCGCGCTGGTCGTGCTGGTAACCGAGGAAGGCCTGGTCGAGAACCGGATCGTCGAGGTGCCCATGGGCGTGCCGCCCTCGACGCTGGTGCAGGCGAGCAACTATCTGAATTCCCGCCTCGTCGGCCGCAGCCTCGAGGATGCGAAGGTGCAGCTCGCGCTCGATATCGAATCCCAGCGGGCGCAGCTCGACGAGCTCACGCGCAAGGTGGTGGAAGCGGGACTTGCTTCCTGGGCCGGCGGCGCCGAGGGCTCGGCGCTCATCGTGCGCGGCCAGGCGAAGCTGCTGGACGACGTGACCGCGCTCGCCGATCTCGAGCGGCTGCGCACGCTCTTCGACATGCTGGAGACCAAGGAGACGCTGCTCAAGCTCCTGGATTCCACCCGCGAGGGCCAGGGCGTGCAGATCTTTATCGGTGCCGACAACGCGCTGTTCGGGGTCGCCGGCTGCTCGGTGATCGTGGCGCCCTACGCCAACAGCCGCGAGCAGGTGGTGGGCGCGATCGGCGTCATCGGTCCGACCCGCCTCAATTACGCCCGCATCATTCCCCTGGTCGACTACACCGCCAAGGTGGTCGGTCGGCTGCTCGGATAAGACCCAAATCTATTTGGACGACCAAGCATGAGCGACGATAGAAGCAACGGCGCCGGCGACCTGCCGGACCAGATGTCGGAATCGCAGAGCGCTCCGGCTTCGCTCGAGGAGCAGCTGGCGCAGGCGCGCGCCGAGGCGGCGGATTTCAAGGACCGGCTGCTGCGTGCGCTCGCGGAGAGCGAGAACGTGCGCCGGCGGGCCGAGCGCGAGCGGAGCGACGCCACGAAATACGGCGTCACGCAGCTCGCCCGCGATCTTCTCGATGTCGCCGACAATCTTCGCCGCGCGCTCGATAGCGTCCCGGAGAGCCAAGTGCGCGACGACGCCACCCGAAATCTCCTGGCCGGTGTCGCCGCCACCGAGCGCGCGCTGCTTGCCGCCTTCGAGCGCCACGGTATCCGTCGCGTCGATCCCAAGGGCGAGCGGTTCGACCACAATTTCCATCAGGCGATCTTCGAGGTGGAGAACACCGGCAAGCCCCCGGGCACCGTGGTCGAGGTGCTCCAGCCCGGCTATATCCTGCACGACCGCCTCCTGCGGCCCGCCATGGTGGGGGTCGCCAAGGGCGAGCCCAAGCGCGATAGCGGCGATGGCGGCCCTCCCAGCGGCGCCCCCGACGACGACGGCGATCGCCGTGAGCCCCCGCCGCTCCGGATCGACACGGTGGTGTGACCCTCACCCTCCCATCGCTAACGCGATGGGCCCCACCCTCTCCCGCTCTCCGCGGGCGAGAGGCTTCCACGCTCCGAGCCCGCTAACCTCGCCCGTGAAACGCGAGAGCGTGGCCAGCGCGTGAGCGCTGGCCAGGTGAGGGAACGCCTCAGCTCAGACTCGACGCTTCCGGATCGAGCGCCTTGATGCGTTGCGTTGCTCGCTCGTGGCTCGCCACTGCATAGCAATAGGCGCAGCCTTGGGCGCAGGTGTCGTAGGCGCCGATGTCGCGGCTCTCCGCGCAGAGGCAGCCGGGGCGATTGCCTTTCTCGCGCGCGAGGATGGGTCTGCCCGCAATCTGCGAGAGACGCTCGGCGTCGATGCAGCGCGCGGGATAGGCGCCGGCGCCCACAAGCTCCGGCTCCGTGCAGAGGGTCAGACGCGTGCGATGCTCGGCCGCGATCGCTGCAAGCTCGGCGATGAGCGCGCGCTTCTCCTCGGGCTCGGGATCGCGCCAGGTGAAGCCGTGACGCCGCCCGGCGGCGGCGAGGTTGCGCGCGCTCTTGCGGTAGAGGTCGGCGAAGGAGACCACGACCTCGTCGACCACGCCCTGGAGTGCGGCCGCGATCGCGGCGAAACCCGAGCGGTGCCTCTCGAGCGGCGTCAGCGAGGAGACGAGGATCGGGTCGTAACGCCAGACCACGGCACTCGGTCCCCAGTCGCGGCGCAGCGCTTTCGCTTGGGCGATCGCCGCCTCGGCAACGATCACGTGCGGCTCGATCGCCCGGGGATAGCCCGTGATCGTGAGCTGGACCATGAAGGGCGCCCGCGCCGCGACTTGGGCGAGCTCCGGCAGCAGAGGCTTGATGTTGCGTGTCCAGAGCACGAAGCCCGCCGCCTCCGGCGGCCGCAGCCAGACCCGGTAGGGTGCACCGCCATAGGGGTTGCGAACCTCGGCGAATCCCGCCGCCAGCCGGGCCAGGAACCAGGCGGCATGGAAGGCCGGGATATCGGTGCGATAGCTCGCCGAGACGATCATAAGGGGATGCCAAGGATAGGGGCGCCAAGCGCGGTATCTTAGCCCGCCGAGCCGGGTCCGGATCCTCGATCCGAGTGAAAAACCTCCGGGATTCCCATTTTTCTCGGGGACAGCTGGGTTGCAGGCGGGGTACCCCGTCCATATATATGCCCGAGGTTCGTAGGGCCTTTCGCCCGGGCGAACCGCATTCTTAAAGGGGGTTCTGCCGGGCGCCGCTCTGGGCTCGGGGGGCCTGCCGACAACAAGAGGTGGCCATGGGTAAAGTCATTGGAATCGATCTCGGCACCACGAATTCGTGTGTCGCCGTCATGGAAGGCAAATCCGCCAAGGTGATCGAGAACGCCGAGGGCATGCGCACCACGCCCTCGATGGTGGCGTTCACCGAATCGGCCGAGCGCCTGGTGGGCCAGGCGGCCAAGCGCCAGGGCGTCACCAATCCCGAGAATACCTTCTATGGCGTCAAGCGCCTGATCGGCCGTCGGTTCGAGGATCCGATGGTCAAGAAGGAGATGGATCTCGTCCCCTTCAAGGTCGTCAAGGGCGACAACGGCGATGCGTGGGTTGAAGGTCGCGGCAAGAAGTACGCGCCCTCCCAGATCAGCGCCTTCGTGCTGCAGAAGATGAAAGAGACGGCCGAGGCCTATCTCGGCGAGACCGTGACCGAGGCGGTGATCACCGTTCCCGCCTACTTCAATGACAGCCAGCGCCAGGCGACCAAGGACGCCGGCAGGATCGCCGGCCTTGAGGTGCTGCGCATCATCAACGAGCCGACTGCCGCGGCGCTCGCCTATGGGCTCGAGAAGAAAGGCACCGGGATCATCGCGGTCTACGACTTGGGCGGCGGCACCTTCGACATCTCCGTGCTCGAGATCGGCGACGGCGTCTTCGAGGTGAAGGCGACCAACGGCGACACGTTCCTGGGCGGCGAGGACTTCGACAAGCGGGTCATCGACTATCTCGCGGACGAGTTCAAGAAAGAGCAGGGCATCGACCTGCGCAGCGATCGCCTCGCCCTCCAGCGCCTCAAGGAGGCCGCGGAGAAAGCGAAGATCGAGCTCTCCTCGGCAACACAGACCGAGGTGAACCTGCCCTTTATCACCGCGGACCAGACCGGGCCCAAGCACCTCAACATCAAGCTGACGCGCGCTAAGCTCGAGGCGCTGGTGGACGATCTCATCCAGAAGACCATCGAGCCCTG
Source organism: Allostellaceae bacterium (assembly GCA_035938015.1). Classification (GTDB taxonomy): domain Bacteria; phylum Pseudomonadota; class Alphaproteobacteria; order ATCC43930; family CGMCC-115725; genus DASZHJ01. The sequence continues at coordinate 5,738 of DASZHJ010000282.1, forward strand.
CAAGAACGCGCTCAAGGACGCGGGCCTCAAGGCCTCCGAGATCCAAGAGGTGATCCTGGTCGGCGGCATGACGCGCATGCCCAAGGTGATCGAGGCGGTGAAGCAGTTCTTCGGCAAGGAGCCGAACCGCAGCGTCAACCCCGACGAGGTGGTGGCCGTTGGCGCCGCGATCCAGGCGGGCGTCCTCAAGGGCGAAGTCAAGGACGTGCTGCTGCTCGACGTGACGCCGCTGTCGCTCGGCATCGAGACGCTGGGCGGGGTGTTCACGCGCCTCATCGACCGCAACACCACGATCCCCACCAAGAAGAGCAACGTGTTCTCCACCGCCGAGGACAACCAGACCGCGGTTACCATCCGCGTCTTCCAAGGCGAGCGCGAGATGGCGTCGGACAACAAGCTGCTCGGCCAGTTCGACCTGGTCGGCATCCCGCCGGCGCCGCGCGGCGTGCCACAGGTCGAGGTCACCTTCGACATCGACGCGAACGGCATCGTCAGCGTCTCCGCCAAGGACAAGGCGACCGGCCAGGAGAAGCAGATCCGCGTCCAGGCCTCGGGCGGCCTCTCGCAGGCCGACATCGAGAAGATGGTGAAGGATGCCGAGGCGCACGCCGAGGAAGACAAAAAGCGCCGCGAGCTGATCGACGCCAAGAACCACGCGGAGTCCGCGGTCCACATGGCGGAGAAAGCGCTCAAGGACGCCGGCGACAAGGTGCCGGCGGCCGAGCGCCAGGCTGTCGAGGCGGCGGTTGCCGACCTCAAGACCGTGACCTCCGGCGAGGATCTGGCCGCGATCAAGGCGAAGACCCAGAGCCTGCTCCAGGCGGCGCAGCGGATCGGCGAGGCCATGTACAAGACCGAGGGCGCGGCGGGTCCGCAGCAGCCGGGTGCCGGTCCCGAGGCTGGCCAGCAGCAAGCGGGCCAAGGCAAGCCCGCCGGGGACGACAAGGTGGTCGATGCCGATTTCGAAGAAGTCGACGAGAAGAAGCGCGGCCAGGGCTAAAGGCTCGCGCAAGCCAAGCTGGAGCCGCCCCGGACACGGAACACCGCGCCGGGGCGGTCTCATGATCGCGTGGACGGGGGCCTGGGTGCGGGGATCGTAGTCGATGGCTAAGCAGGATTTTTACGAGCTGCTGGGAGTATCGAAGGGCGCCGGCCCCGAGGATTTGAAGAAGGCCTACCGCAAGCTCGCCATGCAATGGCACCCCGACCGCAATCCCGGGGACAAGGCGGCGGAACAAAAATTCAAGGACCTCAGCGAGGCTTATGACGTCCTAAGGGACGATCAGAAGCGCGCGGCCTACGACCGCTATGGCCATGCCGCCTTCGAGAACGGCCGCGGTGCGGGCCCCGGCGACTTCGGCTTTGCCGCGGGCTTCGCCGATATCTTCGACGAGATGTTCGGCGACTTCATGGGCGGACGCCGCGGCCAGCAGAGCGCCACCCGCGGCAACGACCTTCGCTACAACATGGAGATCGCGCTGGAGGAGGCCTTCAAGGGCAAGCAGGCGAGCGTGCGCGTGCCGACGCTGATCGCCTGCGAATCCTGCAGCGGCAGCGGCGCGGAATCGGGCTCGAAGCCGGTGACATGTCCCACCTGCCACGGCCACGGCCGCGTGCGCGCGCAGCAGGGCTTCTTCACCATCGAGCGCACCTGCCCCACCTGCCATGGCGGCGGCCGGGTGATCGAGAACCCTTGCCGGGTCTGCGCCGGCCAAGGCCGCGTCCGCCGCGAGAAAACCCTCTCGGTCTCGATCCCCGCGGGGGTCGAGGACGGCAACCGCATCCGGCTCACGGGCGAGGGCGAGGCCGGCGTGCGCGGCGGCGCCCCCGGCGACCTCTACATATTCCTCTCGGTGAAGCCGCATCGTTTCTTCCAGCGCGACGGCGCCAACATCCAGTGCCGGGTGCCGATCGACATGGCGACGGCGGCGCTCGGCGGCACCATCGAGGTGCCCGCGATCGACGGCACCCGCGCCAAGCTCACGGTCCCCGCGGGCGCTCAAACCGGCCGGCAGTTCCGCCTCAAGGGCAAGGGCATGAGCGTGCTCCGCTCGCCCTCGCGCGGCGACATGTACATCGAGGTCACGGTCGAGACCCCGGTCAACCTGACGAAGCGCCAGCAGGAGCTGCTGCGCGAATTCGCCGAAGCCGGCGACGGCAAACGCGCCACCAGCCCCGAAGCCGAAGGCTTCTTCTCTCGCGTGAAGGAATTCTTCGAGGATCTGCGGGAGTAGCGGTCGTTCGGCGTTGCGTCCTTCGACTCGGCGCTTCGCGCCGGCTCAGGATGAGGGCTTTTTTTTCCGCGATTTCCCAAGCCCCTCGTCCTGAGCCGCGATGCGAAGCATCGCGAGTCGAAGGACGCTTGCTACTCCGCTGCCACCTCGCCCGCGCGCCGGGGTCGCACTGGGGGCTCGGCGGGCGCCGCGGCGGGCTCGGCCAGCACTTCGGTCAGCCGCGCGCGGATGTCGTGCAGCCTTTGCTCGTGGTCGACTTTGTGGCCGAACAGGTCCTTGACGTAGAAGACGTCGACCACCTTCTCGCCATAGGTGGAGATCTTGGCGGAGTTGATCTGCAGATTGAGCTGGGTGAGCGAGCGCGTGAGCTCGAAGAGGATTCCGGGCCGGTCGCGCCCGTTCACCTCGATCACGGTGTGGGTGGCGCTCGCGGCGTTGTCGATGAGAACGCGCGGCGGCACCTGCATTGCACGGGTACGCGCCGTATGGCGCCGGGGTGTCGCGAGCTCGATCTGCGGGTTGCGCTCGCCCGCCAGCACGCGCTCGAAGATGACCGCGAGCTTGGCGAGCTTTTCCGGCCGGTCGAAGGCACCGCCCTCGGCGTCCTGCACCAGGAAGCTGTCGAGCGCCATGCCGTTCGACATGGTGAGGATCTTGGCGTCGACGATGTTGGCGCCGGCGACCGCCAGCGCGCCCGCGAGCTGCGAGAAGAGGCCGGGGTGATCGCCGGTATAGACCGTGATCTCCGTCACCGACGCCTTGGGGTCGACCCTTGTCTCGACCGTCAGCGGCTGGCCGCGCGCGTCGGCCATGCGCATGAGCCGGGCGTGGCGGGCGAGCTCCTCCGGCTCGAAGGAGACCCAGTAGGAGGTATAGCCCTTCGCCTCGAAAGCCGCGATCTCCTCGGCGGAGAAATCGGGCAGCAGCGCGCGCACCGCGGCCTGCGCCGCCGCGATCCGCTGGTCGCGCTCCGTCGAGCCGAGGCCGCCCGACATCACGCCGGCCGTGCGGTGATAGACCTCGCGCAGCAGGCTCCCCTTCCAGCCATTCCACACCTTGGGCCCGACCGCGCGGATGTCGGCGGCGGTCAGCACCAGGAGCAGCTTCAGCCGCTCCGGCGATTGTACCTTCGCCGCGAAGTCGTGGATCGTTTGGGGGTCGTCGATGTCGCGCTTGAAGGCGGCGTTGCTCATCAGCAGGTGCCAGCGCACCAGCCACGCCACCGTCTCGGTCTCCTCGTCGCTGAGCCCCAAGCGCGGCCCGAGTTTTTGCGCGACACCCTCGCCGAGGATGGAGTGGTCGCCGCCGCGGCCTTTGGCGATGTCGTGCAGCAGCACCGCCAGGAATAGCGCGCGGCGCGAATCGATGGTCGGCATGATCGATGTCGCGAGCGGCAGCTCGTCCTTGAGCTTGCCGGCCTCGATGTCGTGCAGGATGCCGATCGCGAAGATGGTGTGCTCGTCGACCGTGTAGTGGTGGTACATGTCGTACTGCATCTGCGCCACCACGCGGCCGAAATCCGGCACGAAACGGCCGAAGACACCCGCCTCGTTCATGCGCCGGAGCGCGATCTCGGGATCCTTGCGCGAGGTCAGGATCTCCATGAAGAGCCGGTTGGCCTCGGGATTGGCGCGCAGCTTCGCGTCGACGAGCTTCAGCGACTGGGTGATGAGGCGGAGCGCGTGCGGGTGGATGTCAAGCCCGTGCTGGTCGGCGACATGAAAGAGCCGGATCAGCGTGACGGGATCGTCGCGGAAGGTGGTTTCGGAGGCGACGTCGAGCCGGTCGCCCTCGACCGGAAATCCCTCGACCTGCTTCTTGAAGAGACCCCAGCTTCGAAGCGAGAACTTGGGCTTGCGCTGCTGCTGGGCCTCGAGCACCGCGCAGAAGATCCGCGTCAAGTCGCCGACGTCCTTGGCGACCAGGAAATAGTGCTTCATGAAGCGCTCGACGCCGCGCGTCCCGGCGTGGTCGGTGTAGCCCATGCGCCGGCCGATCTCGCCTTGGAAATCGAAGGTGAGCCGGTCCTCCGCGCGGCCCGCGAGCCAGTGCAGGTGGCAGCGCACGGTCCAGAGAAAATTCTGCGCGCGCGCGAACCGCTGGGATTCCTCGAGGGAAAGCACGTCGAGCTCGACCAGCTTGGAGACGTCCTCGATCCGGTAGATGTATTTCGCGATCCAGAACAGGGTATGGAGGTCACGCATGCCTCCCTTGCCCTCCTTGACGTTGGGCTCGACCTGATAGCGGCTGTCGCCGAGCCGCGCGTGGCGCTCGTCCCGCTCGGCGAGCTTCGTCTCCACGAACTCGGCGGCGCCTCCTTTGATGATGTCCGCCTCGAAGCGCTGGCGCAGATCGGCATAGAGCTTTTGGTCGCCCCAGAGGTAGCGCGCTTCCAGAAGCGCGGTGCGGATCGTGTGGTCGGCGCGCGCCTGGCGGAGGCACTCCTCGACCGAGCGTGTGGCGTGTCCGACCTTGAGGCCGAGATCCCAGAGCGTGTAGAGCAGGTATTCCACCACCTGCTCGGTGTGCGGCGTCGACTTGTAAGGCAGCAGGAAAAGCAGATCGATGTCGGAATAGGGCGCAAGCTCGCCGCGGCCGTAGCCGCCGACCGCCACCACGCCCATGTGCTCGCCCGAGGTTGGGTTGGCGAGCGGATAGACCGCGGTCGTAACGAAATCGTGCAGCGCGCGGATCAGCTGATCCATCAGGAAGCTCAGAGAGCGCACGGTGTCGCTGCCCAAGGCGCCCGCCTCGAAGCGCTCGCGCACCTCCCCGCGGCCCGCCTGCAGCGCCTCTTTGAGCACCTCGGCCACCCGGCGCCGGTCGGGCTCGCCCCGTCCAGCAAGCGCCATCAGCCGCTCGTAGACCGCCAGGCGGTCGACGATCTCCCGTTGCTTCATGGGCTTGGCGAGGGCGGCGGTCATGCCCCGCAGTCTAGCATTTTCGGCACAACGACGAAGCGGCGGGCTTGGAGAGTAGCCCCCCGCGGGTTATCCTATTGGAGTCGTTGAGATCGCCGGTTGGGGGCAGCACGGCGCCGCGACGCAGGCGAGAGCGCGGAAACCCGCGGGTTTGCGCGCGAAAGGCCGCACAGGCGCAACCTTGGAGGAGACGGGGCACATGGTATCCACAACAAACGCAGCGTCCGGGCTTTCAGACGCCGAACATAGCGTACAGCTCAGACGCGCGGTCATCGCGAGCACCGTCGGCACGGCGATCGAATGGTACGACTTCTTTCTCTATGGTCTGGTGACGGCGATCGTTTTCGGGAAGCTCTACTTCCCGCAAGAGGACCCGCTGGCGGGACAGCTCTTGTCTTTCGGCGTCTACTTTATCGGATTTGTTGGCCGGCCGATCGGCGCGCTTATCTTCGGACACTACGGCGATCGCATCGGGCGCAAGGCGACGCTGATCGCGACCTTGATGATCATGGGTATCGCCACCTTCCTGGTCGCCTTCGTGCCCCCCTATGCGAGCATCGGCATTTGGGGCGCCATCATCCTGACCGTGCTGCGGATGATCCAGGGGATCGGCGTGGGCGGCGAATGGGGCGGCTCGGTGCTGCTCTCCATGGAATGGGCGAAGACGCCGGGCTCACGCGGCTTTATCGCCTCCTGGCCGCAGTTCGGCGTGCCCTGCGGCCTGCTGCTTTCGAACCTTGCCTTCCTGGCGTTCAGCGCCCTGGCGCCCGGCGACGCCTTCATCGCCTGGGGCTGGCGGATACCGTTCATCCTCAGCATCGTGCTGGTCGGCATCGGCCTCTGGATCCGACTGGGGATCCTGGAGACGCCGGTCTTCAACAAGCTGGTCGCGGAGAAGAAGATCGAGCGTCAGCCGATGCTCGAGGTGATCAAGCGGAACTGGAGGGAGATCATCACCTCCGCTTTCGTGCGATTGGCGGAGCAGGCCCCGTTCTACATCTTCACGACCTATGTGTACGCCTATGGAACGGGCGTGCTTAAGGTCGACCGGAACTTCCTGCTCGAGGCCGTCATGGCGGCCTCCCTGCTCTCTTTCATCTCCATTCCGCTCTCGGGTCACATCTCCGACCTGATCGGCCGGAAAAAGATGTACATAGTGGGCGCCATAACGGTCGGCATCTGGGGCTTCGTTTACTTCGGCCTGATGAACACCGGATCGGCCGCGCTGATCTTCATTGCGATTTTCCTCTCCCTCGTACCGCATGACATGATGTATGGACCGCAAGCGGCTCTGATCGCGGAGTCCTTCACGGGGCGCCTGCGCTACAGCGGTGCTTCGCTCGGATACCAGCTCGCCTCGATCATCGCCGGCGGCCCGGCGCCGATCATCGCGGGCTGGCTCTTCGGCCTCTACGGCTCGGGCTATGCGATCGCTTGCTACATTCTGTTCTGCGCCGTTGTCACCGTCATCGCGACCGCGATGATGAAGGACTACACCGGCAAGGACATCGAGGGCGAATACGAGTAGGCGACCGCTCGCTCGTTCAGGGAACCGGCCGGGGCGGCGCGCGCCTCGGCCGGTCGTTTACCAAATCGTAAGACCGCGCGGATGAGGCTTCGTGCCCGATCGTCTCACCCGCGATGGCAGGCGCGCGCCCCATGCTGCAAGACCCGAAGCTTCCGCCGGAATTCGAGGCGGTGACCGAGCCCGGCGAGAAGGTTCTCTGGACCGGGCGCCCGGTGTTCTGGCCCTTCGTGCTGCACGCCGTGCCCATCCTGATCTTCGGCGCGATTTGGGGGCTCATGGATCTGGGCATCCTCGGCAAGGCCGCGACATCCCAGGGGCACGTGGATTTATTCCTCTTCGGCTTCGGTTTCCTGCATGCCTTCCCCGCCTGGGGAAGCTTGCTCTATGCGGCCTACCTGGTGATGGTCCACGGCAACACCGTCTACACCTACACCAACCGCCGGCTGCTGATGCGCAGCGGTGTCGTCGGCACCTCCTTCAAGAGCGTCGACTACGATCGCATCCAGGAGCTCGACGTGACCGTGGGCGTGATCGAGCGCCTGTTCGGCGTCGGCACGGTGCGCGCCTATTGCGGTCGCAACACGTCCAAGGGCGCGCGCATCTACGACCAGTTCGTCTCGATCGCCAATCCCTACGACGTCTTCCGCGCCATCAAGGCCGTCGAGGTCGACGTCAAGACCGATTGGAACTTCCCCAACGCCATGCGCCCGGCGGTCAATCCGGGCTATCAGACCGACTTGAAGCCCGACGCATCAGGCACCGGTGCTACGGGCGCTCCTTCGGCAGCATCGCCTTGAGCTTGTAGAGCAGCTCCAGCGCCTCGCGGGGCGTGAGCGCGTCGGGATGCGTCTCGGCAAGCGCCTTCTCGACGGCGGATTCGCGGGGGTGGGCCGCGCCCTTCGGCCGCGCGGCGCTGAAGAGCGGCAGATCCTCGGCGAGTCGCGCGAGATCGCCGGACTGCTCGCTCTTCTCCAGGAGCGCCAGCACTTCCTCAGCGCGGCGGAGCACGGCCACAGGCAAGCCCGCGAGCTTCGCCACATGGATGCCGTAGGAGCGGTCGGCGGCGCCTGCGGCGACCTCGTGCAGGAACACCACCTCGTCCTGCCATTCCTTGACCCGCATGGTGCGGCAGGAAAGCGCCGGCAGACGCGAGGCGAGCGCCGTCAGCTCGTGATAGTGGGTCGCGAAGAGCGCACGACAGCGGCTCACGTCGTGCAGGTGCTCGACGGTTGCCCAGGCGATCGAGAGCCCGTCGAAGGTGGCGGTGCCCCGGCCGATCTCGTCGAGAATGACCAGCGAGCGCGGCGTCGCTTGATTGAGGATCGCCGCGGTCTCGACCATCTCCACCATGAAGGTGGAGCGGCCGCGCGCGAGATCGTCGGCGGCGCCCACGCGGCTGAAGAGCCGGTCGACCACGCCCAGCGCCGCCCGCTCCGCCGGCACGAATGAGCCCATCTGCGCCAGGATCGCGATCAGCGCGTTCTGGCGCAGAAAGGTGCTCTTGCCGGCCATGTTGGGGCCGGTGACCAGCCAGAGCCGCTGGCTCTCGCCCAGATCGCAGTCGTTGCCGACGAAGCTCGCTTGGCTGCTCTGCCGCAGCGCCGCCTCCACCACCGGATGGCGGCCGCCGATGACGGCGAACTCCGTTCCGGCGCCGACTTCGGGCCGGCACCACCGCTCGACCGCCGCGAGTTCCGCCAGGGCCGACGTGCCGTCGAGCAGCGCCAGCGCCGCCGCGGTGCGCGCGATCTCGTCGCCTCGCGCGAGTGCCTCGCCCATGAGGTCCTCGAACAGCTTGAGCTCCAGCGCCAGAGCCTTGTCGGCGGCGTTCAGGATCTTGCTCTCGAGCTCGCTCAGCTCCGTGGTGGTGAAACGCATGGCGTTCGCCATGGTTTGGCGGTGAATGAACGCGGCACCGAGTTTCGGCGCCTGCACCGCCGTCACCTCGATGTAGTAACCGAGCACGTTGTTGTGCCGGATCTTGAGGTTCGACACGCCGGTCTCGCCGGCATAGCGGCTCTGGAGCGAGGCGATCAGCCGCCGGCTCTCGTCGCGGAGCGCTTTGAGCTCGTCGAGCTCCGCCGAATAGCCCGGCGCGATGAAGCCGCCGTCGCGCGCTTGCAGCGGCAGATCGGGGCCGAGCGCCCGGCCGAGCCGGTCCACCAGGGCGCCGTGCTCACCGAGGTTCCGCTCGGCTGCGGCGATGAGCGCGGGCAGAGCCGGCAGCGCCGCCACGCGCAAGCGCTGGCGCAGGCCCGCGCCGGCAGCGAGCGTCGCCTTGAGCGCGGCCAGATCCCGCGGGCCGCCGCGCCCGAGCGCCAGGCGCGCCATCGCGCGCTCGATGTCGGCGACGGATTTGAGCGCTAGGCGCAGGTCCGCGCGCAGCCGCTCGTCCGCCTGGAACCCGTCGAGCGCATCGTGTCGCGCCGCGATGCCGGCGGGCTCGGTGAGCGGTGCCGCAAGCCACTCCGCGATCAGCCGCGCGCCCGCGCCGGTGACGGTGCGGTCGATGATGGCGAGCAGGCTGCCGCGCCGCTCGCCCGCGAGCGTCTCCGTGAGCTCGAGATTGCGCCGGGTGGCGGCGTCGATCTCCATGGCGGCGCCGGCGGAGATCCGCTGCGGGGGGGTGAGACGGGGCAGCTTGCCCTGCTGGGTCAAGCTCGCGTAGTCCACCAGTGCGCCCGCCGCCGCGAGCTCCGCGCGCTCGAAGGCGCCGAAGCCCTCGAGGGTCGCGACGCCAAAGGTGCTCTCGAGCCGCATCCGGCCGCTCTCGCTATCGAAGCGCTGCGCGGGAAGCGGCGTCAGCCGCTCTTTCCAGGCACCCAGCAGTTCGAAGAGGTCGGGCCTCTGCAGCAGGCGATCGGCGATCAGCAGCTCACCGGGCGCGAGCCGCGCGAGCGCCGCGTCGAGCGCAGCGCGGGTCACCGGCTGGACCGCGAAATCGCCGGTCGAGAAGTCGAGCCAGGCGAGGCCGAGCTCGCCCGCGGCCTCCGCGAGCGCCGCCAGGTAATTGTGCCGGCGCGCATCGAGGAGCGTGTCCTCGGTCAGCGTGCCCGGCGTCACCACGCGCACCACCGCGCGCCTCAACGGCGCCTTGCCGCTTTTCCTTTGGCTCGGCTCCTCCATCTGCTCGCAGACCGCGACCCGGAAGCCTTTGCGGATGAGGCGCGAAAGATAGGCCTCGGCGGCGTGCACGGGCACGCCGCACATCGGGATCTCCTCGCCCTCGTGCCGGCCGCGCTTGGTGAGCGCGATATCGAGCGCCGCCGCCGCGCGCTGCGCGTCCTCGAAGAACATCTCGTAGAAATCGCCCATCCGGTAGAACAGCAGGCAGTCCGGGTGCTGCCGCTTGATCTCCAGGTATTGCGCCATCGCCGGCGTCGCCTCGCTCGCGGCAAGCGCACGCGCGGCGTCGGCGGCTTCAGGGAGGTCGTTCATGGGCGCGGGGAAGCTAGCATGACCGCCGCCGCCGCGGGAGCCCGTGGAGCCTCAGTGACTGTGGGTATGCGCGGCCGCGCCCACCGGCGGCGGCGGTGGCTCGCGGTCGACAGCCTCCATCATCGACACCAGCTGCTCGGGTGTCGGCGCATCGGCAACAGCGAAGCGCGCCCGTACATAGCCCCAGGCATCGATGAAGTACTCGAGGTGATCGGGCGGCGCCGCTTCCTCGCCGGCTCGCTTGCGGAACAGCTCATAGGCCGCGACGAGGTCGGGATCGTTAGGCGTGAAGATCGGCCCTGTCTCCGCGCCCTCGCCGAGCGGAACCGCGACGACCCGGAGGCCGCCGAGGTCGAGCTGCTTGGCGGCCTCGGCGAGGCTCTTCAGGCGTGGCTCGGAGCCCGGCAGCGTATAGAGCACCAGCAGAACCGACCACGCCTCGCGCAGCATGCCGAGCGTCTGCTGACCGCTGGCGCCGCGCTCGAAAGCGAAGTCGGGCGCGGCGATGCGCAAGGCGGGATCGATGCGCGGTCCCAGGCGCTGCGCGGTCTCCGCATCGAACTGGGCGTGCAGATAGCCGACCAGCTCCCAGCGCTGTTGGTCGTCGAGCAAATCGCCGAA
>DASZHJ010000283.1:0-2785 GCA_035938015.1 Allostellaceae bacterium
GGCTGGGCCGTGCACAACCACGCCTCCTACGACGAGGCCGTCTACGAGCTCACCGTGCAGGACCAGCCGCTCCATATCGCCATGGAGTCGATCCTCTGGCAGGAGAGCCTCAAAATGCCGCTCGCCGTGCTCGGCCAGCAAGAGGGCTTCGCCACCAACCGCGCCAAGGCGGGCTGATCCCGTGATCCGCCTGAAAGACGGGTTTCTGACCGGCTCCTATCCGCCGCTGGTGACGCCCTTCAAGAACGGCGCCGTCGACTACGAGACCTACGCGCGTCTCGTGGAGCGGCAGGTCGCTGAGGGGTCCCACGGCATCGTCGTGAACGGCACCACCGCCGAGCCCAGCACGCTCTCGGTCGATGAGCGCAACCGGCTCGTGGAGACCGCGGTGCGAGCTGCGGCGGGCCGCATTCCCGTGGTCGCCGCGACGGGCAGCCAGTCCCACGCGGACACCGTCGCCATGACCGCGGCCGCCGAGAAGGCTGGCGCCGACGCGCTTCTGGTGGTGACACCTTATTTCGTGCGACCGCCGCAACGCGGCCTCGTCGAGTACTACCTCGACATCGGCCAGCGCACGGGCTTGCCGCTGCTGATCTATCACATCCCCGGCCGGACCGCGGTCAACATGACCGTCGACAGCATCGCCGCCGTGGCGGAGAAGTTGCCGACGCTGGTCGGCATGAAGCATGCGGTGAACGACCTCACGCTCGTCACCGAGGTGCTGGCGCGCCTCGGATCCGAATTCCGCGTCTTCGTGGGGCTGGAGGATTTGAGCTTCCCGATGATGGCGCTGGGCGCCCAGGGCGTGATGAATGCCGTCGGCAACCTGATGCCCAAGGAGGTGGCGCTCCTGTGCGAGCACGTGCTCGCAGGCCGCCTTTCCGCGGCGCGCGCCGCGCATTTCACGCTGTTCGAGCTCAACCAGGCGGTGTTCTTCGACACCAACCCGATACCCATGAAATACATGATGAAGCGCCTGGGGATCCTGCCGAACGAGGAGCACCGGCTGCCCATGGTGCCGGCGACACCGGAGCTCGCCCAGCGCCTCGATCAGGTGCTGGACCGCGCGGGTGCGCTCGTGGCGAGCCGGCCGCGCAAGAGTGCCTGAAATCGCCGGAGGAGATCGACGATGGCGCAATTCCTGGTCCTCGCCTATGACGGCACCGATGCCGGCGCGGCCGAGCGGCGCAAGGCCGCGCGGCCCGGCCACTTCGAGGGCATCAAGTCCATGGTGGAGAAGGGCGAGATCGTCTATGGCGGTGCCATCCTGGATGACGCCGGAAAGATGATCGGCTCCGCCGTCTTCGTGGACTTCCCGAGCCGCCGCGAGCTCGACGCCTGGCTCGACCGCGAGCCCTACGTGAAAGAGCGCGTCTGGCAGAAGATCGAGGTGAAACCCGTCCGCGTCGCGGTCGCGAACGGCAAGCTCAATCCCTGAGCCTATACCGGATAGATCAGCGAGTTCGGCACCAGCACGGAATCGAAGACGCAGATCTTCTCCTGGAAGCGCAAGCCCTCGGACGTCCGCACGATGAGGTCGAGGTATTTGCCGGCGTTCTGGATACGCGTGAGGTCGTCGACGAGGGTCTGGAACACCACATAGTTCGCGCGCACGCGGATGCCCTCGGGCGTCGCCGCCTTGATGCGGAACTGGCCGATCAGGTGGCGGAATGTGCGAGGCGCGTAGAGCGCGGTGTTGCGCACGGCGGTGACGCGATCCCTCAGCATGCCCTTGCTCTCGCAGAGCATCAGGGCGATCGGCAGGTTGCGGTCCCAGTTCTCCCGCGGCACCAGCTTGTAGAGGCAATCCTCGACGAAGAAATCGGGCCAGCGCTCGAGCTCGTTGTCGTCGAGCGCCTCGGCGTAGTCGGCGTAGAGCGCGTCGATCTCGTCGCGCAGTTCCGGGCTCGGCATCGGCCGCTGCCTAAAGCCCCATGACGCGGCGGTATTCCTGGTAGAAGCCGCGGATCGCGGCCTCCGTCACCATGTGGTCCTCGTTGCGGACGTCGCGGCCGCCCATCTCCACCACGCCGGCGTCGCGCGGGAAGGCGTCGATGCCGGCCTGGGAGAATTCCATGATCTCGCCGTCGTCGCTGGAGACGAAGCCCGACGGCCCCATCAGGTTGGCCTGACGCAGGCGGCGCTGGGTCATCTCCGGCGTGTCCTCGGCATATCCGAAGAAGGTCCACATGAGGTCGAAGGCGTGGGGTCCGCGCGTCACCAGCTGGCGCATGGCGAGCGTGTTCGACTGCTGCTGCACGATGAGGTTCGGCCACAAGGTCTGCATCACCACGGTGGCGCTCCCCGGGAACTCGCGCACGGGGTCGAGCAGGCGCGGGTCCGTGAGCTTGAAGTCCGCCTTGAAGGATTTCATCTCGGCGGTGCCCTCATTGGCCTTCTGCTCGCCGCGCATGGAGACGAGCACGCTGTGCATGCCGCTCTCGTCCATCTCGACCGCCGAGGGCTGGTCCGCGCGGAACAGACCGAAGGTCACCAGGAACACATGCAGCAGGCTCGCGTGATAGGGGTCCTTGATATTCTCGAACATCAGCTTCCAATTGGCGCCGATGCGCTGGCGCATGTAGCCGAGCACGGTCAGCCGCCGGCCGTCGAGCACGCGGTCGAAGTACCCGAGCATGCGCGGCCCTAGGTAATCCTCGAGGCTGGGCAGGTCCCGGGAAAAACTCGCGAACACCGCGCCGTGGCGCCGCGCCACGGCAAGCCGGATGAGGCCGTGCTCCTCCAGCCGGAAGTCCGCGGGCATGCCGCCCCGCTGCCTGACGCC
>DASZHJ010000284.1:0-22429 GCA_035938015.1 Allostellaceae bacterium
GCGTCGCCGCGGTTCAGCGCGTCAAGGCCGACCGCGGCGGAGCTCGAGCCTTGTCCGAGCGCCTGGCCGTTGGCATCGACCAGCCGCCAGTCGACCTCCACCCCGGAACCCACTGTCCGAGCGGTACCCAGCAGACTCAAGCTGCCGCGACTCGAGCTCTCCGCGCTCGCGAGCACGTCAAGATCCTGTAGCGCGCTCGCCATCGCCGCGGCGAGCTGGTCGCGCGCGTCGGAGTCGAGCCCCGCCACGGGAGCCACCGCGACGCTGGTGGTATTGCGCAGGCTGATAATGGGTGCGCGCGGTGCGGGACGGTCATCCTCGAACGGATGCGGCAGTGGCTGGCAACTCGTAAGCAGCACCGCGAATATTGCAGCCACCATGCGAATGGTCATACCAAAGCGCAGCTCACTACAAGGCCAAGCACGAAGATCAGAACAAAACCGATGAGGTACGGCATCGGCGATCAGTTGAGTGCGAAATCGAGACTGGCGCGCGAGAGCACATGGGCGCCGGTCGCGGTCACTTCTGAAGTGCGGCCCAGCGTCATGGCAAGACCCTTCTCTGCATCGAACACGATCATGTGCAGGAAGATCACCATGCCAGGAGCAATCGAGATGGGATTGCCATGATAGAGCATCGGCCAATCCATCCAATTCGGGGCAAAGGTGTTGCCGAGGCTGTAGCCGCAGGCGTTGAATCGATGAGAGCGATGTCCCAGCGCGTCCAGCACGCGGGCCTGCGCGTCGAACACGTCCCCGAAGGTATGTCCGGGCTTGAGTGTCGCCTCTGAGGCCTTGAGCGCCTCGACCGCCGCCTTGTGCATCTCGGTCAACCTCGGGTCCACACGGCCGATGGCAAGCGTACGCATCAGGCAGGAGTGGTAGTGGCGATAGACCCCCGCGAACTCCAGCGTGAGCTGATCGTCGGCATCGAGGTCGCGACGTCCGCTCTTATAGCGGCACAGCAGCGCGTCGGGTCCGGAGCCGATGATGTATTCGTTGGCGGGATCATCGCCGCCGCCGCGGAACACGGCGCCCTGCATCGCCGCGAGGATGTCTCCCTCGGAGGCGCCTGGCTTGGCGAGCCGGCGCGCCTCGTCGAGCGCGGCATCGCCGAGTTCCGCTGCACGGCGAACATAGGCGAGCTCCCCCGGGCTCTTGACCACGCGCAGGCGGCTGACGAGCTCGGACGCGTCTGCGAGAGTGCAGAAGCCCTCGAGCGCCGCGGCGAGGCGTTGGCCGTTACGGGCGGTGAGACCATAGGCCTCCCATTCGACGCCGAGCCGTTTCCCCTTGCAGCCATGCGAGGCCAGGATCTCGCGCAGCTGCCCGGTTGGCCCGGCGTCGGGCGCGTCCACCCAGATGCGGATGTCTTCAATGATCGACGTGTGCTTCGCCTGCAGCAGATCCGGCGCGCGCGTAAGCAGCGTCAATGTGCCGTCCGCGCCGAGGTAGAGGCATTGGAAGTAGACGTAGCCGAACGTGTCGTAGCCCGTGAGGTAGTACATGCTCTCCTGCCGGAACATGAGCAGGCCATCGAGCTTTGCCTCGATCATGGCGGCGATGGCTCGCCGACGGCGCTCGGTAAACTCCTCGATGGAAAAATGCAGGGCCATTTCTCAAGTCTCCTCAGTTCGTCGCCGCGCTCAGGCCCGCGAGGGCTTGACCGAGGACTTGTCGGCTGCGGAACAACACGAGCTCCCGCCAGGGTTGCGTATCGGGAAAGAAATGCCGGCGCAGATTTCGCTTGACGCGTTGCGTCTCGGGCGCGCTCCAGTCGATCGGCCCACGCGCGTGCAGCACGTGGTCCTCGCGCATGGGGCCGCGTCCCTGGTCGGGGCTGAAGGTGCCGTATTCCAGGGCCGTGTAGACGACTCGCGCGCCCAGGTGCGGCTGCCAGAAACTCGTCCCGACGGTGCCGTGCTTGGGCACGGATGAGGAGGTGCCGAGCAGCGGCACCGTCACGCACTCGCCATACCAATCACGCGCGGTCGCGATGTTCGGCGTGTCCGGCTCTTGGTCGCAAATGAGTTCGCCGTAGCCGTAGGGCCCGAGGCCCGTGTGGTAATCGATGATCGCGACACGAGATCGCGCGGCAAGCCCGTATTCGGTGGCGATACGCGCCAAAGTTTCGCGAGCCCAGGTTGGTTTGGTACCACCATAGAACATGCCCGTCGGATGCTTATACTGGCCGCCGCTCCGTGCGCGCTGAAGCGCCTCTTCGCCGTGTTTCTCACGGAAGGCTTTGATTCGTGCCTCGGCGGCAGCGACGACTTCCGGCGTCAAGGCGGGCGGCACCAGCGCATCCGCCAGCGTGTCGTAGTCGGGATTCTTCGGCAGCGGCTTCGTAAAGTCGTAGAAGTTCCGATTGAGATCGACGCCCTCCTCGGTTACGCGGCGAAGCCACGCAAAGCCATATGGATTGATGGCATGAACGTGGAGGATGGCGATCTCCGGCGGAAGATCCACGCGAGCGGTTTCCATGAGCCAATCCGCCTGACAGCCGGAGCCGCAGAATCCCTCGATCCCGTGGGTGCCCGAGATCGTCACCAGGACCTTTCGCGCGCTGGGATCGCCCTGAAACGCGACGTCGGTGGCGAGCCTCTCGCCGGCCGGACCCTTTCGGGGATTCTCGTAGGTTTTGACCGGCAGCTCCGCGCGCGCCGCGAGTGCAAGGAACCGCTCCCGAGCGCCGGTAAAATCGGGCGGGAAAACCGCCGCTGCAGCAGCCTCTGGGCTCCGTCCGAACCGCACGGTCATAGATCTGCTCTCAGCTCCAGGGTTAGGGCGCCAAAGCGATGGCCGAGATCAAGCGACCATAGTCCCGCTCGCCGCGCAAGCACGCGCGGCGATAGGAGAAGAACTGCCGCTCTTCCGCCGCGGTGTCGCCGCCCGTCGCGGCTGCCGCGCCGACACCGAGTCGCCCAAGGCGACGTAAGATGTATCCCGCGAGATCGAACAGGAAATGCTCGGCACGCGGCGCGGGCTTGAATAGATCGGCGTCCGTGGGGTCCGCGCCGATAAAGGGCGCCGGGAACTCCGGTCCGACCTCGTAGGAGAACTTGCCGATTGACGGGCCGACCACCGCCACGATGCACTCGAGTCGCGCGCCCTGCCGCTGCATCCCATCGACGGTGCTCTCGACGATGCCGGCGAGCGCGCCGCGCCAGCCCGCGTGACACGCGCCGATCACGCCGGCCTTGGCGTCGGCGAGCAGCACGGGCGCGCAGTCCGCGGCGAGCACGCCGAGGGCGATTCCGGGCGTCGACGTCACCATACCGTCGGCGCGCGGCGCGGTCTCGCGCGGCCATGGCATGCCGACGGCGACCGCCTCGGCGCTGTGGATCTGGTAACAGGTCACCAGGCGCTCGGCTGCCACCCCTAGCTGCGCTGCGGCCCGCGCGCGATTCTCCGCCACCCGATCGGCATCGTCGCCAGACCCGAAGCCGCAATTGAGCGACGCGAACAATCCCTCGCTCACACCGCCGTCGCGGGCGAAAAAGCCGTGGCATAAGCCGGGCGCGACCAGCAGGTCGTGCGTGATCATGGGCGCGCGCCGGCGGGAAAACCCGCCGGCATAGGGAGAGTGGGGTCCGTGAGGGCGAGCACCTTGAAGAGCGTGCCCATTTCGTCGCCGTCGATCAAGCGGCGCAGACCACTTCGGATGGTTGCGCCGACCTCAGCCGAAGCGGCGGCGACCAACCGCTGGGCGCGCAACTCGATGCCGAGCGAGCGCAGGAAATCCGCCTGCGTAACCGGCCCGCAGATCCGGGTTCCGGCGGCGCGCGCCGCGTCAGTAAAGGCCTGAAAATCGACGTGGGCCGTGAGGTCGGCGCTGCCCGGCGCTTCCAGCACCGGATGATAGCGATGCCGCCGGACCGCCTGCAGCGTCTCTCCGTAAGCGCTCCCGATTCGGCCGTAGTCGATGAAGAGCGCCGCGCCGCCGTCGATCGTTAGGCGGGTCGACACGTCGTTCGCGAGGCGCGCCGCGGCGGGACAGATCTCTACTACGCCGCCCTCGGGCGAGGCGACGAAGCGCGGGGAGATCAGTACTGCGGCTGCGCTGGTCGCGTGCTCGAGCGCGAAAGCAAGCGTGCTGCCGTCCGGCGTGAGTCCCACACAACGCTCGTGCCACCCGCCATCGCGGCGCTCGAATTGGCGGATCGGGAGGGTGTCTAGAAACTCATTGGCGATCAGCAGCAGAGGGCCCGCAGGAACCGCATCAAGGCGCTCGTGCCAGATTGGCGCGGCCGCCGCGAGAGCTTTCGCCTGCGCGGCGCGCAGCGTCGGGCTCGTCTCCACGAGGTGCACGCGGAGCGCGTGGCGGAAATCGGGCGCAACCGCGAGAGCCCGAAGTGCGTCCGCCATCAACGTGCCGCGGCCGGGTCCGAGCTCCACGAGCAGGACCGGATCGGGTCGGCCCATCTGCGCCCAGACCTCGGCGCACCAAAGCCCGATCAGCTCGCCAAAGATTTGGCTCACCTCAGGGGCGGTGATGAAGTCGCCAGCGGTACCCAGGGGATCGCGGGTCGCATAGTAGCCGAGTCGCGGGTGGTGCAAGGCCTCGGTCATGAACTCGGCGACGGTGAGCGGGCCGGTGGCGCGGATCCGCCGGGAGAGGAGGTCGAAAAGGTCCGTCACGCAAGCGGCTCAGGCCGCCGCGGCCTCTCGGCGCGAGCGCCGGATGAGCCAAACGCCGACAATGAGCACGGGTATCGACAACAGCTGACCCATGGTAAGGCCACCCAGCTGGTCGAGCGAGGGGCCGCCCAGAAGGTATCCCAGCTGGCGGTCAGGCTCGCGGAAATATTCCGCGATGATACGCGAGATGGCATAGCCGCTCAGGAACACGCCGGAAAGAAAACCGCGGTATTCACGGGCACGGGTGAAGCGCTGCAGCACGAACAACACGAGAAAGAGCACGACACCTTCGAGCGCTGCTTCGTAGAGCTGACTCGGGTGCCGCGGCAGCCGTGTCTCGTCGGTCGGGAAAACCATCGCCCACCAGACGTCAGTGGGCCGGCCGTAGAGCTCGCCGTTGATGAAATTCGCGAGCCGGCCGAGGAAGAGTCCGATCGGCACCGCGCAGACGAGCATGTCTCCGAGCCGGAGGAAGTCGATCTTGCGTAGTCGAGTGAACAGAAACATCGCCAACACCACGCCGATGGCGCCGCCGTGGAAGGACATCCCGCCGGTCCAGATTTTCAACGCCTCGATGGGATGCTGCAGATAGTAGCCGAGGTTGTAGAACAGGACGTAGCCGATGCGGCCACCCAGCACGACGCCGAGCGTGACCCAGACCAGGAAATCGTCGAGCGCCGCGGGATCCAAAACCGGCGGCGGCCGACGCGTCATGCCGACGCAGTAGCGCCAGCCGATCAGCAACC
Source organism: Allostellaceae bacterium (assembly GCA_035938015.1). GTDB lineage: Bacteria > Pseudomonadota > Alphaproteobacteria > ATCC43930 > CGMCC-115725 > DASZHJ01. Next base: position 5,387 of record DASZHJ010000284.1, read on the forward strand.
CCGCGATGTAGGCGAGCGCGTACCAGCGGATCGCGAAGGGTCCGATCTCGATCAAGACCGGGTCAATTGGGGGATAGGGGATGACGAGCATCAGCGGTAGGGATCGGCGGCGGCGAGATGCGTCTTTACAAAATCGGCGATGCCGTCCTCGAGCGAGGTGGTCGGTCGCGTATAACCCGCACTCCTGAGCTTGTCGATCCGCGCCTCCGTGAAATACTGATACCTCTCGAGGATCGCGGGCGGCATCGGCACGAACTCGCTGAGCGGTTCGCGCCCGGCTGCCCGATAGACCTCGGCCGCCAGCTCGCTGTAGCTGCGGGCTTTACCGCTGCCGATGTTGAAAAGTCCGTTCACGTCGGGGTGGTCGTAGCACCAGAGCAGGATATCCACGCAGTCGCGGACATAGACGAAGTCCCGCTTCTGTCCGCCGTCCGGCACGTCCGGTCGATACGAGCGGAAGAGCGGCGCAGGCTTGCCCGCCTTGGCCAGCGGAAAGAACTGCGTCACGACGCTCCGCATGTCGCCCTTGTGATACTCGTTGGGTCCGTAGACGTTGAAGAACTTGCAGCCGATCCACTGCGGCGGCCGGGCGCCGCCCCGCTCGACCAGCCGTGCCACGCGCCGATCGAACAGATGCTTCGACCAGCCATAAGCGTTCAGTGGGCGCAGTTTGGCGAGCGCCTGCGGCGAACCATTGTCATCGAATCCGCCCTCACCCGCGCCATAGGTCGCTGCCGAGGAGGCATAGAGGAGGCGCGCCCCGTGCCTGGCGCACCAGTCCCAGAGCGAGAGCGACAGCGTAAAATTCGCGGCGATTACCGCGTCGACGTCGCTCTCCGTGGTGGAGGAGATCGCTCCCAGGTGGAACACCACGTTGATATCGCGGGCGTGGGCGTCGAGAAATTCCAGGAGCTGATCGGGCGGTACGACGTGGGCGAGCTCGCGCTTGGCGAGGTTGCGCCACTTCTCGCCGTGGCCGAGACGGTCGCACACCACGAGATCGCGCTCGCCGCGCTCCTCGAGCGCCGCCGCCAGGTTCGATCCGATGAAGCCGGCGCCGCCGGTGATGACGATCATGGCATGCCCGAAAGAGAACTCGGCCGAGTTATAGGGCCTTGCCGCCCGATCGCAATGCCAGATTTGCTCGCGCCCGTCTTGCGCTGGCGGCGGGACGTGATCGGCATTATCTCTTGTGCAGAAGGCGACTATGGAGAGGCTGCCATGCAGAACGACAATCGCATTTTCGAGGATCTCGCGCGCGTGGCCTCCGGCGCCCTGAGCGCGCTCACAGGGGTGCGCGAGGAGGTCGAGGCTCGGCTCCGCGACCAATTCCAACACATCCTCGACCGCATGAATCTGGTGCGACGGGAGGAGTTCGACGCGGTTCAGGCCATGGCCGCCAAAGCGCGCGCCGAGCAGGAGCGGCTTGGCGAGCGCTTGGCGGCGCTCGAGGCCCGGCTCGAGGCCGAGCCGCGTCACAAATCGGCGCGTGCGCGTTCGGGCACCCAACCGAAGGAGGAGAGCTCGCCCGGCAGTTAAGTCATTGGGCAGATTCCCATTTGTGCCTCTCGCGTGGACACCTACTAAATCTTGCCTTGCATGCGCGTAACTGCTTTGGCACGCTACAGCATATGGTGTGTTCAGGGGATTGAACCACCAAATGCCGGCGGCCCGCCCGGGCCAGAGGAGGGGTGCCATGACCGCGATGTCCGTCGAGACTGCGACGCCGGCGGCCAATCCCATCGATCTCGTCGAGGAAATCGTCCAGGCCAATGAGTGGGCCCATGATCGCGCCAATGACGCCGAAATGGTGGTGGAGGTGTCCGGCCGCTGGTGCGAGTACCGCATGTTCTTCCTCTGGCAGCAGGAAACCAGCGCGCTGCATTTCTCCTGCGGCTTCGATATGAAGGTCCCGAAGCCGCGCCGCGCCGCGGTCTATGAGTTGCTGGCCGCGGTGAACGAGAAACTCTGGATCGGGCATTTCGATCTCGGTCTCGACGATCCCGCGCCCTGTTTCCGCCATGGCGTACTGCTGCGTGGCGCAATGGGCGCCAGCGTCGAGCAGCTCGAGGATTTGGTCGACATCGCTCTGACGGAGTGCGAGCGGTTCTACCCGGCCTTTCAGCTGGTGGTGTGGGGCGGCAAGGGTGCCGAGGACGCGATTGCCGCAGCGATGATCGATCCGCAGGGCGAGGCCTGATGAGCGCGGGCGGCAAGCCGCCCGCGATGATCCTGCTCCTTATCGGGTGCGGTAAGATGGGGGGTGCGCTCCTGAAGGGCTGGCTGGAGCGCGGCGCAGCGCGCCACGTGGTGGTGGTCGAGCCCGGCGCGGGCGCCGACGCCTTCGCCGGCGAGCGATTGGTCGAACGCCACAAGCGGCCGGAGGAGATTCCGCTCGAGTTCGCGCCCGACGTTGTGGTCTTCGCGGTCAAGCCGCAGGTAATGGACGGCGCGGTCAGCCCTTACAAGCGCTTCGTCGGTCGGTCGCTCTTTTTGTCGATCGCCGCGGGCAAGACCTTGCGTTATTTCGGGCGGCTGCTCGACGACGAGGCGGCCGTGGTGCGTGCCATGCCGAACACGCCCGCCGCGGTCGGCCGCGGCATCACGGTGGCGACGGCGAACCCGCGGGTGACGCCGACTCAACGCCGGCTCGCTGACACGCTGCTCTCGGCCGTGGGCGAGGTCGGCTGGGTCGACGACGAGACGCTGATCGACGCGGTGACCGCGGTTTCCGGCAGCGGTCCCGCTTATGTGTTCCTGCTGATCGAATGCTTGGCCAAAGCTGGGGTGGCGGCGGGACTGCCGGCGGAGCTCGCCACGCGGCTCGCGCGCGCCACCGTGGCGGGCTCGGGAGAGCTCGCGCGGCTCTCGCACGAGCCCGCCTCGAAGCTTCGTGAAGCTGTCACAAGCCCCGGCGGAACCACCCGCGCGGCACTCGATGTGTTGATGGCGACGGATGGCCTCGAGCCGCTGATGATCAAAGCGGTGGCCGCCGCAGCGCGGCGCTCCCGAGAGCTGGCGGATTGATCCATGAGCGAAGCATTGAGCCCCGCGGCGCAGCGGGTGCAGGAGATGTTGCGTGCGGCGGGATCCGAGGCCCAGGTGAGACAGCTGCCTATGACGGCGCGCACCGCCGCGGACGCTGCCGCCGCCATCGGCTGCGCCGTCGCTCAGATCGCGAAGTCCCTGGTATTCAAGACCAGGAGCGGCAAGCCTGTGTTGGTGATTGCGAGCGGCGTCAACCGCGTGGACGAAACCAAGATCGCCGCGGCGCTGGGCGAGCCCATCGGAAAAGCCGATGCGCGCTTCGTGCGGGGCATGACGGGCTATACGATCGGTGGGGTAGCGCCGATCGGGCACGAGACACCGCCTCGCATCTTCATCGATCAGGACCTGCGTCAACACAGGGTGCTCTGGGCGGCCGCGGGCCATCCTCACGCGGTGTTTCCGCTGACCGCCGAGGAACTCGAGCACCTGACCCGAGGGACCGTGATCGAGGTCAAATAAGGTTCATTCTCCGGGCCATTTGCCGCGGCAGCTCACCCCGCTACACTTACTGCTCGGAGGATGTGCCATGGCCAAACGCTCAAAAGCCCGATCTGCAAAGACCGCCACCACAGCCGGGACACCGCGCGACCGGATCCTGGATGCCACCTTGGCGCTCGCGGAGCGCGAAGGCTGGCGTAAAGCGTCGCTCGGCGCCATCGCTGGCGAGGCCGGGATGCCGCTCCGCCAGCTCTACGGCGAGTTTCGGTCCCGCGCAGCCATTCTGAGCGGTCTGATGGCGCGCACCGATGCCGGCGTGCTGACCGAAACCCCAGCGGCCGAGGCGGACGAGAGCCCGCGCGATCGGCTGTTCGATGTGCTGATGCGGCGGTTCGATGCGCTGAAGGCGCAGCGCGCGGCGCTCAAGGTGATTGCGCGCGAGCTCGGCAGCGATCCCCCGACCGCGCTCTGCAGCGCGCCTGCCTTCCTGCGCTCGATGACCTGGATGCTGGAAGCCGCCGGTCTCTCGAGCGCGGGTATCCGCGGGCGCTTCCGCGTCCGCGTGCTCGCGGTCTTGTACCTTTGCGTGCTGCGAGTGTTCGTCGGCGACAACAGCGAGGACCTCGCAAAAACCATGGCGGCGCTTGATCGCCGCTTGCGCCAGGCCGAGCCCTGGCTCGGCCTCGGCGGCTTCCGCTGGGGTCCGGAATCCCAGAAGGAGAACGCCTAGGGCGAGGCGAGCGGATCCGCTTACGCACCCTCGAACTGAAGGATGTATAGGCCGGCGTTATTGTCGGTGAGATACATCATGCCCTCGGCATCGACGAAGCAATCGGCGGACTGGATGACCTTCGGCCGGTTGGGGCGCGGATCGAACATCCGCTCGGGATCGGGCGGCACGAAAAAACCGGCTTCGCGCGGCTGGAATGCGTTCTCGATGTCGAATACCCGCACGCCGGCATTGTGATATGTCGCGAAGACATAGCGCGAACTCTGGAAAGCACCCGGCCGGTTTTCCCAGAGATTGTGCGGTCCGAAATTGCCGCCCTTCTTGCAGTAATCGGCCTCGGACGGCACGGGCATCGTGGCGAAGCTCACGGGATTGGTTGGCTCGCGCACGTCGAAGAGCCAGGTATGGCGCAGGCCCAGGCTGCAATCGGTGAAATTGGCCTCGTCGGCGAGCACCAGAAGGTTGCGATCCGGGAGCGGTAGCGGCGAATGCGTGCCACCGCCGAAGGGCGGGTCGAGGTTGCGATGGGCGAGCAGCTTCGGCCGAGTGGGATCGCCGATGTCGAGCACCGTGAGCCCGCCATCGCGCCAGGCAGCATAGGCGAGATTGCCGGCGACGAGGGCGTGGTGCAGCGCGTAGCGCTTACCCTTCGGCCAAGTCGGCGTCTCGCCGCCACCCGTCCACATGCCCGGGAGCCAGAATCTGCCGACCACATGGGGCCGGGTCTGGTCCGCCATGTCGATAATGGCCAGTACGTGATCGCTGAACTCGGGAGTGTGGACCGAGGCATAGGCGTAGCGGCCGCCGACATACCAGATCCGGTGAGGCCCTATGCCCTCGGTCGGCATGAACGCGATCTCGCGTGGAGCCTCAGGATGCTCGATGTCGAAGACGCGGATGCCGGCAGTGAATTGCTGACCCTTCAGGGCGTCGGCCGAAGAACCCGCGAAATAGGCTTTGGGATCGACCTTCATCGTCCACACGCTCGGGCCGTTGACGGCGAGCAGTAGATCGTCATGCGTCTGGAGATGGATGGCGCGGGTGTTGGGTGGGCAGGGGAGGAAGGCGACGTGCTTCGGGCGCTTCGGGTCGCGCACGTCGATGACGCTGATACCGTTCGAATAGCCGTGGCCGATATAGGCATAACCCCGATGCACCATGACCTGGACACCATCGCCGCGCCCGCCTTGATCGGAGTGGCCGAGGAACTTGATGTTTCGCGCCGCCACTCCGACCATGATTCGACCTCCGGCTTGTTGCGCCGGCGCGGTGCTCTTACCGGGTCGGCGGGGCGATGGTATCGAGCGCGAGGCCCTTCGTCTCCTTGCTAATCCGGGTCACGGCGACGGTGGCGATGGCCAGCAGTACGGCGATCAGCGTCATAACGGCGCCGAGCCCGTAATTCTGCTGCAGGACGGGGATGAGGAAGAAGTTGGCGGCGGCGCCGAGACGACCGCCGCTCGCGGCGAGGCCGAAGCCGGACGCTCGCGCGTTGGTCGGGAACACCTCCGAGGTGAAGATCTGCATGGAGTTGCCGGCGAGCTGGACGAAGAAGGTCATTAGGAATCCCACCACCAGCACCATCAAATCCGACCCGCCCGAGGTCGAGTAGTAAAACGCGATGGCGAACAGCGTCGCGAGCACGAAGGCGGCTAAGGAGGTACGGATGCGGCCGAACTGCTCGAGCGCATACATCATGAAGAGGCTGCTCAGCGGGAAGGACAGCTGCATCAGGAGGACGACGGTGAGCGCCTTGGTGATGGTGTAGCCGCGTTCGTTGAGAATCTGCGGCAGCCAGCCGCCGAGGCTCACCGCCGCCGTGAAGAAGGCGAAGAAGCAGATCATCGCCGCGATGATGCGTCCGCGATAGACACGGAACACCACGCCCATGGGGTCGCTGCGGATATCCGCGGTCTCGTCCGTGACGAGTTGCTCCTTGGGCCGACCCAGGCCCATGCGGTCCAGCAGGCCCAGCGCCTCGTCGCCCTTGCCGTGGGTCACCAGCCAGCGTGGCGATTCCGGCAGCAAGAATGTGAACAGGAACACGAGGAGCCCGCCGATGCCAATGACGATCCAGATGCCCTGCCAGCCGATGGAGTCGCGGAACTGGAGTACAAACAATGTGCCGATCGGCCAGACGCAGGCGCCGCCGATGAATTGCATGAACGCCGTGACGCGGCCCCGATTCGACTTGGGCGCGAACTCGGCGGCGTAGGAGAAACAGAGCGGCTGCGCCGCGCCAAGCCCGATCCCGGCGATGAAGCGGCCAGCCATCAGCCACGTCACATTCGGCGACAGGGCCGCGAGGATCGTGACGAGGCCATAGATGAGGACCGCGGCCTGCAGCACCCGCTTGCGGCCGAACCGATCGGTGAACTCGCCTTGCCCCGCGGTGCCGACGAAGATTCCCAGGAGCTGGAACATGCCGATCCCGCCGGCCTGTGTCGGCACCGCGAACTTCGACTGGATCATGTCCGGGATGAGCGATCCCAGGATGATGAAATCGATGACGTCGAAGAAATAGGCGAAGGTGATCAGCGCCAGGACCTGGCGGTGGATCGGCCCCATTTTCGCATTGTCGAGCGTAGTATCGACGTACGACACAATCGACTGTGCCATCGACGCCCCTCCCCATGTGATCGCGCCATCTCATGCGGCGCGTTTTATCGAATGATAATCGATCCGGATTCGCGCGCCTACCGAAATCACGTCCCTCACCCAGTGGGCATTGAGAGTCAGGGCAGCAGCGACAGCAGCTCGGGCGGATAGATCTGGCGTACCTCCGCATGAAGGGGCCGTACGGCCGTCACGAATGCCGCATGCTCGGCGGCACCGAGTTCCAGAACCTCGCACCCCGCTCGCTTGATGTCCGCCAGGGCGCTCCTCTCCTCCTCGATCGCGAGAACTCGCTGGACGGCCACGGCCTGCCGCACCGCAGCCTCCATCGCACGCTTGAGCTCGCCCGGCCACGCGTCGTAGGTCGGCCGGTGCAGGAAGATCGGCCGCGAAAGATAGAAGTGACTCGTGAGGGTGTGGAAGCGGTGGAACTTGTGCACTCCGTAGGTCACGGTGTTGGCCAGCGGATTTTCCTGCGCATCGATGGTGCCGGAGCGAATCCTCTCGATAGCCTCGGTCAGATCCATGCGCATCGGCACGGCGCCCAGTAGCTCGAAGGTTCGCACCTGGACATCGCTGGGCAGGACGCGGATCCGCATGCCCGCCAAGTCCGCGGGCTCGCGCACCGGCCTAAGCCGGTTCGAGACGTGCCGAAAGCCGTTCTCGAAATATCCGAGGATGCGGTGGTTCATGCTGGCCTCGATCTTGCCGGCGAGAACCTCACCGAGCTTGCCGTCCATCGCCGCGCGAGCGGCATCGCGGGTCTCGAACAGAAAGGGCAGATCGAGCAGCCCAAGCTCGGGCACGCGGTCCGTGAAATAGCTGGTCGACTGGTATCCGAGCGTCAGGACTCCACTCTCGACAAGCCACAAAATGTCCTCGGAGCGGTAGCCGAAATCCATGATGTTCCAGACGTACCGGATCTCGATGCTGGCGCCGAGCTCCGCCTTCAGAAGATCGCCGACCATCTTGAGGGCGCGGCTGAAGGACGTCGTGGGCGGACCATAGCCGCCCAATCGGATCTCGATCGTTCGGCTCGGCATCATGGCTGCATCGTCATTGTGCGCAGACGGTATCGCAACGCGAGGGACGGCTCAAATCGCCAGTCTTGTCTCGGGACTAGGGGAGGTTCCAAGATACCCTAGTGTGATGATCCCTGAGTTCGCTAGCGAACTTCGGAATCTGAATCACACTAGGTTCAATAAGTTAGTGGCCCGCTTATCCCTGAAATTCGCCTTACGAATTTCAGGGGCGGGACACTAGAGGTGCCGCCGCATGAGGGACTATTGGCTGAGCAAGCTCTGCTTCGATCTGCAGGATCCCGAGAAGGTGGCCGAATACCGGCGGGATCGCGAGCGAGTGCTCGACCGCTATCCGCTGAAGCCCGAGGTGCGCGCCGCGGTGCTCACCGATAACGTTGCCTTTCTGGCCCGGCTGACCAATCCGTATCTGCTTCGCTACTACTTCGCGGCCGCCGGCATGCCCGACGCGGAGTTCATCGCCGGATTGCGCGCCAGCGTCGCCGAATCAGGACCGGCAGCGACCCGTGGCTGAGCTCGTGGGAATCTATGCCGCGAGTCATGGACCGCTCATCGCGCGCGACTGGGATCGGCTTCCCGACGCCCTCAAACGGCGCCTCAGCGCTGCCTATGGCGAGCTTGGCCGCCGCGTCAACGCGGCCCAGATCGACGCGATTATCGGGCTCGCACCCGACCACTGGACCAATTTCTTCCTCGACAACTTGCCAGCCCTTTGTATCGGGATCGGCGAGGAGCATGACGGCCCGCCCGAGCCGTTCATGCGGGATTTCGCGCGCAATCCGCTCGCTGGTGATCCTGCGCTGGGCCGGCACATTCTGGAGACCGCGCTCGCCGACGGGTTCGAGCCCGCGCTCTCCTATCGCCTTCGCCTCGATCATGGTCTTTGCCTGCCGCTCTCGCGCATGGCGTTGCCGAGCATGCCGCGCATCGTGCCCATCCTGATCAACGAGCTCGAGCCGCCCATGCTGAGCTATCGCCGCTGCTTTGCATGGGGCCGGCTGCTGGCTAAAGCCATCGCTTCCGCGCCGAGACCTGCGCGCGTCGCGATCCTTGCCACCGGCGGCTTGAGCCATTCGATCGGCGAGCCCACCATGGGTGCGATCGATCAGGAGTTCGACCGCCGCTGTATCGGCGCGTTCGCTCGGGGCGAGGAGGGCCCGCTGATCGATCTCTTGGAGCACGGAGCCGCTGGCGCGGGCAATGGCGCCCACGAGATCAGGAACTGGGCCGTCGCCCACGGCGCCGCCGGCAGCCGAGGTTTCGAGCTTCTCGATTACCTCCCCGCCCCGGAAGTCTATGTCGGCTGTGCTTTTGCGGCGTGGCGCTTTTAGTTCGAGGGCGCGATCGGCGCCGCTACGGCCGCCATTATCGTGCGACGGCGGGGACCGGATGCGGCGACGGTGCGATGACGCGCGTTGCCGGAAATGTCAGCGTAACGGTGGTGCCAACTCCGCGCGCGCTCTCGATTCCCAGGCTGCCGCCATGGAGTTCGACCCGCGACTTGACGAGAGGGAGGCCAAGGCCGGTGCCCCCATGCTTGCGGGCTAATCCGCTATCCAACTGACGGAACGGCCTAAGCGCGAGCGGAATCTCGTCGGGCGACATGCCAATACCGGTGTCCGCGACCTCGAGGAGCAAGACACCGCCCCCTCCGCGCTGGGCGAGTATGCCGATCCGACCACCGTCAGGGGTAAACTTGATCGCGTTCCAAAGCAGGTTGAGCAGCATCTGCTTGAGCATGTGCTCGTCCGCCCGCAAGCGGGGTAGATTCTCCGGTAGCACGGTTTCGAGTGTGAGGCCGGCGGCAGTGGCGCGCTCCTCGACGATGCGCCGAGCTGAATGGATCGTCTGAGCGAGGTCGACTTCACTCTCATTGAGCCTAAGCTCACCCGCCTCTGCGCGCGAAAAATCCAGCACCTCGTTGATCACGGTAAGGAGGTGATTGGCACTCTCTCGAATGTCGTTCGCGTACTCGACGTAGCGCCGATTGCCGATGCGACCGAACAACTCGCCGCACATCAGCTCCGAGAAACCGATTATGGCATTGAGCGGTGTGCGCAGCTCATGGCTCATATTGGCTAGGAACTCGCTCTTGGCTCGACTCGCGGCTTCCGCCGCCTGCTCAGCCGAGCGGCGTACGCCGACCTCCTGCCGGAGATTTTCAGTGAGTTGGCGCAGCCGGGCGGCACGGGCACGGCTGCTGACGAGATAGACGCTGAGCAGGAGAGTGACCAGCAGGCCTGATCCGCACTCGGTCCAACCGACGCCACGCAGCGCGACGGCCTTGAACTGCGGCGTCGGTCGGACGATCACCGTCCAATCGCGCCCCGCGAAGCTGAGCGACGAGCCGTAAATCGGCTCCGCAAGCGCTGCCGATTCATCCGGCTGGGGCTCGACGCTGTTAGCTTGTCCCGCTGGGCGATAGTAGACGACGCGCTGGCCTTCGGGTGCGCCGTCATCGAGTACATACATCTCCAGGTCGTGGGGGACTGGCTCAAGCGCCTGTACGATCGCATCGATGGTCGGACTGATGGAGAGGCGGAAGGCAAGGATGCCCACGGCCAGGTCATTGTCGCCGCGTCTCGGTACCTCCGCTGACGTCGACCCGTAAACCGGTACGAATACCACCGAGCCCGAACCGCCAGCGCGCAAGGGGGCTTCGGGCGAAGCGGTGATTCGCCCATTGGCGAGCGCGCGCCGCACCGTGGCGCTCCGAGTCGGGTCAGATAGAACGTCCAGTCCGAGGGGTGCGGCGGAGTTCGCCGGCTCGGTGAACCGAAGGGGGAAATAGACCGCGCGGGGCTCGGCCGTCTTGAGCCGGCCGTCCGCCCCGGGCTCGAGTATCCGGTAATCGGGGAACCCCTCCGCACGTGCTGCCGCCTCGAAGGGCGCACGATCAACCCCGTGCACCCGCGGTGCCCAGGTCAAGGCCTGCAAGCCCGACCGTAGAATATGGCTGGCAAGAAACACATTGCGGGCGTAGTCCCTGAACTGCTCCTGGTCTAGCTGTGCATAGGGGAAAGAAGCCGCAAATCCCTCGATCGTTCCCTGATATCGGCTCAAGACCTCCTGCAGGCTCCGACCGCGATTCTCGGCCTCGATCGTGAGCTCCGCCGCGAGCCTATCCTGCGCGGCATTACGAGCCAGGTAGAGCGCCCCAAAGGAAACGGCCAGCCCAAGACAAGCCGCCACTGCTGCCGGCCAATACCTACGTAGTTGGATAAGAGGCGTCACCAAGCGATCCCTGCCCAGGGCTAATCTCCGGGAATATCGGTACGCCGAATATTCTTAAAATTCCTAAACGTAATCAGGCTTTAGTAAATGACCGCCACGATGGCTCCCGGCCCAGGGCCGCGGTCGATCAGTCCGCGGTATCGCATGAGAGCGAACGGGAATGCTGTGATGGTTAAGTGCCTATGGGGACGGCGGCGTTGGCTCACGGGTGCGCTCGCCTTTGCGGCGTTCTCGCTTCTGCCGACGTATGCTGCCGAGGCCGACATCCTCGACGAGATCAAGGCGCGCGGCGTGCTCGTAGTCGGCACGAAGGCCGACTACCAGCCGTTCGGGTTCCGCGATGCCTCGGGCTCCATTGTGGGATTTGAGCCCGATCTTGCTCGGGACATTGCCGCCGCGCTCGGGGCGAAGCTCGAGCTAATGGCGGTGGTGGCATCAGACCGCATATCGCTGCTGACCAGCGGCAAGCTCGATCTGGTGATTGCAACGATGAACGAAACGCCCGAGCGACACAAGTTGTTGGACTTCGTCCAGCCGGGATATTACGCGTCGGGTGTCAATGCCTTGGCGCCGAAGGCGTTGCGTCTGCATGTATGGCAGCAACTTCGGGGTAAGCCGATTTGCACGGTTGAAGGCGCATTCTACGTCGAGGATATCGAGCAACGTTACGGGCCCCAGCTGCAAAGCTTCAAGAATACGCGCGAGATGTACGACGCGCTAAGGCGCGCACGCTGCGTCTCGGTCGTCTACGACGACACCGCCATCATTGGACAACTTCAGAGCCCCGATTGGGATGAGTTCGAGATGCCCCTGCTTTCCATCCTCGTGGAGCCATGGGGTTTGGGGGTACGCCTCGGTGAGGCGAGGTTCGAGAAGGTTCTGTCCGACATCGTCACCGAGTGGCATCGCACGGGTCGCATCGCGGCGTTGGAGGAGAAGTGGCACATTCCGCATTCTGCCTTCGCCGAGGAGATGCGCCGGAAATATAGTGAGCCTGAATAGCAGATGCCCGTGCAGGGGCTTTAAGAAGCGCTGGCCACAAGGCGTTGGCAGCGACCGTTAGTGCATTCAGCGATCCGGCTGGCCCTCGAGGCAGATCAAGGTCTGCTGGCCGATGGCGATGAGGGTGCGCTGCTCTCCTTTGAGCGCGGTCACCTCGAGCCGACAAATCGTGAGGGTGCGCCCGGGCCTCACGACTTCTCCGATGGCGACGAAGCGCTCGCCCGCCGCGGGCGCCAGCAGGTTGATCTTGAACTCGACCGTGAGCACTGAGCTTTCCGCGGGAAACAACGAAAAACCGGCATAGCCTCCCGCGGAATCGGCGATCGTGCTGGTGATGCCGGCGTGAAGGTACCCGTGCTGCTGGGTGAGATCTGCGCGGAAGGGCAAAGCGATCTCGACGCGTCCGGGCTCGATCCGCGCGAGCTCTGCGCCGATGGTCCGCATCAGCGCCTGGCGAGCGAAGCTGTCCCGGACCCGGCTCTCGAAGGCCGCATCCCTCGGCTGAAATCTCGCTAGGGCAGCCAGCCCCGAGTGGTGTTTTTGCATCGCGAGAGAATAGCGCACCTTCGCCGGGTCCTGACACCCTCCCGTTCTTTGTAGGCTTCCGCCCTCAAGCTCGCCCTTGGATGGTTCCATCCTAAGTGGAAATCTTGTGATATCTCAGGTGTTTACCCGATTGGACTGGGCGATATGCCAAGGCTGTATTGCACTGCGAAAAAATCGAACGGGCAGCCTTGACGAAAGGCAATGCCTGCGCCATATTCCGGCCATGCTGCAGTGCAGCAAAAATTTGATCAACCTCCAAGGATGGGATAACGGCGATGGTTAACGGCAAATTCTTCGAGACGGAGGTCGGCAAGCTGTTCGCCGGCTTCCCATTCGCGGGCATCGATGTTGAGGCCGTCATGGCCTCGCAGCGCAAGAACCTTGAGGCGCTGACCCAGGCCAATCAGCTGGCCGTGCAGGGCTTCCAGGAGCTTGCCAAGCGGCAGGTTGAGTTCGCCCGTACGGCGATGGATGAGGCCTCCGCGTTGGTGCGAGGCTGGTCCGAGACCGGCACCGCCGAGGAGCGGCTCCAGAAGCAGGCGGCGTTCGCCAAACAGGCGCTCGAGAAGAGCGTCGAGGGCGCGCGCGAGCTCGTGGAGCTCGCGGGCAAGACCCAGACCGACGCCTTCGACGTGCTCACCAAGCGCTTCTCGGAGAGCATCGACGAGTGGGGCACGCTCGCGAAGAAGAAGACGCAGCGCCAGTAATTCCCCCAATCACTGACGCTCCGGCAGAGGCCGTCCTCCGGGACGGCCTCTGTGCTTTTGGGCCGGCTCTCAGATCGAAATCGTGAGCCCATCCTCTGCGCAGTCGAGAGTGACCTCGGCGCGGCGGGCCAGCATTTCCGCGCTCATATGCGTGAGGATCACCCGTTTGGCGCCGATTTCCGCGAGCCGACCGCGCAGCGTCGCGTAGTCCAGGTGGTACTTCACCTTCTTGTCGTAGAAGTAGGCCTCTACGATAAAGAGGTCGGCACCTTGCGCCGCGGGCACCAGGCTCTCCACCCATTCGGTATCGCCGGAATAGGTCACGATGCGTCCCTCGGTCTCGATCCGCAGCGCATAGGGCGGTGCGCCCGAGTAGTGCTGCACCAGAAACGGCGTCACGCATACGGAGCCCACACGGTGCGCCACCCGCTCCGGCATCTCGATCAGGGTAAGCGAAAACTTCGACGCGATTCCCGTCGACCCCGGAAAGAACACCTCCTGCGCCTGACGCAGCCGGTCGCGGAAGCCAGGGGGCCCCGCGAGCGTGAGAGGCCGAGTGCGCCGGCTCACCAGATGCGCGTCGAGCAGAAAGAACGGCAAGCCGCCGAAATGATCGCCGTGCAGATGGCTCACCAGCACGGTGTCGATGCTGTTGGGGTCCACCCCGAAGCGCTTGAGCGCGATCAGCGATGAGGCTCCGCAATCGACCAGGAAACGCGTTTCAGCGGCCGTCACGAGAAAGCACGTGTGATACCGGCCGCCGCTGCCGAAGGCGTCGCCACTGCCGAGAAAGCGTATCTCCATCGCGTCTGCCTGGGTGCCGGTTGAGAGAGACCTGGACGAATGCTAGCGTCCCGCGCCGATCGGCAGCAAGCCGAGCGCTTATGCCGCGGGCGAGGCTTGCCGTGGCGGCTCGCCGAGCGTGGATATATGGGAGCGGGGAATGCATGACGATCAGCTATGATGATTTTGCCAAAGTCGACGTGCGCGTCGGCACCATTGTGGCGGCGGAGCCCTATCCCGAAGCGCGCAAGCCCGCCTATAAGCTGCAGGTCGATTTCGGGCCCGAGATCGGTCTCAAGAAATCCTCGGCGCAATGCACCGTGCACTACCGGCTGGACGAGCTCGTGGGGCGCCAGGTGTCCGCGGTGGTAAATTTCCCGCCCAAGCAGATCGGCAAATTCATGTCCGAGGTTCTGGTGCTGGGATTTCCCGACGGCGAGGGGTCTGTGGTTCTCGTGGTGCCCGACAAGGCGGTACCGAACGGCGGCAAGCTGTTCTGAGCCGGCGCGATGCGCTACCGTCTTTAGCACTGGATAACGAGCTCACGCGAAAACGGAGGACCCATGATCTATGAGCTTCGCGTCTATCACTGCGTGCCCGGCCGCTTGCCGGCCCTGCTGAAGCGGTTCGACACCATCACGCTGAAGCTTTGGGAGAAGCACGGCATCCGCCAGGCGGGCTTCTGGACCGTGCTCATCGGCGATTCCAGCATGGACCTGTACTACCTCCTGCAGTGGGAGTCCTTGGCCGAGCGCGAGAAGAAGTGGGGCGGCTTCATGACGGATCCGACCTGGCTTGCCGCGCGTGCCGAAACCGAGAAGGACGGTCCGATCGTCGCGTCCGTCAGCAACACGATCCTGCAGCCCACCTCGTTCTCGTCGGTGAAATAAACGCCGGAGGGTAGCCATGATCGAGGATCCGCCACTCCTCACCATCCGACGCCGCATCCCGCGACCAGATCCCGCCAAGCTCGCCACGCTCACGGGCGTCCAGACCGGCAATCTTGTGGACGCCATGGATGGACGGGGCGCGCTCGATTATGCGATCAAGCCGGTTGATCCCAAGCGCGCGGCCTTCGTTGGCCCCGCGCTGACCTGCGAGCCGGGACCGTCTGACAATCTGGCGATCCTCGCAGCGATTGCGCTCGCCGAGCCCGGCGACGTCATCGTGGCGGCGGGTGACGGATTCACCGGCACGGCCATCGTCGGCGACAACATGGCGGCGATGGCGCGCAACCGAAAAGTCGTCGCGATCGTGGCCGATGGCCTAGTGCGGGACAGCGCGGGCGTCGTCGGCGTGGGCTTGCCGATGTTCGCCCGCGGCATCACGCCCAATTCCTGCGTGAAGTCGGGACCGGGCCGCATCGGGCTCCCAGTGGTTGCGGGGGGCGTCAGCGTGGAATCCGGCGATATCGTGGTGGGCGACCTCGATGGCGTCGTGGTGATCCCGCGGGCGCAGCTCGACGCCGTGCTCGATCGGCTTGCGGCGGTTCGTCGGGCCGAGGCTGCGTTTCAAGAGAAGATCGCGCGAGGCCTCGACTGCCCCGAAGCCGTCCGCGCCCTGCTCGGCTCGGATCGCGTCCGCTACGTCGACTGAGCTGGTCTTGAAGTTCAGCGATTTCCTGTTTCCGGAGAGCCGCGACCCCCAGCGGGACGGGCTCGTCATCGAGGAAACACTGCGCGAGGCGCGTCTGGCCGACGAGCTCGGGGTCGACGCGCTCTGGCTTGCCGAGCACCACTTCGACGGCATCTGCGCCTATGTCGATCCCGTGAGCTTCGCCGGCGCACTCGCTGTCGCCACCCGCCAGTGCAAAATCGGCTTCGCGGTCGTGCAGACTTCGCTGCATCACCCGATCCGTCTCGCCGAGCAGCTGTCGCTGATCGATCACTTGAGCAAGGGCCGGCTGATCGTCGGGCTCGGCCGCGGCACGGCTTACAACATCTACGACTATCAGGGCTATGGGTTCGATCATCGCGAGGCCCAAGAGCGCTTCGAGGAAGCGGAGACGGTGATGCTCAAGGCCTGGACCGGTGAGCCCGTCCAGCATCGCGGCAAGTATTGGGATCTCAAGGTCGCGGGCCTCCGTCCGACGCCTTACACGAAACCACACCCGTTTCTGATCCGCGCCGCCTCCGGCGAGGCCTCGATGGTCGAACTCGCGCGCCGAGGCCAGCCGTTCCTGATGAATGTGCAGACGCACGAGGTGACGCGTCATCGCATGGATCTCTACCGAAAGACCATGCGGGAGTCGGGCTACGATGAGGAGGCGATCGCGCGCAACGTCGAGCAGTGCTGGATCTGGCGCAACGTCTGCGTCGCGGAGACCGACGCCGAGGCCGAGCGGATCGGGCTGCCGGCGTTCCACGCGATGCAGGAGCACCGCGCGGCGCTGCGCGAGCGGATTTATCGCGAGCAGGGCGTCAAGATCGAGACGCCGGCGCCGACCCTCGCGGCGCCCGCGCGCGTGGATCCGCGCCACGCGCTGATCTGCGGGTCGCCCGCCACGGTCGCCGAGGCCTTTGCCGAGATCGATGGGATCGGCATCGGCGGTGTCATCATGCAATTCCGCTTGGGACCCATGGCACACGAGGCGGCGAAGCGCAGCCTCACCCTGTTCATGCGCGAGGTCGCGCCGGCGTTCCGCGGCAAGGCGGCGGCCTGACGGATCGAACGATCCGCCTTGCACCGGGCCTCCATGCGCTCGATATCATTGCTGACCGACCGTTTTCGGCGACGGCCCAGGAGGCCAGGCGATGACCACCCACTACAAGATCAGGACCCTCAACAACCATGCGCTCCATCCGGAGACGCTGATGATGGGCTACGGCTATTCGCCCGCGCTCTCCGAGGGCTCGCTGAAGCCGCCGATCTTTCTCACCTCGACCTTCGTCTTCGAGTC
>DASZHJ010000285.1:0-15113 GCA_035938015.1 Allostellaceae bacterium
CCAATAATAACCTTCGGGGCCCCATGCCCAGTAGCCAGGCGTCCAGAGGTAGCCGGGGCCGGGGATCAGTGGCTGCTCGTAGATCGGCAGCGGCGGCGGCGCGATTCCAACGGAAATGCCGATGGAAACCGCTGCCTTGGAAGGCGAGGGCGCTGCTGGGATGGCCAGCAGGAGCAGTACGGGAATGAACGCGCGAAGGAGCCGCATTTTGGTTTTCCTCTTAACGGGGCGGGGTGGGTCCAATGGGATCGATCGGACGTCGCTCGCACCCAGCCAATATAGGGCGGCATCCGACGGTTTCTCCCCCACTCCTGCTACTAACGGTCTCGCCAGTGCGTTTCATCCCATCCCACCCCTGGGAGCCTGTGCCATCAAAGGAAACTATAGGGATCGATGTCCACCTGGAGCCGCATGCCCGAGGTCAGCTTGAGGGGCCCAAGCCACGCGCGGATCACCGCCTGCAAATGGACGCCTCGCTCGGCCTTCAGCAGAAACCGCCGGCGGTGCCAACCGCGCAGCACCGCGAGCGGAGCGGGCGCCGGGCCCAGAACCTCGACGCCACGCACATGCGGCGCAGCACGGCCGAGCGCGCGGGCCAAGAAATCGACGGAATCGTCGTCGGGGCCCGAGAGTATCAAAGCGGCGAGCCGGCCATAGGGCGGCCAGCCATGGCGTCGGCGCTCGTCGGCTTCTGCTTGCAGAAAGCGATCGCGGTCGTTGGCGGTGAGCGCCCGCATCACTGGATGCTCGGGCATATAGGTCTGGAGATAGACCTGGCCCGGCCGATCGGCCCGGCCGGCGCGGCCTGCCACCTGATGCAGAAGTTGAAACGTGCGCTCCGCCGCGCGTAGGTCCCCGCCGCTAAGTCCGAGGTCCGCATCTACCACTCCGACCAGGGTGAGCAGCGGGAAGTGATGCCCCTTTGCCATCACCTGGGTCCCGATCAGCACATCGATCGTGTGGCCCTCGACACCGCGCACCAGCTCGGCGACCGCACGCGGGCCGCTCAACGTGTCGCTCGCCACCACCGCAAGCCGTGCCGCCGGAAAACGCGCGCTCACCTCCTCGGCAAGCCGCTCGACGCCGGGGCCGCAAGCCGCGAGCGTGCCAGCGGCACCGCAGGCCGGGCAGAACTCCGGCACTTTCTCCAGATGGCCGCAATGATGGCACTGCAATTCTCGTACGAATCGATGCTCGACGAGCCAGGCCGTGCAATGCGAGCACTGGAACCGATGCCCACAACTGCGGCACAGCGTGAGCGGCGCATAGCCGCGGCGGTTCAGGAACAGCATCGTCTGCTCGCCCGCCCTCAACGTTGCGTCCAACGCCGCGATCAACGGCGGTGCCAGGAAACGCTGACGCTCGAGCTTCTGGCGCCGCATATCGATCACACGCACGTCGGGGATGGCAGCGCCGGCGTGCCGCCCCGGGAGATGCAGGCGGCGATAGCGGCCCTGCTCCACATTGGTCACGGTTTCGAGCGAGGGCGTTGCGGACGCGAGCACCACCGGCAGCCGCGAGAGCGAGCCCCGCACCACGCCCATGTCGCGGGCGTGATAGATGACGCCCTCCTCCTGCTTGTAGGAGAGGTCGTGCTCCTCGTCGATCACGATCAGACCGAGCCTCGGAAATGGCAGAAAGAGCGCCGAGCGGGCGCCAACCACCACGGGGATGCGGCCCTCGGCGATGCCGCGCCAAGCATGGCGCCGCTCGGCCGGCGTGAGGTCCGAATGCCATTCCGCCGGCCGCACGCCGAAGCGGCGCGCGAAACGGTCGAGCCATTGGACGCCGAGCGCGATCTCCGGCAATAGCACCAGCGCTTGCCTGCCGGTCTCGAGCGCCGCAGCGATCGCCTGAAAATAGACCTCGGTCTTGCCGGAGCCGGTGACGCCGTCGACGAGCGTCACCGAGAATTCTGCCCGCCTTACCGCCGCTGCCAGCGCGTCGGCGGCTTCCGCCTGCTCCGGTGAGAGCAGTGGCCCGCGGTGTCGCCAATCGGGCGTCTCCGCATCGAGCGGCGCCGAGACAGACACTTTCTCGAGCCAACCCACGCGCTCCAGCGTCACCACGACACCGGTGCCGCAACCGCCGAGCCGCGCAAGCTCCTTGGCCGATAGTGGTGGCGCATCGCGCGCGGCCTCAAGAACCCGCCGGCGGGTCGGCGTGATGTCACGCGCATCGCCTCGCTCGAGCGCGGCGCGTCCGGCGGCGCTGATCGCCCAGGCGAGCATCGGCCGTGGCGG
The DNA here is from genome assembly GCA_035938015.1 of Allostellaceae bacterium. Taxonomy (GTDB): domain Bacteria; phylum Pseudomonadota; class Alphaproteobacteria; order ATCC43930; family CGMCC-115725; genus DASZHJ01. The sequence goes on from DASZHJ010000285.1 coordinate 2,244, forward strand.
CGTGAGCGCGTCGGGGACGCTCATCGCCATGCGCAGCACCGCACCGAGGGGCGCCAGCGTATACTGCGCCACCCACTCGACGAAGCGGCGGAGCTCCGCGGAAAGCGACGGCGCATCGAGCTTCTCGATGACCCGCTTGAGCTTGGCCTCGGCGACCTCGCCGGGTGTCGCTTCCCAAGCCACACCGATAACCTCGCGCGTCCCTAGTGGGACCACCACGAAATCTCCGGGCGCCAATTCCATTTCGTCGGGCAGGTGGTAGTCGTACGCGCTACCGAGCGGAAGCGGCAACAAGACTGACACACGACGCGCGAGCGCCGAACTCGTCGACAGCGCGGCGGCGGAACTGGCGTGGCGCTCGGACATAAGCTAGACTCTTAGTCGGAAACGGTGGACGCTGCCAGCGAGCGCGGGTTGGAATCGCGGAACGCGACAGCGAGCGCCGTAGAAGGAAGCGACCACGCATGAAGTTCTTCATCGACACCGCCGACCTCGCCGAGATTCGCGATCTCGCCGCAACGGGCTTGGTCGACGGCGTCACCACGAACCCGTCGCTCGTCGCCAAGAGCGGCCGGAACTTCCTCGAAGTCGTGCGCGAGATCTGTGAGGTAGTGCCGGGGCCGGTAAGCGCGGAAGTGACCGCGACCGATGTGGCAACCATGCTCGCGGAGGGCCGCAAGCTTGCCAAGCTCGCCAAGAACGTGACCGTGAAGGTCCCGCTGACGCCCGACGGTCTCAAAGCCTGCAAGGCGCTCTCCTCCGAGGGCACCATGGTGAACGTGACGCTGTGCTTTTCGGCGGCGCAGGCGATCCTGGCGGCTAAGGCGGGCGCCACTTTCGTCTCGCCGTTTGTTGGCCGCCTCGACGACATCGGTGCCACCGGCATGGCGCTGATCGGCGAGATCGTCGAGATCTATCGCCAGTATCCCGGCTTCAAGACCGAGGTGCTGGTGGCCTCGGTGCGCAGCCCGCTCCATGTGGTGGACGCGGCGAAGCTCGGCGCGCAGGTCGCAACGCTTCCGCCGGCGGTGCTCCGCCAGATGTTCGCCCATCCCTTGACCGACAAGGGCCTGCAGGGCTTTCTCGCCGATTGGGCCAAGACCGGCCAGTCCATTCTCGGCGAATCGAAGAAGCACGCAGCGGAGTAGCGCTTGGACCGCCCCAAGGACAAATCGATCCTGTCGGCGCCGCATAAGCACACGGGCTTGCCGGATTTGGGGCCCGTCGAGGTTGCCACATACCTGCGCCAAAACGCGGGCTTCCTGGCGGAGCATCCGGACCTTCTGCAGATCCTGACGCCGCCGGCGCAGCAGCGCGGTGAAGGCGTGGTCGACATGCAGCAATTCATGCTGCAGCGGCTGCAGACCGAGGTGGCGCGGCTCAAGAACCAGCATCGCGCGCTGATCACCACCAGTCGTGCGAATCTCGCAAGCCAGGCGCGCATCCATCAGGCGGTGCTGGCGCTGCTGGCCGCGCCGAGCTTCGAGCACCTGATCCAGATCGTGACGACGGATTTCGCCGTGCTGCTCGACGCCGACGTGATCACGCTCGCGGTCGAGTCGGTATCCTGCGGCCAGACCCATCTCTCCGTGCGCGGAGTGCAGCTTCTGGAGCGGGGCGCGGTCGAGACCATGTTCGGGCCCGATCGCGACGTGGTGCTGCTGGGCGATGCCGAAGGCGATCCCGCGATATTCGGCAGCGGCGCGGGTCTGGTCCGCTCGGCGGCGCTGCTGCGCCTCAAGGTTAGTCCGCAAGCGCCCGCGGGGCTGCTCGCCATCGGCTCCCGGCGTGCCGGCAAGTTCCATCCGGGCCAAGGCACGGAGCTCCTGGGCTTCCTCGCCAAGAGCCTCTCGGTCGTCATCGCGGGATGGCTCGACCTGCCGCCTTGACAGCGCGCGCGCCTCGCCCGCGCGGACCCGCGATCCCGCTGACCCGTTTTGCCGCTGCCGCCGATCTCGCGGCGGCCATCTCTCATTGGCAGAACTGGCTCGAGAGCGAGCGCCGCGCCTCGCGCCACACGGTGCTCGGCTACGGCCACGACCTCGCGGGCTTCCTCGATTTTCTGCGCGAGCATCTGGGCGCGCTGCCCGGCCTCGCCGCGCTGGAGGCCCTCGGCCCCGCCGATTTTCGCGCCTATCTCGCGGCCCGCACCCAAAAGGGCATCGAGCGCAGCTCGAGCGCCCGCGCGCTCTCGACGCTACGCGGCTTCTTTCGCTTCCTCGACCGGCGCGGCTTGGCCAAGAACGCGGCGCTTGCCGCCGTGCGCACGCCCAAGCTGCCGAAATCGGTGCCGAAGCCGCTCAGCGCGGAGGACGCGGGCCTCGCGCTCTCGCGTGTCGTCGAGCTCGCGCAGGCGCCGTGGATCGGCCGGCGCGATCTGGCAATCCTGACGCTGCTCTATGGCTGCGGCCTCCGGCTCTCCGAAGCGCTCGGCCTCGCGCGCGTGGAGGCGCCGCTCAAGCCGGGCATGCTCAGCATTACCGGCAAGGGCCGCAAGATGCGCCTGGTGCCCGTGCTTCCCGCCGTGAGCGAGGCGGTCGTCGAGTACCTGGCCCTTTGCCCGCACCGCCTGGCGGCTAAGGGACCGCTCTTCGTGGGCGTGGGGGGCGGGCCGCTCAATCCGCGCCTGGTGCAGCGCCAGATGCAGCGGCTGCGTGCGCTCTTGGGCTTGCCCGAGACGGCGACACCGCACGCGCTTCGTCACAGCTTCGCGACGCACCTGCTGGCGGGCGGCGGCGACCTCCGCAGCATTCAGGAGCTGCTGGGCCACGCCAGCCTCTCCACCACGCAGCGCTACACCGCCGTCGACGCCCAGCGGCTGCTCGCGGTCTACGACCGCGCCCACCCGCGCGCCAAGGCCAAGGTATAGCAGCGCTTCGGTTCAGAGCTTCCGGATCGCGACCAGCGCGCCGGCGGAGCCGGCGCCCATGGTGAGGAAGGCGAGTCCCCAGGCGAGCGTGCTCGCCGCACCCCCCGCAAGATCGAGCACCACGCCGACCGCGAGCGGCCCGACGAAGCCGCCGCTGAAACCCAGGATCGAGTGCACCGCCAGCGTGGCGCCGCGCTGACCCTCCTTCGCCATGGCGACCGCGCCGCCGGTGAGCGCAGCGGAATCCGCCATCACCACCAGGTGATAGAGGCCCGCGATCAGCATGATCGCGCCGAACGGCAGCGACGCGCTGAAGCCGGTCAGCACGGATAGCAGCACCGACAGCATCATGACCCGCCCGATGATCCGCCGCCGGTCGCTGCGCGAGGCGGCCTCGGCACCGTAAATGCTGGAGAGCGGGCTCAGCATCACGATCGCCGTGGTGATCCAGCTGGCGGTCGAGAGGTCGCTCGCCTCCCCGTGCAGGGTCTGGACGTGGATCAGGAAGGCCACCAGCCAGGAGCGCAGGGCGAAGAGCTCCCAGGTGTGACCGACATAGCCCCAGACGAACGCCATCGCGGCATGGTTTCGGAACACTGGCCTGAAATCGAGGAGATGCCGCGTTTCCGGGGCGGTGCGCGCGGGCGGCGCGGGGCGTATCCAGACGAGCACGAGCACGATCGCCAGCACCGCGCCGATGGCGGCGCCGGCGAAAGCCGCGCGCCAGCCCAGCCATTGCGCGATCTCGGCGGTGAAGGGAAACGACAGCGCGGTACCCAAGCTGAAGCCCGCGGTGTAGTAGGCGACGTAGCGGCCTTGGCGCGGATGCTCGCCCAGCCGGTCGGTCATGAGCTTGAGGCCGGGCATGTAGGTTCCGGCGAGCGCCAGGCCCGCGAGCGCGCGGAAGATGAAGGCGCTCGCGAACCCGTCGGCGACAAAGGCGTAACCCAGCGACGCCACCGCCGCTATCACCAACGACAGCAGATAGACCGGCCGCGGGTCGACGCGGTCGGTGATGCCCACCAGCACCGGCACGCCCAGTACGTAGCCCGCGAAGAAGATGCCGCTGATCCAGCCGGCCTCGGTGTTGTTGAGATGCCAGAGCGCCTGGAACTCCGGCAGCAACGCCGAGAAGCTGGATGAGCCGAGCATGCTCAGGATCGAGGTGGCCGTGAGTAGTGCGACCAAGCCGCGCGCGCGGACGCCGCTCGCCTCCAGCTCCGTAGCGCTGTCCCGCCGCGCCGGCACCGTCTCAGATATGGATCGATCGCTTCGCCACCGCGAGGGCCGCCTCCTTGACGGCCTCCGGGAGCGTCGGGTGCGCATGGCAGGTGCGCGCGATATCCTCGGATGAGGCGCCATATTCCATGGCGAGTGCTAACTCGGCGATCATCGTGCCGGCGTCGGCGCCGATGATGTGCGCGCCCAGCACGCGATCGGTCTTGGCGTCCGCCAACACCTTGACGAAGCCCTCGGTATCGCCGTTGCAACGCGCGCGACCGTTGGCGGTGAAGGGGAATTTTCCGACGGCATAGGCGACGCCCGTCGCTTTCAGATCTTCCTCGCTCTTGCCGACCGAGGCGACTTCGGGCTGGGTATAGATGACCGCGGGGATCGCGTCGTAGTCGATGTGCGGCTTCTGGCCCGCGATGATCTCCGCCACCGCGCTGCCTTCGTCCTCGGCCTTGTGCGCCAGCATGGGCCCGGCGATGACGTCGCCGATCGCATAGATGCCGGAAATGTTTGTACGGAACTGCGCATTGACTTTGACGCGCTTCTTCTCGTCCAGCGCGACGCCCACCGCTTCGAGGCCGAGCCCCTCCGTATAAGGCCGGCGTCCGACGGCCACCAACACCACGTCCGCGCTCAGCTCCTCGCGCGCGCCGCCTTGTGCGGGCTCGAGCGCAAGCGCGACACCCTGGTTCCCGGTCTTGGCGCCCACCACCTTGGTGCCGAGCTTGAAGGCGAACCCTTGCTTCTGCAGGACGCGCTGCAGGCTCTTCGCGATCTCGGCGTCCATGCCCGGCGTGATGCGGTCAAGGAACTCGACCACCGTCACCTCTGCGCCGAGCCGGCGCCAGACCGAGCCCATCTCGAGCCCGATATAGCCGCCGCCGATCACCACGAGGCGCTTCGGCACCTCGGCGAGCTCGAGTGCGCCCGTCGAGGAAACGATGCGCTTCTCGTCGATCTCGACGCCCGGCAGCGTCACGATATCGGAGCCGGTCGCGATCACGATCGCCTTGGTCTTGATGCTGTCAGCCCCGACCTCGACGGTATCGGCGCCGACGACGCGGCCCGCTCCTTTGAGCCAGGAGACCTTGTTCTTCTTGAAGAGATATTCGACGCCGCGGGTATTATCGCCGACCACCTTGTCCTTGCGCGCCAGCATGGTCTTGAGATCGAGCCCGACGCCATCGACCTTCACGCCGTGCATCGCGAGCGCGTGCCCGGCCTCGGCGAATTTCTCCGAGGACTGCAGCAGCGCCTTGGAAGGAATGCAGCCGATATTGAGGCAGGTGCCGCCAAGGCTGCCGCGCTTTTCGACGCAGGCGACCTTCATGCCCAGCTGCGCCGCGCGGATCGCCGCGACATACCCGCCGGGCCCACCTCCGATCACGACGACGTCGTAGGCATCAGCCATGGGGATTCCCCTCTGTTCTTTTGGCGGCACCCTCACCCCTGGAGGATGAGGGAAGGCGCAGACTACATGTCCACCAGCAACCGCTCCGGCTCCTCGATCCCCTCTTTGACGCGGACCAGGAAGCCGACGGCTTCGCGTCCGTCGACCATGCGGTGGTCGTACGAGAGCGCGAGGTACATCATGGGCCGCGCCTCGATCTTGTCACCCAGCACCACCGGGCGCTTCTGGATCTTGTGCATGCCCAGGATCGCGGACTGCGGCGGGTTGAGGATCGGCGTCGACATCAGCGAGCCGTAGATGCCGCCGTTCGAGATCGTGAAGGTGCCGCCGGAGAGATCCTCGATGGTGAGTTTGCCGTCCCTCGCCTTGCGGCCGAGCTCGCCGATCTTCTTCTCGATCTCGGCGAAGCTCATCTGGTCGGCGTCGCGCAGCACGGGGACCACGAGTCCTTGCTCCGTTCCGACGGCGACGCCGATGTCGTAGTGGTTCTTGTAAATTATGTCGTCGCCGTCGATCTCCGCGTTGACCGCCGGCAACTCTTTCAAGGCGACGATGCAGGCCTTGACGAAGAACGACATGAACCCGAGGCGCACGCCGTGCTTCTTCTCGAAGCTGTCGCGGTAGCGCTCGCGAAGGGCCATCACCGCGGTCATGTCCGCCTCGTTGAAGGTGGTGAGCATGGCAGCGGTGTTCTGCGCCTCCTTGAGGCGCTGAGCGATCCGCTTGCGGAGCCGCGTCATGCGCACGCGCTCCTCGCGCGGGCCGACCTCGCGGGGCGGTCGTGCCGCTTGCGGCGGAGCGGTCGGCGCCGGCTGAGCCGCACCGCGCTCCAGCGCCGTCATCACATCGGCCTTGGTGACACGGCCGTCTTTGCCGGTGGCGGGGAGCTGCTCCGGCGCAAGGCCGCTCTCGGCGGCGAGCTTGCGCGCGGCGGGACCCGAGCGCTCGAGCGCCGGGCTCGCGGCAGGCTCTGGCTTTGCCGCCGGCGCCGGCGTGGGCGTCGCCGCAGGCTTGGGTGCCGCGGCCGCAGCAGGCGCCGCCGCCCTGCCCGTGCCGTCGATGGTGCCGAGCACGCCGCCGACATTGACGTTGGCGCCCTCGGGCACCCGGATCTCCGACAGCACCCCCGCGGCCGTGGCGTTCACCTCGAGCGTCACCTTGTCGGTCTCGAGCTCGACCACGGGATCGTCGACGGCGACGGGCTCGCCGAGCTTCTTGAGCCATTTCGCGACCGTTGCCTCGGTCACGGATTCGCCCAGCGCGGGAACTTTGATCTCGGTCGCCATGCGTTGCCTCGGGCCTAGAGTATTTCCCGCCGAAGTGGCGCAGAAAATGCGACAGAACTAAAGCTCTAAAGAGTGAGCGCCTCGTCCACCAGTCTCTTCTGCTCCGCGAGGAAGCGGCTGTAGAGGCCGGTCGCCGTGGCGGCCGCACCGGGGCGGCCGAGATAGCGCGGGCGCTTGGCCTTGACATCGAGCCCCGCCAGCACCTGCTCGATGCGCCGATCGATGAAGGTCCAGGCGCCCATGTTCTCCGGCTCTTCCTGGCACCACACGAACTCGGCGTTGCGATAGCGCCCGACCGCTTTGCCGAGCACGCTGAAGGGGAAGGGATAGAGCTGCTCGACCCTGATCAGTGCCACGTCCATGATCTTGCGCTCGCGCCGCGCCTTCAAGAGGTCGTAATAGACCTTGCCGCTCGAGAGCACGACGCGGCGGATCTTGTCGTCGGGCGCGAGCTCGTCGACCTCCTCGAGGACGCGGTGGAAGGACGTGCCGGGTCCCATGTCCGCGAGTTTCGAGGCCACCTCGGGGGCGCGCAACAGCGACTTCGGCGTCATGATCACCAGCGGCTTGCGGAAATTCCGCCGCACCTGCCGGCGAAGCGCGTGGAAATAATTCGCGGCGGTGGTGAAATTGCAGACCTGAATATTGTCCTCGCCGCAGAGCTGCAGGAAGCGCTCGAGTCGGGCGGAGGAATGCTCGGGACCCTGCCCCTCGTAGCCATGCGGCAGCAGCATCACCAGGCCCGACATGCGCAGCCACTTCGCCTCGCCGGAGCTGATGAATTGGTCGATGATGACCTGCGCGCCATTGGCGAAATCGCCGAATTGCGCCTCCCACAGGATGAGGGCGTGCGGCTCCGCCAGGCTATAGCCGTACTCGAAGCCCAGCACCGCGGCCTCCGAGAGCGGACTGTCCACCACCTCGAACTGGGCCTGGCCGGGCTCGATGCCGTTGATCGGCACGCAGCGCTCCTCGGTCTCCTGGTCGCAGAGCGAGGCGTGGCGCTGGGAGAAGGTGCCACGAGCGGAGTCCTGCCCCGAGAGCCGGACGAAGGTACCCTCGACGCAGAGCGTGCCGAAGGCCAGCGCCTCGGCGGTCGACCAGTCGATACCCTCGCCCGTCTCGATCGCCTGCCGCTTCTGGTCGAGCAGCCGGGTGAGCTTGCGGTTCAGGTTGAAGCCCTGGGGCACGCGGCAGAGCGCCAAGCCCACGGTCTTGAGCGTCTCCAGCGGCACGGCGGTGCTGCCGCGTCGATCGTCGCCCGAGGCGACCTCGAGCCCGGTCCAGGCGCCCTCGAGCCAATCCGCCTTGTTGGGACGGTAGCTCTTGGCGGCCTCGAATTGCCGCTCGAGCTCGGCCTGGAATTCGGTCGCCATCGTCTCGACATCCTCGGGCGTCACCACGCCTTCCTCGACGAGGCGCTTCGCGTAGATCTCGCGGGTGGTCGGATGGCTTGCGATCGCCCGGTACATCAACGGCTGAGTGAAAGCTGGCTCGTCAGCCTCGTTGTGGCCGTGCCGGCGATAGCAGAACATGTCGACGACCACGTCGGTCTTGAAGCGCTGGCGGAACTCGGTCGCGATGCGCGCGACGTGCACCACGGCCTCGGCGTCGTCGCCATTCACGTGAAAAATCGGCGCCTGCACGCCTTTGGCGATATCCGACGGGTAGGGCCCGGAGCGCGAGGCGGAGGGGTTCGTGGTGAAGCCGATCTGGTTGTTGACGATAACGTGGATGGTGCCGCCGGTGCGATAACCCTTGAGCTCGGAAAGCGCCAGCGACTCCGGCACCAGGCCCTGGCCCGCGAAGGCGGCGTCGCCGTGCATGAGCAAGCCCACGACCTGGTCCCTCTCAGTGTCGCCACGCTGGCGCTGCTTGGCGCGCACCTTGCCGAGCACGACAGGATTGACCGCCTCGAGATGCGAGGGGTTGGCGGTCAGCGACATGTGCACGACATTGCCGTCGAACTCGCGGTCGGTGGACGTGCCCAGATGGTACTTCACGTCGCCGGAGCCCTGCACGTCCTCGGGATTGGCGGCGTGGCCCTGGAATTCCGAGAACAGCGCGGCATAGGGCTTCAGCATCACGTTGCTGAGCACGTTGAGCCGGCCGCGATGGGGCATGCCGATGATCAGCTCCTTCATGCCGAGTTGGCCGCCGCGCTTCAGAACTTGCTCCAACGCCGGGATCAGCGCCTCACCGCCATCGAGACCGAAGCGCTTCGTGCCGGTGTAGCGCTTGTCCAGAAAGCGCTCGAAGATCTCGGCGACCGTGAGGCGCTTCAGGATCGCGCGCTTGCCCTCGAGGGTGAATTCCGTACGGTTGCGCTCGGTCTCGATGCGCTCCTGGATCCAGGCCTTTTGGTCGGGGTGCTGGATGTGCATGAACTCGACGCCGATGGTCCCGCAGTATGTCGCGCGCATATGCGTGAGAATCTCGCGCAGCGTCGGCCGGTCGAGCCCCGGTACATTGGCCACGATGATGGGCCGGTCGTAATCGGCCTCGGTAAATCCGTAAGTCGCGGGATGCAGCTCCGGATGCGGCTCGATCTTCTTGAGTCCGAGGGGATCGAGGTTCGCCTCCAAGTGCCCGCGCACGCGATAGGAGCGGATCAGCTGCAGCGCGCGGATCGAATCGATGACGGCGCGGCGGATCCCCTCGATGCCCGCGGCTGCGGCCTCGGTCGCTACGGCGGCGGCATGGCCGTTCGCGCCGGCGTGGCCATTCCCGATGATGCGGCCGCGTTCGCGCGACCAGGCGGGTCCGTTGAGCTCCTTCTCGACCGCGGGCGGCGGGTCCGAAAGCTCGCTGAAGAACCGCCGCCAGCTCTCGTCGACCTCGGAGGGGCTCTCCAGGTAGCGCGCGTAGAGCTCGGCAATGAAGGCCGCATTGTTTCCGGAGAGGAAGCTGTTGGGATCGATTTCGGACATAGCTGGTTTTCCTACCGCGCAACCGAGCGGGAAATTCGTCACCCCGCTTCCGGCTCGTGTCACACCCAGAAAATGGGGATGAATCGTTACAAAACTATATTCGAACCGGATTTACCGCGGCTCAGGCGCCCGGTTACCCATCCCCAGAGGCCCAGCCGCGCGTTACAAATGCTTAATTCTTGGGCGCTTCCGCCAGGAGCTTGCGGGTGACGTCGACCAGGCCCCTCACGGCCGCCACCGACTTGTCGAAAGCCGCCCGCTCCTCGGCGTTGAGCGCAATCTCGACGATCCGCTCGACCCCCTTGGCGCCGATCACGGTGGGGACGCCGACATAGAGGTCCTTGACGCCGTACTGGCCGGTGAGCCAGGCGGCACAAGGCAGCACGCGCCGCTTGTCGTGGAGATAGGACTCTGCCATGGCAATCGCCGAGGCCGCTGGCGCATAGAAGGCCGAGCCGGTCTTGAGCAGATTGACGATCTCGCCGCCGCCGTCGCGTGTACGCTGCACGATCTTGTCGATCCGCTCTTGCGTGCTCCAGCCCATCTTCACGAGGTCGGGCAGCGGAATCCCCGCCACCGTCGAATAGCGCGTCAGCGGCACCATGCTGTCGCCGTGGCCGCCCAGCACGAAAGCGGTAACGTCCTCGACCGAGACCTTGAACTCGTCGGCGAGGAAATAACGGAAACGCGCGCTGTCGAGCACGCCTGCCATGCCGACGACGCGGTTGTGCGGCAGCCCCGAGGCCTCGCGCATCACCCACACCATCACGTCGAGCGGATTGGTGATTGTGATGACGAAGGCGTTCGGGCAGTGCTGCTTGATGGCGGCCCCGACCGTATTGACCACCTTGGCGTTGATGCCGATGAGATCGTCGCGGCTCATGCCGGGCTTGCGCGCGACGCCGGCGGTGACGATCACGATGTCAGCGCCGGCGATGGCGGCGTAGTCGCCGGTGCCGACAATGCGCGCATCGAAGCCTTCGACGGGCGACGCCTGCACGAGATCCAGCGCTTTGCCCTGCGGCACGCCCTCGACGATGTCGAACAGCACGATATCGCCGAGATGCTTCAGCCCCGCGAGCAGGGCGAGTGTGCCGCCAATCTGCCCGGCGCCCACCAACGCGATCTTGTTGCGTGCCATGCGCCTTGTCCTCTCGGAAAGCGGCGGTCCTTGGAAATGTGCGGCGGGTCTTAGCGCGATTTGCCGAGCGCGGCAAGGGGCGGCGGCTAGTCCCGGCGCGCGGCGATGTAGTCGGCGCTCTGCATCTCGATCAAGCGCGACACGGTCCGCTGGAACTCGAAGCTGCCGTCGCCGTCGGGGTAGAGCTCCTGGGGTGGCGCATCGGCCGACGCGATCAAATTTCCGTGCGCCTCGTAGAGCGTGTCGATGAAGATGTTGAAACGCTTGGCGGCGTCGCGCCGCTCGCGCCGGAGCTTGGGGATGCCCTCCAGCACGATGGTGTGAAACCGGCGGCAGAGCGCCAGGTAGTCGGCGGCCCCGAGCGGCTGCCCGCAGAGCTCGTCGAAGGTGAACCACGCGACTTCCTTGGCCGCGCGCGGCACCACGACGAAACGGTTCTGCACCAGGAGCGTCGCGCTCCGCGCCGAGGCGTTGTCGGTGAGATCCGCGAAGGCGCGCTCCAGCGCTCGATAGGCCATATCGTCCGCCGGCGTGAAATAGACCTGTCGGCCGAGCAACCGGGCCAGGCGATAGTCGCGGACGGCGTCGAGCTCGAGCATGTCGAGCTTCTGCTTCAGCAGCGCGATGAACGGCAGAAAGCGGTCGCGCTGTAGGCCGTCCATATAGAGATCGTCGGGCGTGCGATTGGAGGTCGCGACCACCACCACACCCTCCGCGAAGAGCGCCTCGAAGAGACGGCTCAGGATCATGGCGTCGGCGATGTCGGTCACGTCGAACTCGTCGAAGCAGAGCAGCGTCGCCTCCGACGCGATCTGTTTGGCGACCGGCACGATCGGATCGCCCTTCTCGCGGCGGCGCTGGTGGATGCGCTCGTGCACCTCCAGCATGAAGGCATAGAAATGCACGCGGCGCTTCAGCTCCAGCGGAGCTGCCTCGAAGAACATGTCCATGACCATGGTCTTGCCGCGGCCGACGCTGCCGTAGATGTAAAGGCCGAGCGGCGGCGGGTCCGCTGCGGGCGCCAGGCCGAGCCGCGCGCGCCAGCCATGGGCGCCGTTGTTGGGCGTGTAGCTCAAGAGAGCGCGCCACAGGCTCTGCAGCTTCTCGACCGCGAGCTCCTGAGCGGGATCCGGCAGCAGCACGCCCGCGGCGCGACGCGCCCGGTAGAGCGCGAGCGGGCTGTCGGAGGCGGAGTCCCTCTGGGGATGGCGCGAAGGTGCGGCAGAGTGCGAGGACGACATCGGCGCGCTTCTCATAGCGAAATTCGGCGGCGCGTGCAAAACACCGCGTCTGGGTTCGTGGCCATGGAGATTAGTCGAGAGGGGAAAACGAAGCGTGAATCAGCGCCCACCGGCGACACGCAGCACCGCTCCGGTCACATACGAGGACGCATCCGACAGCAGGAACAGGATGGTCTCCGCGATCTCCTCGGCCGTGCCGGCGCGGCCCAGCGGAATGCTCGGGCTCATCGCGGCGACGCGACCGGGAATGCCGGTGCTGTCGTGGACATCGGTGTCGACCAGGCCGGGAGCCACGGCGTTGACGCGGACGCCTTCCTGCGCGACCTCGCGGGCAAGCCCGATGGTGAGCGTGTCGATTGCGGCCTTGGAAGCGGCGTACCAGATGAAATCACCGGGACTGCCGAGCGTCGCCGCGCCCGAGGATACGTTCACGATGACCCCACCCTTGCCGCCATGGCGGGTCGAGAGCCGCCGCACCGCCGCCCGGGCGCACAGGAAAGCGCCCAGCACGTTGAGATCCATCACGGCCTTGATCGTCGCGGCGTCGGCGGCATCGAGGCGGCTTGCACGCCCGACAATGCCGGCATTGTTGACGAGGCCCCAAAGCGGACCCAGCCGGCGCTCGGTCTCCGCGAACAGCCGCTCGACTTCGCGCTCCTGCGCGACATCCGCCTGGATCGCAACCGCCCGCGCTCCCGCCCGCTCGGCATCCGCGACCACGCCCTCGGCCGCCTTGGCATGGGAGGCGAAATTCACGGC
>DASZHJ010000286.1:0-3028 GCA_035938015.1 Allostellaceae bacterium
CACCGGCGACGCCTCCGACCAGATCGTGCCGTTCCACAAGCTCTCGCAGTGGCTCGCCTATTCGCTGATCGAGCCGATCGAGGCGGCGGGGCTCGCCGTGGAGAGGCCGCAGGAGCTCACCGCGCTCGCCGAATATCGCAATGGCGGCCTCCTCGTCGATCTCGGCACGGTCTGCCCGCGCGCGCCGATCGATCCGCTGCTGCGGCACGACGTGGGCTCGGAGCTCATCGTCGAATGGCGTGCGCTCACCGTCGCGCTGATGGACCCATTAGTTGGTCTGGTGCGAGAAAGGTTGGGGTTGGATTCGAATTTTACCATGCCGCAGTTGCTGCAGGGCGGTACCTGGAATGCGGGACGAAAAATCGCGCACGCGTTGCGTCCGCCCGATGGTCCTCCGCCGATTGCGGTGGCAGCCGACGGTACGGTGTTCTGAGACCTGCTGCTGCGATCGCATGACCTGCCGTCATGCGCCGCCCTTCAACCCTAGGCAGCGGCGCACAGGGCGCACCGCATCCGGAACACACGTCTTTTCTGGTCTCTCCCCGGTGCGGAGGATTCACAGCGAGTCCGATTCACGGCTGCATCTTTCGAGGAGATGCGCTAGGTTGGCGGCGCATGCTGCCGGGCATGCCCATCATCCAGAGGGAGTTTTCTTCATGCTCGCCCGGCCCTTCAAGCTTGCGCTGCCCGTCCTCGTCGCGGCGCTGTCGATCGCCTCTGCCCCGCAAGTTCACGCCCAGGATAAAGTGCTCAAGGTCGGAACCTTGAAGCTCATCCACGGCATCTCCGCCTACTTCTACGAGAAGTTCGTTCCCGCCGGCTACACCGTCGAGGTCATTCCGTTCGAGAGCCCGACCGACGGCAAGAACGCGGTGCTCACCGGCACGGTGGACACCTGCATCCACGGCATCGCGGCGTTCCTGCTCGGCGCCGCGGCCGGCGAGCCGGTGCTGATCGTGGCCAATGCCAACAACCGCGGCATGGCGGTCATGGCCGGGGTGAACACCGACATCAAGACGATCAAGGATCTCAGGGGCAAAAAGGTCGCGATCTGGCCGGGATCGACGCAGGAGGCGGTAATCCTCGAGCGGCTGCGCATGGAAGGCATGTCGATCAAGGACATCCAGCTGATCCGGCTGCAATTCAGCGACCACGCCCCGGCGCTCGCGCGCGGCGATGTCGACGCCTATGTCGGCGCCGAGCCGGCCGCCGGCATCAGCCTCGCCAACGGCACCGGCCGGTTGGTCGAGTATCCCTATTCGACCCCCATCGGCCCCCTCAACATGATCCTGTCCGCGAGCGAGAAGGCGGTCAAAGACAATCCGGCCCGCGTCAAGCTCATCGTCGACATGCACCGGCAGGCGGTCGACTACGCCATGGCCCATCCCGGAGAGATCGTCGAGATGGCGATGCAGAAGCTCGGCCAGCAAAAGAAATCCGTCGAGCTTGCGGTGCCGAACGTCGAACTCGCGTGGAAGCTCGACGACGTGTTCATGGAGCGCGCCAACGCCTATACCCGGCTGATGTTCGAGAACAAGCAGATCCGCCAGGTGCCCGACCTCAACCGCCACATCACCAAGCAGTTCATGTAGGCAAACGAGGGACGCGTCTTGAGCGAGCAGGTCACGGCGCTTCCTGAGGCGACGCCCCAATCCGTGCCGGAAGCGCCGTCGGCTGCCCGCCGCCGGCGCCTTGCGGAACAGGTACGCGCGGTCGCGCTCGGGGTGGGCTTTCCGCTCGTGCTGATCCTGCTGTGGGACCGCGCCGTCGCCATCACCGGCACGCGGCTCGTTCCGAGCCCGCGCGAAGTCGCGGTGATGATGTACGACTTCTCGTTCGGCGGCGTCTATGACGATGCGTTCAGCGCCACCATTCTGACCCACATCTGGAAGTCGATGACGCGGGTCTACGGCGGCTTTTTCCTGGCCGCGCTGATCGCCATTCCGCTCGGCCTGATGATCGGGCGCATCCGGTTGTTGCGGCAGCTGCTCGACCCGACGATCAACCTGTTGCGGCCGATCCCGGTGACGGCATGGCTGCCGCTGTCGATGATCTTCTTCGGGCTGGGGCCGAACGCGGCGATCTTTCTGGTGTTCCTCGGCGCGTTCTATCCGATCCTGCTCAACACCATCTTCGGCGTGCGCTCCGTCGATGTACGACTGTTCGAGGCCGCCGCCATGTTGGGCTGCTCGGGATCCGCCATGTTCCGCCAGATCGTGTTTCCGGCTTCACTGCCGTCGATCTTCAACGGACTTCGCATCGCCCATGGGTTTGCCTGGATCCTGATCGTGGTCGGCGAGATGACCGGCGTGCCCACCGGGCTGGGCTCCGTGATCATGGACGGCCGCACGCTCTCGCGCACCGACCTGGTGGTGACGGGGATGATCGTCATCGGCGTCTGCGGCTTCGTCACCGACCGCATTATCGTCGTCATCAGCAATCGCGTGCTGCAGTGGAGTCCGCAACACCATGCGTAGCGCCGAGCGGCCCCACGTGGTCATCCGTGGCGTGAGCAAGCGCTTTCAAGTCGGCGACGGCGAGGTCGAAGCGCTCGCGCGCATCGACGCGACGATCGAGAGGGGCGCGTTCGTGTGCCTGATCGGCGCTTCGGGCTGCGGCAAGTCGACCTTGTTGCGCGTGGTCGCGGGCTTCG
Source organism: Allostellaceae bacterium (assembly GCA_035938015.1). Classification (GTDB taxonomy): domain Bacteria; phylum Pseudomonadota; class Alphaproteobacteria; order ATCC43930; family CGMCC-115725; genus DASZHJ01. Next base: position 2,654 of record DASZHJ010000286.1, read on the forward strand.
AAGAGCCCACCACCGGCGAAGTCCTGGTCGAGGGCAAACCCGTCACCGCGCCGGGCAGCGACCGCGGTATGGTGTTCCAGGACTACGCCCTGTTTCCGTGGATGACGGTGCGGCAGAATATCGGCTTCGGCCCGCGCCAGCGCCAGCTGCCGCGCAAGGAGGTCGAGGATATCGCCGACGAATTCGTCAAGCTGGTGGGACTCGAGCGCGCCGCCAACCGCTACCCGAGCCAGCTCTCGGGCGGCATGAAACAGCGCGTCGCGATCGCCCGTGTGCTCGCCAACAACGCCAATATCCTGCTGATGGATGAGCCCTTCGGCGCGCTCGACGCCCTCACCCGCGAGCAGCTTCAGCGCGAGCTGTTGCAGATCTGGG
>DASZHJ010000287.1:0-13854 GCA_035938015.1 Allostellaceae bacterium
CCTACGCAATGATCGGGCGCACCAAGTCCGCCATGGCCGCATTGAACTTGTCCGGTTCATCCACGAATGGCTCGTGTCCGGATTCCTCGAACCAGACCAGTTTCTTCGACGGCGCGGTCAGCACATCGAAATAGGCCACGCTGACTTCTGGGGGGACCCAGTGATCGTGGCGCCCGAGAAAGAAGAAGACGGGCATCTGCAACGCGGGTACGAGCTTCACGAGATTCAGCACCGAAACTTCAGCGCACATCGTGTCGCGGGAAAATCGGAAGCTACGCAGTAGGTTGGGCAGATCCAAGATCGATGACTCCGGGCGGCCGAGAAGAATTCGTCCCATATTCCACAAGGATCTTCTCCCCACCTGGCCATCGAAGCGCAGCAGCCACATCTGCTCCGTCCACAAGCCGCTGGCGGTGTGAGGCGGTGGGCCGATGGCGCGCAGCTGCTTCAGGGCCTTGCGATTGTTGAGACGCTGCGCCTCGGTAAGCGCGAAGGCATATGATGACGACTCACCCGCCTGCAGGTCGCCAATCTGTCCGCTGCCGACGTAGGCCGCGACTTTCTCTGGGAAGCGCGCGGCATAAAGCACGCCAAGAGCAGAGCCCCAGGAGTGTCCGAAGATCGCGACCTTGCTGGTCCCGAGGCGTTTGCACACAACTTCGACCAGTTCGTCGAGATCGGCGATGAACTGCTCGACGGTCATCGAGGATCTGGGGATTTTGCGGTCGAACGATTTGCCGGCCCCGCGCTGATCCCAGTTGACCACGGTGAAGCTCTTTTCGAGCGGCGCGTTGAAGTGACGGAAAAGACGCATCTCTGTAAAGCCCGGCCCGCCATGCAGAAGGATCAAAGGCGGATTGGCGAGGCTCTCGCCGCGGATCATGACCCACTGATCGAGACCGCCGAACCGGAAATAGTTGATCTCCGCAATGCTGCCTGGAATGGGCTCCCCCCGCGGCCCTCGGAAGGGCGGGGTCCGTCCCAGATGCTTCATGCCATTGCTCCCATGCCGCCTTTCACGCCGCCCGCGTCCGAAACGCTCGTCGCGCGAGCCGCAGCGACCGCGGTGATGATCACCCATAGCACGGGAACCGGGTCGGGAAGGCCACCCTCTCGTCGCAGGGGATGAGCACGAACGCGCAGACGATGAGGCTCGGGTGCTCGTGTCGTGGGTCCACGACCGCACCGGGGGTCCCCTCGTCGCGACGCCCCCTCCGAATATCTGCCTACTCGGTTTGAGATGACTGCGCGCCAGTCGTCGCCTTCCGCTCCGGTCTTTGACAAATTGTTTCCTGAGAGACGCTGCTAGGCCGGGTGACCTGCTCTACGCGTCTTGACGCGATCGATCTCATCGAATTCGAATGAGTATCAGATGGTGCGAAACGGTCGGAGCGCCAGCGACGGCACAAGGGTCCCAACACTGCCTTGCGCCAGCCACCACGTGCCGGCGGTTCACCCGATCGCTACACCGATCTGGTAAGGCGCAGGAGATCGAAGACAGCTCGCAACGACAGCGGCCGGGCCGCTATGAATTCCCGATCGATGATCCCGGGCCGCCATTTCAGTTTGTAGGCGAGCTGGCTTTCAGACGGATACACGGCTTGGCCATGGCGCCGCAGCATCCGGCCAAGCCATGCCACGGTTCTGCTCGCGGTCGGATACTCCTCGCCCGAGGATACGAACGGCGCGAAGCCGAGATGCAGAAAGGCCGCGCCCTCGCGCATCAGCTTGCGTAACGCTTCCGCGATGATTATTTCCGTTGTTCCACGAGGCGCGTCCGGCAGGCAACGAGTGAGGTCCAACAAATAGCCGGGCATTCGCCCCCACGCGGGCACGCAGGTGACAAACCCGACCGTGCGCCGCGCATCGTCGATGGCCAGGAAGATCCGACGGCTCAGGTCGCCGGGCGCACCAAGCTCTCCGATCATGAAGTCGAGTTCGACTTTCCGCTTGTTCGCAAGCCATGCTCGCGTGATCGCATTGAGCTGCGCAAACGCGGTTGCGTCGCGCGGCGTGTCGACGCCGATCTCGAGGGCCCGTATGCCGGCTCTGCGCGCGCGGCTAATCATTTTACGCAGAGGCATTTTTTTTGCGCCGGCGAAGCTGTAGTTCGCGAGATCGAGACTGAGGCTGGCGCCGCATTGGTTCACGCTCATGCCACGCTCGATGAAAAGCTGGATGGCGTCCTCGCGCACCTGGACGAACAGCGCGACTTTCCGCCGTCGTTCTGCCTCGCCGAGAAAGGCGTCAAGGAGCCCGCCGCGACTGCTCGCGGGTGCGTGAACGCCGCCAAGGGCGACGAGATGTTTGCCCTGCTTGCGGTACGCAATAAAGCCGGGCTTGCCCGCCACCTCGAATCGTTCGTTGTGCCGCGACGTCGCCAGATAGCCGGAAGGATGGTCGATCCAGGCGCACTCGGGAAGGCGGGTGGCCGTTGCGCTTGACTGAAGCGGTTGCGCCATCGCGACTGCCCCGTACTGAAGCGTCGGCAACCTGGCGCTGGCATCCGTATTCATGTGGCGAAGACCTTCGACCTCTCGCCAGCTGCCGGCTGTGCAACAGCAGCTCTCAAGCGCGGCGATTCCTCCATGAAGCGAGCCTGGCTGATTGCCATCGTCTCGAGGGTCGCATCGGCGAAGTCGAGCCCATCTCGCTTCAGCCGCGTCATGGTGCCGTTCTCGAAGTCCCAGTGGTGCGCCGATATCTCCATGTTGACGGATGCAAGCATCAGGAATGCCCGCTGCCGGGATGGAATTCGACCGAGGGGGACGTCGCCTATGCGGTCGTAATAGTGACACCGTGTCGGCGCGCCAAGCGCGGTCAGCCACAGGTCCCAGAGCGCGCGGACAGTCGGAGCCTTGGCGGGATCAGAGACGAGATTGATGATGGTTCCCGGCTTCAGATGCCGAAAGGCCGCCTGGAAGGCGTTCTGGAGCGCGTCCTGGTGTACGAAGTTCACCGGCACGCGCGGAGCCACCATGTGAAGCTCGGGACGGTAGTGGTCGAGGAGAAGCCGCTCCCAGGCGCTCCAGTACTGGAACAGGCCGGTTTGCTTCCCGCTGTAGCGTCCCGTTCGGCTGTCGCCGATGACGACGGACGGTCTGACGATGAGGTAGGGGACCCCGCTTTCCGCGACACGCCGTTCGGCCGCGCGCTTCGTCCTCGTATACTCGGTCGGATCGCTCGCGGGCTCTGCGTGCAGGCTCTCTCCGATCCGGCCCGCTATATATCCTGAGCTGTAGGCCGTCGAGACATGGACGAAGCGCTCGACATTCAGCGCACGCGCAAGCCCCAACATGCCGTCGGTCAGAACGATGTTGGTCTGCTCCAGGTCGGCGGAGTTGAAGTAGTTCAGCGATCCCGCGCAGTGGACGATCTCCGTTATGCCCAGCCGGCTCAGCTGCTGCGCGTGCTCGGAAAGCTCGGCGGTCGCCGGCATCGGCAATATGGTCAATCGCCCGAAGATTTCCGCCTGCTCCAGGAGGTTCGCATCGCGGCCGAGTTCCGGCAGGATCTGCGCCACCAGGTCGCAAGCCTGCCAGCCTTCGCGCACGAACGCGACGACCCGTCGGTGCTCGCGCCCGAGCAACACAGCGGCGATGAGCGTGCCGATGAAGCCGGTGCCGCCGCTCAGCAGAACCGCGCCGCGCGCGGCAGTGGATGAGTTGGACGCATGCGCCTGTCCGCTCACCAAAGCATACGCTCGAATTTTCCAGGATAGTCTTCGGTCAGTCCTGGAGGCATGAGTTTCCCTTCGCCTCTGTCAAAGTGCGAAGCGCGTCCAGTAAGTAGAGTCACGCAATAAATAAATTCCTTGTCAGAGATGCGGCCGGATCATTCAGTACTGCCTGACAGCGCTCAATGTTCTTCTGGGAAGGCTTTCCACATGGCCGCCTTCACTCAGAACTCTTAACCAGAACTCTTAACGCGCTCATGGAAGATACCACCTTTGTACGAAATGAGACAGAGATGAATTAGCCGATGTTTTGAAATTGCTAAAACCGGAACAAGAAAGCCCCCCTTGGGAATGACGGGGCTCTTAGCAAAGCGCCACACGTTGCCGCAGGTCGGACTCGAGCATTGTCGCGGGTCCCCTTCCATTGACGGCCTACCGGCGATCGGATGCGGCACCCGTGAGGGCCCGCTCGTGGGCGCATCTCGGAAGTCCCACTTGCTGCGAGCGATGGCCGCTTGCGGGTGTCAATGCGGACTCTGGCAAGCCGCCGCAGGGTGCATTGATGACTTCATGCCCATGGTGAAGCACGCGGCTCGAACGGATGCGTGTCGAAGGACGGGCATCGCTTTTGTTAAGCGAGCCTGAACAATCCGATGGTCAGCTGTCGATCGACGGGAATTGTCTTCGGCCGAGCCCCCCGCCGGACAGATGAGCAAGAGATGGCGAACGCGGCGCAGATGGGCGAACCGGTTGACTGCGCGGGAGGGCGCCGGCGCCCCGGGCGGCCGCGGAGCTCGGCGGCATCCGCGCTCAGGCGCCTCGGGGCGGATCCCGCGAGAATCGTACATCGGGTTAGCAGACCCGATTTATCGAATGAGATCAGTGGGCGCGATTCGGGTGGAGAGCCGATCCGATGCAGCCGGGAATCGCTGCAGCAGTTACCGGCTCGCCCAGCGGTCGCGCGCGCGGTACCAGGTCATCGCCTGGCGAGCGAGCCAGGGACTGCCGGAAATGACCGGCACCGAGGGGAAGCCGCGGTCAGCGAAGATCGTCTTCCCCTCCGCCGAGCCGAGGATTCGATGGGCGGCTTTCTGGCCAAGGTAAGTCCCCATCGGCACGCCGGCGAAACAATATCCGCCGGCGAAGTGGATGCCGTCATGCGTCGCGACGTGCGGCCAGAGATCGCGCGTGAGCGCGCAGCGGCCGGTCCAGGAATGCGTGAGCTTGAGACTGGCCGCCTCGGGAACGATGCGACTCAAATCTTCCAGCAGCTGCGCCCCCTTCGCCCGCGCTCCCGTTGGGCGCGTGCCGGTGCGCCAGAGGAAAAGAATCCGCGTCCCGTCGGGCGACCGCCGGATCGAGACCACGTCGAAGACATGGTCGATATAGGTACGGTCGGTCGGCAGCAGGCGATTCATCAGCGCCGGCGGCAAGGGCTCGGTGGCGATCATGTAGGCATCGAACGGAATGAGGCGGCGCTGCAGCCACGGCAGCAGGCCATCGGTGTAGCCGTTGGTCGCCACCAGAACCTCACGCGCGCGCGTCGTGCCCCGCGGCGTCTCAAGGTCGAAACCGCCGCCCTGAAGAGGCACGATGCGCTCGACCGGGGTGCCGCCGATGAGGTCCGCCCCGGCGGCCCGCGCGCGCTCGAGCAAGCCCCGGTGATAGAGGCCGGGATGAAGGGCTGCGAGATCGGGGATCAAGGCGCCGCCGCAATAGAGATCGCTCGCGATCTCGTCCCGCACCGCCGTGCGCGACAGCATGGTGAACTCGCTACCGAGATGTTTCTCGCGCAGCACCAGCTCGCGCTCGAGATCCTCGTATTGTCGACGCGCCTTGGTGAGCACGAGGCGACCGCAAACCTTGAAGGCGCACTCGATCTGCTCGGTGCGCACGCGCTCGGCGACGGCATCGAAGGCCATCTGCATCTCGCGATAGGCCGCGGTCGCATAGGCGGCGCCATGCTTGCGCACGAGATCACTGAAACTGTGCTTGAGCGTGCGGCCGACATAACCGGAGTTGCGCGTGCTGGCGCCATGGCCGAGATCGCTCGCGTCGAGCGCTACGACGCTGCGCCCCGCGCGAGCCAGGACGAGCGCCGCGTTGAGGCCGGTGATACCGGCGCCCACGATGGCGACGTCGACACGGCCAGGCGGCGCGCGCGGGGCCTCCTTCGTCGGCGGCGCCGCGTCCCACCAATAGGGTGACTCCTTGAAATCCGGCGCGAAGAGGGCGGCGTCAGCGGTGCTCATTTTCGGGCCTGGCCTTTCAAGCGATCACGAAACGGGCAAGCCGCGCTTTGCCCGCTCTTCCGCGATGAGCTCCTTCTTCGAGAGCTTGCCGATCGGCGTCTTGGGCAAGCTCTCGCGAACCTCCATCTCTGCCGGCATCTCGTGGCGTCCAAGTTTGTCTTCGAGAAACGCCTTGAGCTCGTTGAAGCCGAGGCGCTGGCCGGGCTTGAGCACGACGAACGCCTTGGCGGCTTCGCCCCGATAGGAATCGGGGACGCCGATCACCGTCGCCTCGGCCACCGCCGGATGCTCGTAGATCGCCTCCTCGATGATGCGCGGGAATACGTTGAAGCCGCCGGCCAGGATCATGTCCTTCTTGCGGTCGACGAGCGTGAGGAACCCCTCGTCGTCGATCATGCCGATGTCGCCGGTGTGAAACCGCCCGCCGGCGAAGGCTGCCGCGGTCGCGTCCGGCCGCTTCCAATAGCCCTTGGTCAGCTGCGGTCCCCGCACACAGATTTCGCCTTTCTCGCCGGGCGGCAGCACCCGCGTGCCGGTCGCGAGATCGACGATCTCCACCAGCGTGCCCGGGCAGGGCAGTCCCACGGTGCCGGGGCGCCCGCGCCCATCCATGGGCGCCAGGGTGACGATGGGCGAGGCCTCGGTGAGGCCATAGCCCTCCTTGATCTGCAGCCCGGTCAGACGGTCGAAGGCGTGCAGGATCTCGAGCGGCAATGGGGCGCCGCCCGACGCGCAGTGCTTGAGCGAGCTCAAATCGAGCTCGCTCGCACGTGGATGCTGCAAGAAGGCCGCAAACATGGTGGGAACGCCCGAGAACAGTGTCGGGCGCTTGCGCGCGATGTCTGCCAGCACGCGCTCGGCGTCGAATCGCAAATGCAGGATCATCTTGGTCCCGTCGGAGAGCGCCGCCAGCATCACCATGCTCATGCCGTAGACGTGAAACAGCGGCAGCACCACCAGCGTCGAATCGGCGCCCGGCTCCAGCTCACCCTCAACCCAGCGGTCGCGCATGGCGACGACGGCGGCGAGATTGGCATGAGTCAGCATGGCACCCTTGGGCTCGCCGGTGGTGCCACCGGTGTACTGCAGCACCGCGATCTCCTCGGCGAGATTGCCGTGGCCGGGCGGTGCCAGCGCGCCGTCATTCTCGATCAGCGATTTGAACTCGATTTCCTGCCCGGCTCCCGGCCTGCGCTCGGCGGGCGGGCCTACCATGGTGCGCACCGCGGCTTCTGGCAGGAAATCGGCGAGGCTCGCGACCACCACCGCGCGCAGCCTGCCTTCGCCTTTGAGCGCGGCAATCTGCGGATAGAGCGCCGGCAGGTCGAGCGTCACCATTATTTCGGTGTCGGAATCGACAAGCTGGTGGCGCAGCTCGCGGAGCGCGTAGAGCGGGCTGTAGTTCACCACGCGGCCACCCGCGAGGAGAATGCCGAAGAACGCGATGAGGAAGTGAGGCGTATTTGGGAGATGCAGCCCCACGGAGACGCCGGGTCCGACGCCGAGCGCACGGAACCCCTTGGCCGCGCGCCGCGCAAGCGCGAGCCATTCGCGATAGCTGATGCTCCGGTCGTAGAAATCGCAGGCGATTTGGTCAGGCCAGCGCTCAGCGGCCTGCTCGAGCAGCGCCTCGACCGGCCGAGGCGGCGGCAGGGGTGCGCTCCAGCTCACGCCTTCGGGATAGGACTTCTCCCAGATCTCGCTTGCCATGTGCGCCCTCCCCGCCACGGCAACCACCGGGCTTTGGGCGCAGTTATAGGGGAGATTTGCCATCCCCTGCCAGCGGACGCACCGAGCGGCCGCCGGTACGGACCGCCGCTACCAGATCACGCCAACCATAGGCCAGCGCCGGGATCGACTGCCCGCCGATTGGAATCTTCCGTTGCGCAATCAACCGGCCCCCCATCCGCTCATAAAAGAAGCGGGAGGGATTCTCGCGCAGCACCCAAATCGCCGCCGACAGCTGGCCACTCGCCACCAGCCGCCGCAACAGCGCCATGAGAAGGGCGCGGCCGACGCCTCGGCCTTGGAAATCAGGCGCGACATAAAGCGTGTGGACCTCGCCTGCCAGACCCTCCACCGTATTTCGGATCGTGCCACAGCTGCCGAAGCCGATGACGCCGGCGCCCGTCCACTCCGCGACGCGCACATCGTCCGGGCGATGGCTCAGCTGGGACTGCCACTCGCCCGCGAGCCGGCCAGTCGTCAGGCCGAGCAGTACCTTGTCCGGCAGAATGCCAGCGTAGGAGGTACGCCACGTCTCGACATCGATGCGTGCGATGTCGGCGGCGTCATCACGGGTCGCCGGGCGAACGAACAGCATGAGAAATAAACCCCGTCCCTCTCCGTTGGTATCCTAGCCCAGCGTCCGCAGCCCTGACGAGTCCAGATCGCGCCCTGACATTCGTGTTAACCAAACTATAGTCACTGGCAAGAGGAGGCAGATCATCCCTGCTCTCGCTGCGTGGATGTTGCGACCCCTCGCGTGCATCGGGGAGCGGGCGTAGACTGCCCAGAGAGGATGCTGGAGAGGACGCGATGGCCGATCGCTATTACAGCACCTTCGCGCGCTACAATGCCTGGGCCAACACGCGGCTCTATGAGGCCTGTGCCAAGCTTCCCGAGAGCGAGTACCTGAAGCCGCGCGCGAGCTTCTTCGGCTCGATCCACGCGACGCTCAATCATCTCATGGTTGGTGACCGGATCTGGCTCGGCCGCATCGAGGGCCGCGCCGAGAAGCTCGCGCTCAACCAGATCCTATACGGCGATTTCACCGCCCTTCAGGTCGCACGGGCCGCGGAGGACGACCGACTGGTCCGCGTGGTCGAGAGCCTCGACCCCGCGCGCCTCGATCAGCCGCTCGACTACCTCAACACCAGAGGCGAGCGGTTCCGCACGCCGCTCCGCATTGTGCTCGGCCATCTCTTCAATCATCAGACGCATCACCGCGGCCAGGTGCACGGCCTGCTGTCGCAGACCTCGGTGCCGCCGCCCGAACTGGATCTCATCTACTTCGTGCGCGAGACGCGATCCTAGAGCCCGGTCCGATCTTGCTCTAAACGCCGGAGCGCGGCCTCGCGCGCTCGCGAATCCGTTCCCTAAAATGCCGCGGCATTTTCAGAGGGCGTTAAATCGCGCCCTCTACCCTCACATGCGTACGAGATGACGGCCTCCCACAAGGCCCCATCGCGAAACGGCAAACCCGGGGCGACCCGGGGACGCAAAGCCTCCGGTCTCCAAGAGATAGCGGGGTTACCGAACACCGGGGCGCATCGTGCAGCACATTTACAAAGCGTTCACCATAGTTCTGCTCGTGCTGTCGCTCTTCGCGGGTCTCGACGCACGCGCGAATCAGGGCGGCTCGCGAAGCTATCCTGCGCTGTTCGGCACGCACGAGACCTATTCGCCTGCGATCGACCGCTTCTACAAATGGACCGGGATGCTGCAGCGCTGGACGGCGGAGCGCCGGGATGCGAGTCAACCTTGCTTGCTCGGACAGACCACGGGCTGCGAGCCTCGGGAGTGGCGGCGGATCGTCGATCTGCTGACGCCGCTGGACCTGCGCGCCAAGATCGAGGCCGTCAACAGCCTGGTCAATCGCTACCCCTATATTCCCTCGGCGGCGAACTGGAGCGAGCCCAACTATTGGGAGACGCCGTTCGAGTTTCTCATCAAGAGCGGCCAGTGTCAGGACTACGCGATTGCCAAGTTCATGCTCTTGCGCGCCGCAGGCGTGCCGAACGAGCTGCTGCGCGTGGTCGTTCTGCGCGACCGGCGCCTGAGTCTGGATCACGCGGTGATGGTCGCCTACGTCGATGGCGAAGCATTGATGCTGGACAACCAGATCCCCGACGTGGTTCCCGTCGCCGGCATCCGCCACTACCAGCCCTATTACTCGATCAACGAGACAGGCTGGTGGCTGCACGACCCGAATCCGCTGCAGGTCACCAGCGTGAGCTTGCGCTGAACGGCACGGCCACACACGCCTCTACCGCCCCGTCGTCAGCACCACCTTGCCCGTGGCCTTGCGCTCCGCGAGCAGCGCCAGCGCGCGGCCGGCATCAGCGAGATCGAGGGTGTGCGAGACGTGCGGCTTCAGCTTGTCGCGCTCGAACCATGAGAGCAGCTTCTGGAAGGATTGCCGCACCAGCTCTGGCTTGTGCCGACGGTAAGAGCCCCAGTAGAACCCGATCACGTCGCAGTTCTTGACCAGCACCAGGTTTGCGGGGATCTGGGAAATGCGCCCGGCTGCGAAGCCGATGACGACGATGCGACCCTCCCAGGCGATCGAGCGCAGGCACTGGTCGAAGGCATCGCCGCCGACCGGATCGTAGATCACGTCAGGGCCGCGGCCACCCGTGATCTCCTTGATGCGTTCGCGCAGATCCTCGCGGGAATAATCGATCACGTGATCGGCGCCCTGGCGCCTCGCGACCTCGAGCTTGGCTGAGCCGCCCGCGACCGCGATCACCGTGGCCCCCATGGCCTTGCCGATCTCGACCGCAGTCAAGCCCACGCCGCCGGCGGCGCCCAGCACCAGCAGGGTCTCACCGCGCTTGAGCCGCGCCCGCCACTCGAGCGCGCCATGCGAGGTGCCGTACGCGACCGGAAATCCGGCTGCGGTCGGAAAATCCATGGCCGCCGGTATCGCGAGAACGCGATCGGCGGGCAACACCGCCTCGTCGGCGTAGGCGCCGTGCTCCATCGTACCGAGCACGCGGTCGCCGAGCCTGACACCCTCGGCGCCGAGTCCGAGCTCGGTCACCACGCCCGCGATCTCGAAGCCGGGGCTGAACGGCAGCGGCGGCTTCTCCTGGTACTTGCCCTGGACGATCAACAGGTCGGCGAAATTGACACCGACGGCGTGGACGGCGACGCGCACGCTCCCGGGCACGATGACAGGTGCCGGCAACTCCGCCAGCTCCAGCTTGTCGACCGGGCCGAACTCCCGGCACAGCACCGCTCGCATGGAATCAGCGAGCCTCGGCGGTGAGCGCCCCGGTGGGTCGGATCGCCCCGACTTCGCGGCCGGCGACGTTCTTGACGAGAGGTCGCAGCTGAGGCCCGAGCGCCTCGCGCTGCGCGGCGCTGAACGCGCCCAGGCCCTCAAGGATTGCGCCCACGGCGACCTCCGAGGCGCGCGCGGCACCGTCGTCGATCTTCAGGGCAACGCCGTAGCCAAGACGCGGCAGCACCGCGCAATAGACACCCTCCGCTCCGGGCTTGAGCCGCACGCTGGCGCCTGCCACCGTCATCACCACCGTGGCGAACGCGCCGGTGCCGGAGACCATGACTGGCGCCGAGGCCATCGCGTCAAGGACCCGCTTACCGGCGGCGGCGCGCTCGGGCGGCAAGCCTTTGGGGTCGGCCAGGCGTGCCATCGCCCGCGCCATGCCGCGGAGCGGAATGCCGATCACGGGTATGCCGCAGCCGTCCGTGCCGCGGGGCGCGCGGGAGAGATCGAGTCCCGACATTGCCTCCAGCACAGCGCGCACGCGTTGCTGGACAGGGTGGTCGGGCGCGATGTAGCCCCGCGTCGGCTCGCCCTGGTGGCGTGCGGTGGTAAGGAAGCCCGAATGCTTGCCCGAGCAGTTGTTGTGCAGCGCCGAGGGTGCCCCGCCCGCCCGGATCAGCGCCTCCGCCGCAGCCGCGTTGCCGGGGGCATGGCTACCGCATTCGAGATCCTGCGGCCCGAGGTCGGCGCGCTCGAGCCAGCGTCGCACTGTCTCGATATGGATGGGCTCGCCGCGATGGGACGCGCAAGCGAGTGCGATCTCGGCGTCACCCAGGCCGAACCGCTCGGCGGCGCCGGTTTCCACCAGCGGCAGCGCCTGCAGGGGTTTTATGGCCGAGCGCGCGAAAACCGGCCGTTCGATATCGCCCCAGGAGCGCACCACGCGTCCCGTGGCATCGACCACCGCCGCAGCGCCCGCGTGATGGCTCTCGACCATCTCGCCGCGGGTAGTTTCGATAAGGATCGGATTTGAGGAATTTGCGGGTGACGCCATGGCCGTCGTGCGGAATACAATCGAGCGAGCAGGCGCACCATGCCTGCGAGGGCAAATCGACGCAAGTGTGGCGCTAGGCGTGCTTGGCAGTGGAGCGGACGCTGGCTATGGTACGACTTATGGTTAATTTACGCTTTATCGCGCTCGCACTTGGCAGCGTGACGCTGCTCCCGGTTGGAGGCACCGTTGCGCAGGCGCCGCCGGCCGCGGCTCCGAGCAAGCCGGACACGCAGTCGCCTCCCGGCGCGAAACCACCTGCCACGAACGGAGCAAAGGCCGAGCGACTGGGCGACGCCCAGGGCTGGTCCGCTTTCGCCGAGACCGACAAGAACGCGAAGGCCTGCTATCTGGTCGGTCGACCCGTGAAGAGCGAGCCCGACAACCTCAAGCGCGGCGACGTCTACGTCTACGTGACCCACCGTCCCGCGGAAAAATCATACAACGTGGTGAGCTTCGCGGCGGGCTACCCGTACAAAGACGCGACGGACGCCGAGCTCACGGTCGATACCCGCAAGTTCGCGCTCTTCACCAATAAGGAGAGCGCCTGGTCCCGCGACGCGGCGACCGACAAGGCGCTGGTCGACGCAATGGCGAAGGCCAAGCAAGCACTGCTGAAGGGTATTTCCTCGCGCGGCACCGCCACGACCGACACGTATTCCCTCGATGGCTTCGCCCCGATGCTGGCGCAGATCGACAAGGCCTGCGGCGTAAAGCGCTGAAGCCGGACGATGGCCGACGACTGGCTCAACCCGGGCTTTGCGCGGAATTGGGACGCAGGCGCCGAAGTCGGCAATCCCGCGCGGTCACTTCAGCTCGATCTCGTGACGTCTCTGGTCGCCGCTGAGTATCGGGCGGGTTCGACCATCCTCGATCTCGGCGCGGGCTCGGGCCAGGTCGAGGCGCTGCTGCTCGCCGCGCGGCCGGATGCCCGGATCGTCGCGGTCGATGCCTCGCCGGCGATGCTGGACTTGGCGAAGAACCGGCTTGCCGATGCCGGCGACAGGATCGACTTCGTCGTCGGCGACTTTGCCGAGCCTGAGCGGCTCGCGCTGCCCGCGCGCGATTACGGCATCGCGCTGCTGATCCAGACCTTGCATCACGTGCCGCACGACCGAAAACGCCGCGTGCTCGCGCTCTTGGCACGGACGTTATCGCCCGGCGGACTGCTGATCCTGGTGGATCGGTTGACCTTCGAGGACAATGCGATGCGCTCGGTGCAGGCGAGCATGTGGGCCTGGTTGGAGCGGCGTTGCGCGGTCAAGAGCGGCTGGAGCCCGGACGATCTTTTCCGTCGCCTCGCCGGTAAAGAAGATCACACCGCCGGCCTCGAGGAGCATTTGGCGATGCTGCGCGCGGCGGGCTTCAGCGCAGCCTGCTTGGAGCTGCAGCTCAACCGTGCCGTTTTCGCGGGCCGCCTGGGCCGGTGACCGATGCGCGACACCGCGGCGGTCTCGTTCCGGAAGGCGCGCATCGAGGATCTTCGCGCGATCCTGGAGCTGCTGAACGACGGCAAGGTCGGCAATGTCCTCGAGCGCATCGAGGAGCCCTTGCCCCGGCTCTACACCGACGCCTTCGCCGCCATAGAAGCCGATCCTAACCAGGTGCTGCTGGTGGGCGAGATCGACGGCCGCATCGTCGCGAGCCTGCAGCTCACATTCATCCCGGGCATCGCCCATCAGGCTGCCTGGCGCGCCCAGGTGGAGGCGGTGCGGGTCGCCCGGGATTTGCGTGGGGGGCGGATCGGCGAGGCGATGATGCGGCATGTGATCGCGCTCGCGAAAGAGCGGGGCTGCGCGCTGGTACAGCTCACTACCCACAAGGCGCGGGACGACGCCCAGCGCTTCTACCGCCGGCTCGGCTTCACCGCGAGCCACGAGGGCATGAAGCTGAGGCTGCGCTAATCGCTGGTTTGCCAGGC
>DASZHJ010000288.1:0-2994 GCA_035938015.1 Allostellaceae bacterium
CGGCGCCGCGATTCCCGACTATGTCACGCCGGAGTTCGTGCGCGACGAGGTCGCCCGCGGGCGTGCCATCATTCCCGCCAACATCAACCATTCCGAGACCGAGCCGATGATCATCGGCCGGAATTTCCTGGTGAAGGTGAACGCCAATATCGGCAATTCCATCGTGACCTCGTCGGTCGCGGAGGAGGTCGACAAGCTGGTCTGGGCGATCCGCTGGGGCGCCGACACCGTGATGGACCTCTCCACCGGCAAGAACATCCATACCATCCGGGAATGGATCATCCGGAACGCGCCGGTGCCGATCGGCACCGTGCCGATCTACCAGGCGCTCGAGAAGGTCGGCGGCAAGGCCGAGGAGCTCACCTTCGAGATCTTCCGCGACACGCTGATCGAGCAGGCGGAGCAGGGCGTCGATTACTTCACCATACACGCGGGCGTGCGGCTGCCGTTCATTCCGCTGACGGCCAACCGCGTCACCGGCATCGTCTCGCGCGGCGGCTCGATCATGGCCAAATGGTGCCTGGCGCACCACAAGGAGAGCTTCCTCTACACGCGCTTCGAGGAAATCTGCGAGATCATGAAGGCTTATGACGTGAGCTTCTCGCTGGGCGACGGCTTGCGCCCGGGCTCGAATGCGGACGCCAACGACGAGGCGCAATTCGCCGAGCTCAAGACCCTGGGCGAGCTCACCAAGGTCGCCTGGAAGCACGATGTGCAGGTGATGATCGAGGGCCCCGGCCACGTGCCCATGCACAAGGTCAAGGAGAACATGGAGCTGCAGCTCGAGCACTGCCACGAGGCGCCGTTCTATACGCTGGGCCCGCTCGCGACCGACATCGCGCCGGGCTACGACCACATCACCAGCGCGATCGGCGCCGCCATGATCGGCTGGTTCGGCACGGCGATGCTCTGCTACGTGACGCCCAAGGAGCATCTGGGGCTGCCCGATCGCGACGACGTCAAGACCGGCGTCATCACCTACAAGATCGCGGCCCACTCGGCCGACCTCGCCAAGGGCCACCCGGGGGCGCGCGACCGCGATGACGCGCTCTCCCGCGCCCGCTTCGAGTTCCGCTGGCGCGACCAGTTCAACCTGTCGCTCGATCCCGAGACGGCCGAGAAGTTCCACGACCAGACCCTGCCGGCCGAGGGTGCCAAGCTCGCGCATTTCTGCTCGATGTGCGGGCCCAAGTTCTGCTCGATGCAGATCTCCCACGAGCTCAAGGACTATGCGCAGAAGGGCATGGCCGAGCGCTCCGAAGCCTTCCTCAAGGAGGGCGGCGAGATCTACAAAGTGCTCGAGGGACAGGCGGCGGCCACCGACGTGTGAGCCTGAGCCGCTCCTATCCCGAGCGCCCTTGGATCGGGGTCCTCGCCGCGGTGCGGCGCGGGCCCCGATGCCTGCTGATCCAGCGCGCTCAGCGCGTCGACCAGGGCAAGTGGGGCTTCCCCGGCGGCACCTTGGAGCTCGGCGAGACCGTCACGGACTGCGCCGAGCGCGAGCTCCGGGAAGAAACCGGGGTCGAGGCTCAGGCGGTGGGCGTGCTCACCGCTTACGACTATATCGGCCGGGACGCCGAGGACCGCGTGCGCTTTCACTACACGCTCGTTTGCGTGGCGCTGGACTGGCACGCGGGCGAGGGCGAGGTGCGCGAGCCCGAGATCCATTCGGGTATCGGCTGGTTCACGCCCGAGGACGTCGAGGCGAAGGCGCTGTCCACGAGCGATCGCGCGGTGGAGCTGATGCGGCGGGCTCTGAGTTTCTCCGCCGCGATCTGAGAGGAGCGTGCCATGGCCGATGCGACAACCAAGCCGGTTGCCACCGCCGATGCCGAGATCGGCGAGACTCGCTATGCCGTCTCGATCCGCACGGGCGATCACGCGCTCGTTGCCGACGAGTCCGCGCACGCGGGCGGCGCCGATGCCGGGCCATCGCCGTTCGGCCTCGTGCTCTCCGGCCTCGGCGCCTGCACCGCGATCACACTCAAGATGTATGCGGAGCGCAAGAGCTGGTCGCTTCAGGCCGTCCACGTGCATCTCGCCTTCCGCTGGGAAGGTGAAGGCACCGCGCGAACGCCGCACATCGAGCGCTCGGTCAAGCTCGAGGGCCCGCTCGACGCCGAGCAACGGGCGCGCTGCGCGGAGATCGCGGAAAAGACTCCGGTGACGCGCGCCCTCAAGTCGGGGATTACGATCCGGACGACACTCGCTTAGCTGGGTCCGCCGCGCGGCAGCGCGGGCAAAGGCCGCGCACCTCGATGGTCTGGCGCTCGACGGCGAAGCCGAGATCGCTGGCACGGCGCGTCACCGCGGCGGCGATGGCGGGATCGTCGAGCTCGGCGGTGGCGTTGCAGCGCTCGCAGATCAGGAACTGGCTCACGTGCCGCTGGTCGGGCCGGTCGCAGCCGACATAGGCATTCAGGGACTCGATCCGGTGGATCAAGCCTTGCTCGCTCAGGAAGTCGAGGGCGCGATAGACCGTGGGCGGCGCCGCGCCGGGATGCCGGCGCTTCAAGGCGTCGAGAATGTGATAAGCGCCGACGGGCTCGTGACCTTCCCAGACCAGCGCCAGCACGTCGCGCCGGAGGTCGGTCAGCCTCGCGCCCCGCTCGGTGCACAGAGTTGCCGCGCGATCGAGCGCGGTCTCTACGCAGCTCTCGTGGTCGTGACGCTCGGTGCGGAACCGACCGTGCGATGCGCCCTCGGCGACGGCGGCGCGTTTGCTCATGGATTCATCGACTCCCGATCACGCTGCACGGTAACGTATTTCCTCAACGATCACACCACAAGGCTGGACGGGATGCCGCGGACCTTCGCACTGCTGCCGCTGGCGCTGGCGGGCGCTCTCTTGACAGGCGCCGCCGCGCGTGCCGCGGGCGACGCGTCGCCCTCGGTCGCCGTCACCATCAAGCCGCTGCATTCGCTGGTGGCGGCGGTGATGGCGGGCATCGGCAAGCCCGATCTGATGATCCCCGGCACGGCCTTGCCGCGCGA
>DASZHJ010000289.1:0-16983 GCA_035938015.1 Allostellaceae bacterium
GAAGGCCCGCAAGCCCCGCCAGGTTCCAGGGTCGAACTGCCGCGAGGTTCTTGGTCATGCCGCACCCACTCTAGCGGCGGCGCCTGCCGGCGGAAACCGTGGGAAATACGGTCGCGGGCGACGATTGCGCGACCATGGACGTCTCCTGGCCCGGCGGCGAGCGCATGGCCGCGTTCCTCGATCCGCCCTCGCAGGCGATCGCGGCGACGCCGCTGATCTGGCGTTTCTTCGCGGCGCATCCGAAGCCCTGACGGATTACCGTGCGGTCGCCAACACGGCCAGCAGTACGCCGAGCGTCACGATGGAGAGCGCGGTCGAGATCAGCACGCTCGAGGCCGCGCGCGCAACATAGAGATTGTAGCGCTGCGCCAGGATGAAGGCGTTGCTGCCGGTGGGGAGCGCGGCACAGGTCGTGGCGACGGCGGTGTCGAGCGCGCCCAAGTGGAAGATGCCAGTCGCGAACAGCCAGACCACGACCGGCAGCACCAAGAGTTTGATCGCCACTACCACCAAACTCTCGGCGAGATCTCCGGCGAGACGGAAGCCCGCGAGGGTGGCGCCCAGCGAGAAGAGTGCGGCGGGCGTGGCGGCCGCCGCCAGGAGGTCGATCAGGTGCTGAAGCGGTGCGGGCACCGCAAACCCGGTGAGCCGCCAAAGAAATCCCGCGACGATCGAGAGGATCACGGGATTGCCGGCGATGGCGATCGCGGTCGCTTCCGCCATGCGCAGGGCGCCGCCCGCGTGGCCGCGCCCGGCTTCCACCACCACGGTCGTGAGCGACAGCAGGAGCAGCGAGTGCACGCTGATGATGATGGTGAGCGGCACCAGCCCGGCATCGCCAAACGCCGCGAGCACTAGGGGAATTCCGAGCTGCACCGAGTTCGAGAACCCGGTGCCGAGGGCCATCAGTCCTTGCTCGGGAAGGCTCAGTCCGAACGCGAGGCGGCCGATCGCCATGCTGAGCGCGAACACCGCGAGCGCGCCCGCGAAGTAGGCGCCGAGCAGTCCGAGCGAGCCGCCCACTCCCGCGGAAGCAGCGGCCATGCCACGGAAGAGGAGCGCGGGAATCGCGGCGTAATAGACGAAAGCGCCGAGCCCGCGCGCGCCCTCCGCGCTCAGGAACCCGCCCCGCCCGAAGCCGAAGCCCAGCAGGATCACCGCGAAGACCGGAAGGACGACTTCGATGACTGTGGACATGGCTCGAGGGGGCTTGCCCAGCGCGTCCGCGCTAGGCGGCGGGGCCTGCGAAGCGCACCAGGACGCGCTCGAGGTGGTTGCGGCCGCCGGTGAGCTCGGGCCGGATCGGTCCGCGCTCGAGGATCTCGCCCGCGGTGGTGTTGAGCCCCTCGACATCGATCTCCTCAGGCAGCCGCTTCAGCTCCCAGCGCCCGTCATAGAGTTCGCGGTTGCGCTGGCTCAGGGGCACGAGATCGCCCGTGTCGGTGAAACCCTCGTGATCGTGGTCGAGCGGATGAAACCGGCCCTGCTTGCGCGCGAGCCGGAAGCCTTTCGCTTCGAGGCGGCGGGCGAGGTCGAGGTCTTGCAGGCCCCAGCCCCAATAGCGCGTGGAATAGCCGTTCGCGGCCTCGAATTGCTCGTTCCGCATGAGCACGACGCCGCCGAAATAATTCTTGAGCTCATGACGCACGGCGAGCTTGCTGCGCCCCGGGCGGATCGGCCGCAGCTCCGCGCCGTACCAGAGCGCGCAGGTCGGTTGGTCCGGACAGGAGTAATCGGCCTCCAGCGGCAGGTAGTCGACGTCGTGAAAGCAGACGTAGTCCGCGCGCCCCCGGCTCAGGAGGTAGCCGATGTTGCGGGTGATGCCGCGGCTGAACGGCAGGCCCGGCGCTTGCTCGACCACGATCACGAAGTAGGGAATGTCCTGGTGTCCCGGCGCGCCCGCGAAATACTCGATGAGATGCGGTAGCAGCGTCGCGAGATGCGCGGCCCGATCGCGATAGGGCACCACGATCGAGAGCCGGGGCTTCCCTGCAACCGGCGGCGAGGCGGCTTCGCCGCTCACCCGGATCTACCGCCGCGTTCCCAGAGCAGGCGGTCGAAACGGTCGAGGGTGGCCTCGACCTTCGCCATCACGGTGCCCGGCGGGAATACGCCATCGGGACCGCCGCGGCCGGGATCGAGGCCGGTCAGCAGCGCCAGCGCATCGTGCACATCGTGCATGGTCCAGAGCTGGAACTTGCCCTCCGCGACGGCGGCGGTCACCTCCTCACTGAGGATTACGTGCGCGGCGTTGGCGACCGGGATCAGTACGCCCTGCCGTCCGGTGAGGCCGCGCTCGGCGCAGGTGCGGAAGAAGCCCTCGATCTTCTCGATGGCGCCGCCGATCGGCTGGCTCTCGCCGGCCTGATTGACCGAGCCGGTGATCGCGATGTCCTGGCGGAGCGGCACGTCGGCGAGCGCCGAGATCACCGCCACCAGCTCGCCCATGGAGGCGCTGTCGCCCTCGACGCCGCCATAGCTCTGCTCGAAGGTGACCGTTGCGGAAAACGACAGCGGCAGCCGGCGCGCGAAGCAGCCGCTCAGATAACCGCCGATGATGTAGACGCCCTTTTGCTGGATCGGCCCGCCGAGCTCGGTCGCGCGCTCGACATTGACGATGCCGAGCCGGCCCGCCTGGACGCGCGCGGAGATCCGTACGGGCGAGCCGAAGACGTGGTCGCCGATGTCGCGGACGGTGAGCCCGTTCACTTGGCCGACGCGGGTCCCGTCGGTGTCGATCAGCACCAAGCCGTCGTGGATCGCCTCCTGGGTGCGATCCTCCACGCGCGAGCGTCGCAGGCGCCGCACGGCCAGCATCTTCAGTACCTGCGGCGCATCGATTTTCGCGGCACCGGCGCCGCGCGCCATCGCCGCCGCCTCGGCGACCAGATCCTCGAGCTGCTCGAAGCGCGCGGAGAGCTTGCGGCGGTGCTGAGCCCAGCGAGCGGCTTCGGCCAGCAGGCGCGCGACCGCCGGATCGGTGATGCCGCCCGGCAAATGGCGCCGGCCCATATAGTGCACGAGCCTCGCATAGAGCACGAGATCCTGCGGCTCCGCGGGCATCTCGGAATCGATATCGGCCTTGATCTTGAAGTATGTCGCGAAGTCGGGATCGATCGAGAAGACCGTGTAGTACCAGCGCGGCGCGCCGATGATCACCACCTTGACGTTGAGGGGGATCGAGTGCGGGCTCGGCGCTCCCGCGAGCGGCGGGCCGCCCGTGTGCGGCGGCTCGATCCGGATGCAGCGATCGCGCAGCGACGCCTTGAGGAAGCTCCAGACCATCGGCTGCGCCGCGATCGCCTCGGCGCGCAGCACCAGGATACCGTCGTTGGCACGGTGGAGCGCGCCGGCGCGGATGTGCCGGTAGTCCGTCACCGCGATGCCGCTCTCGAGGCGGAACTCGAAGTGGCCGAACAGGCTCTCGTAGGTGGGCGTCGGCTCCAGCACGACGGGCGCGTAGGGTTCCTCGCTGTGATCGACCAGCAGGTTCACCGCGTAGCGTTGTTCCGCGGCGAGCCGGCGCGCGGCTTCCGCCTCGGGCTCGGCGGGACCCGCAAGGAGGTCGAGGTGATCGACGAGGTCGTTGCGGAGCTCCACGATCCAGCGCGCGAGACCGGGGTAGTTGCCGAACTCCGCGCCGATGGTGTCGACCAGCGGCATCAGCGCGGCGTCCGCGGCCAGCCGGCGCGCCTCCCGCACGGTCTCCGCGAATTTGAGCTCGGCCTGCCGGCCCGCCTGCAGGAAGCCGCCGAGCCGATGGCGCACCTCGGAGAGGCCCTCCAGGCGCCGCTGCCGCTCCGCATCGGAGAGCTTCTCGAGCGCCTCCGGCTCGTTGCCGGGCTGGGGCTGAAGGGTCATGCCCTGCGGCGTGCGCTCGATCGCGTAGCCGTGGTTGCCGGCAAATGCATTGAGCTCGGCGAAGGCGGCGCCCATCGCCTGCTGCAAGGCGGCGCTCTCGCGCTCGAGATGCGCCGCAAATTCCGCGGCCTCGAAGGCGCGCGCGAGCGCTTGGCGCAGAGCCGGCAGCAGCGCCTCCAGCCGATCGCGGAACACCCGGCCGATGCCGGGGGGCAACCGATAGGGCCGCGGCCGGTCCGGACGGCGGAAATTCGGCAGATAGATCCAGTCGGACGGGCGCGGCAGATGTTTGGCGTGCTCGGCGAGCAGCTCCAAGGTCGCGGTCATGCGCCCGCTGCGATCCTCGCCGACCACGAAGATGTTGAACCCGAGTTCGGGGACGCCGAGCCCGAACTCGAGCGCCTCGCGCGCGCGGCGATGGGAGGAGAGATCGAAAATGCGGGGCGCCTCTCCGGTATCGGTGACCGGCGCCAGCTTGAAATCCGGCGGCCCGACCGCGTCGGCCGCCAGCCGTTCCACGCTCATGCGGCGGTGCGCGCCCCCCGCGCCCGGAGCCGTGCCTCGAACGCGTCCCAGACCTGCTTTTCCAGCTGCTTGCCGTCGAGCCGGTTGATCTCCTGGATACCCGTCGGCGACGTCACGTTGATCTCCGTCAGGTGCTCGCCGATCACGTCGATGCCGACGAAGACCAGCCCCTGGTCCTTGAGCACGGGACCGAGCGCCGCGCAGATCTCGCGCTCCCGACGGGTAAGCTCGGTCTTCACGGCCCGGCCGCCGACATGCAGGTTGGCGCGCGCTTCGCCCGCGGGCGGCACGCGCAGCACCGCGCCCGCGGCCTCGCCGTCGATCAGGATGATGCGCTTGTCGCCCTGGCGTACCGCCGGCAGATAGCGCTGCACCATGATGGGCTCGCGATAGAAGGTGGTGAACATCTCCAGGAGAGCGTTGAGATTGTCGTCCTCGGGCCGCAGGTGAAAGACGCCGGCGCCGCCATTGCCGAACAGCGGTTTCAGGATGATCTCGCCGTGCTCCCGGCGAAACGCGACGATCTCCTCGCGATCGGAGGTCACCAGCGTCGGCGGCATCAGGCCCGGGAAGTGCGTCGCGAACAGCTTCTCGGGCGCGTTGCGCACGCTCACGGGATCGTTCACCACCAGGGTGGTCTCTCTCAGATGCTCGAGGATATGGGTCGTGGTGATGTAGCCCATATCGAAAGGCGGATCCTGACGCATCAGGATCACGTCGACCGCGGCGAGCTCGATGGTCTCGAGCGGACCCAGCGTGTGGTGCCGGCCGTGCTCGCGCCGCACCTCCAGGCGCTGGCCCTTGGCGGTGACCCGGCCGTCCTTCAGGCTCAGGTTCCGAGGCAGATAGTGATAAAGCGCATGGCCGCGCGCCTGGGCCTCGAGCGCCAGCACGAAGGTCGAGTCCGCGTCGATGTTGACGGAATGAATGGGGTCCATCTGGATGGCGACGACCAGACCCATGTGCCCAAATCCTCTGAGATACGGCTGGAGGGCCCCGAGTATCGGGGGGAGCGGCAGGGTCGGCAAGGGGTTGGGCGTCAAGCCCAAGCCACAGCTTTGGCCACTTCTGGTCCGGGAGACTTTGTCGTACCTTTGAGCGGGAGAGCCCGGGACACCAGGGCATCGCGGACTCGTGAAGGCCCAGGTGGTCCGTCGTGGGCTACGACAAGGGGTCCGCGGTCCCGCGAAAAGCGGTGGCCCACAAGAAGATAAGAGTAAGGGTCTGGGAGGCTACGCGTGCGGGTGAGGAACCCAGGAGCCAAGGTGCGGCGGCAGGCCGCTGAGCGCGGCTGATGTCGTGGCGGTGATTGCGCTGCGAAACGGCACCGATGCGAGCGCGCTCCTTCGGGTACGCGACCTCTCGGTGCGCTTCGGCGGCATCGTCGCCTTGGACGGCGTCTCCTTCGATGTCGGCCGAGGCCAGATCTGCGGTCTCATCGGGCCCAACGGCGCCGGCAAGACCACGCTCTTCAATTGCCTCTCGCGGCTCTACCGCGCCGAGCACGGCAGCGTTCTGTTCGAGGGTCACCCGCTCTTCGATATACCGAGGCATCGAATCGCCGCGCTCGGAATCGGCCGCACATTTCAGAACCTGGCGCTGTTCGGCACGATGAGCGTGCGCGAGAACGTCATGATCGGCACGCATTGCCGGGGCCGCGGCGGCTTTCTCGCCGACGCCCTCAAATGGCCGCTCACAGCAGCCGAGGAAAGGCGGGCCGGTGAGCAGGCGCAGGCCCTGCTGGTGGAGCTCGGCCTGGCGGAGCTCGCGGACTTGCCCGTGAGCGCGCTCCCCTTCGGCACCCGCAAGCGCGTCGAGCTCGCGCGCGCGCTCGCGAGCGATCCCAAGCTCCTGCTGCTCGACGAGCCCGCGGGCGGCCTCAATCACGAGGAGGTCGATCGGCTGCGCGGCGAGATCCAGTCGATCCGAGACCGCCGGGGCATCACCGTGCTGCTGGTGGAGCATCATATGAGCCTGGTCATGAAGATCTCCGATCAGGTCGTGGCCCTCGACTTCGGCCGCAAGATCGCGGACGGCGCGCCCTTTGAGGTGCAGCGAAATCCGGAGGTGATCCGCGCCTATCTCGGAGATGCCGCCTGATGGCGGCGCTGCTCGAAGCGCGCGGCCTCAAGGCCTATTACGGCCCGACGCCGGTGCTGCACGGCGTCGATCTCGCGGTTGAGGCGGGCGGCATCACCGCGCTTCTGGGCGCCAACGGCGCGGGCAAAACCACGCTGCTGCGCGCAATCTGCGCCATGGTACGCCGCGAGGGCGAAATCCGCTTCGCCGAGCGCCTGCTCGACGGGCTCGGCACCGAAGATGTGGTGCGCCTCGGCGTCGCCCATGTGCCTGACGGTCGCGGCACCTTCGTGCATCTGACGGTGGAAGAGAATCTGCGCCTCGGCGCTTACACGCGCGCCGATCGCGCGGCCGTCGGCCAAGACTTCGAGCGCGTCTACGCGTATTTTCCACGGCTCCGCGAGCGCCGGCTTCAGCAGGCGGGCACGCTCTCTGGCGGCGAGCAGCAGATGCTGGCGATCTCGCGCGCGCTCATGCTGGGACCCAAGCTGCTGCTGCTCGACGAGCCCTCCTTCGGCTTGGCCCCGTTGGTGGTGAAGGACATCTTCCGGATCCTGCGCACGATCAACCGTGAGCAGCGCGTCAGTATGCTGATCGTCGAGCAGAACGCCACGCTCGCGCTCGAGCTCGCCGATCACGCCTATCTCCTCGAGACCGGCCGCGCGGTGATGAGCGGCTCCGCCGCCGCAATCCGCGGCGACGAGGCGGTACGGCGCTCATATCTCGGGTATTGAGGCGAACTCGCAATGACCGCGCTCCTGCATCAGATCTTCTCCGGGCTTGCGATCGGCGGCATTTACGCGAGCGTCGCCTTGGCGCTGGTAATGATCTACCAGGCGACCCACCTGGTGAATTTCGCCCAGGGCGAGATGGCGATGTTCTCCACATACATCGCCTCCTCCCTGATCGGTTGGGGCATTCCATACTGGGGGGCGTTCGCGCTCACCCTCGTGATCTCGTTTGCGGGCGGGCTCGCCATTCAGCGCATCGTGATCCGTCCCGTACAGAACGCGCCGGTTCTTTCGATCGTGATCGTGTTCATCGGCCTGCTCGTCATCATCAACAGCATGGCGGGCGCCATATACAGCTACACCATCACGCCGTTCCCGAGCCCATTTCCGTCCGATGCCTGGTACGGCAATTCCTTCATATCCCCGCACGAGACGGGCTCGATCATGGTGACTATGGGCGTTCTGGCGCTCGTCTATCTTTTCTTTCGCTTCACGCCGCTCGGTCTGGCGATGCGCGCGGTGGCGCAGAACCCGGTATCGAGCCGGCTCGTCGGGATCCGCGTCGGCTGGATGCTCGGCCTCGGCTGGGGTCTCGCCGCCGCCATCGGCGCCGCCGCCGGCATGATGGCGGCGCCGATCTTCTACCTCGACCCCAACATGATGGGGAGCATCCTGCTCTACAGCTTTGCGGGCGCTCTGCTGGGTGGCATCGACAACCCCTGGGGCGCAGTCATCGGCGGATTCACAGTGGGCGTGCTCGAGAACATCGCGGGCGCTTATTTGGTCGGCACCGAGATCAAGCTCTCGGTGGCGCTCGTCGTCATCGTAGGCGTGCTGGTGGCGAAACCGTCCGGCCTCTTCGGGCGGCGCCTCGTGAGCCGGGTCTAGGGCCATGACCACCGCGAGCGCCGCCGCTCCCGCCCCGCCGAAGGTGCTCGCCGAGCAGGCGGCGGCGCGCATTTGGCGGCGAGCCGGCCTCGCGATGCTGTTGCTCGCGGCCCTCGCGGTGCCGTTCATGGTCAGCGGCTATCACATATTCCAACTCACCATCGTGCTGGTCTACGCGATCGCACTGTTTGGGCTCAACATGCTCACCGGCTACAACGGGCAGATCTCGCTGGGGCACGGTGCCTTCTATGCGATCGGCGCGTACACGACGGCGATCCTCACATCCCAACTCGACGTGCCCTATTGGGCGACGGTGCCCGTCGCGGGCCTGATCTGCCTCGCGGTCGGATTTCTCTTCGGCCTGCCGGCGCTCCGGCTCGAAGGGCTCTATCTGGCGCTCGCCACATTCGCCTTGGCTCTGGCGACGCCGCAGCTCCTGAAATTCAAGGCGTTCGACCAATGGACCGGCGGCTCCCAGGGTGTCCTGGTGGAGAAGCCGGACGCGCCTTGGGGCCTGCCGCTGACCGGCGATCAATGGCTATATTTCCTTTGCCTCGTCTGCGCGATCGCGCTGTTCTGGGCGGGCAGCAATCTCGTGCGGGGACGCACGGGGCGCGCCATCGTGGCGATCCGCGACCATCCGATGGCGGCCGAGACCATGGGGGTCAACATCGCGCTCTATAAGTCGATGACCTTCGGCGTGAGCGCGCTTTATACCGGGGTCGCCGGGGCGCTGAGCGCCGTGGTGACGGGCTTCGTCGCACCCGACAGTTTTCCGCTCTTCTTGTCTCTGAGCTTCCTCGTCGGCGTTGTCGCGGGCGGGCTTGCCTCCATCTCGGGCGCGGTGTTCGGCGCCATCTTCATCGAGTTCGTGCCCAACCTCTCCGACGAGTTCGCACGGAACATCCCCTATATGGCCAAGTGGATCCTCGGCTACACGCCCAATGTAGCGGAGCAAGCGGCGACTGCCGCGCAGTGGACCATCTACGGACTGGTGCTGATTTCCTTCATGTATCTTATGCCGACCGGCGTTGCAGGGTTCGTGCGCCTTGTCTCTGCCGCCGTCGCGCGCCGGCGAGGACAAGGCGGCTCTGGAGAGAGAGTTTGAGCGATCGAATCGGCCTGCGTCAGCAGACGCAACTCAACGAAGGAGGAAACCCGTGATCACACGACGCAGACTCTTGCAGACCACCGCCGCCTCGGCGGCGCTCATGACGGCGCCCGCGATTCGCGCCTGGGCCGCGAACGCGCCCGGGGTCACCGACAAGGAGATCAAGATCGGCCAGACGATGCCGTACAGCGGCAACGCCTCGGCCTATGGCGCCATCGGCAAGGCGCAGGCCGCTTATTTCAAGATGATCAACGAGCAGGGCGGCATGAACGGCCGCATGATCAATTTCATTAGCCTCGACGACCAGTACAGTCCGCCTAAGACTGTGGAACTCGTGCGCCGGCTCGTCGAGCAGGAGGAGGTCGCTTTCTGCTTCCAGACCCTCGGCACGCCCAGCAACTCCGCGATCCAGAAGTACATGAACGATCACAAGGTGCCGCAGCTTTTCGTCGCCACCGGCGCCACGAAGTGGAACGACCCCAAGCATTTCCCCTGGACCATGGGTTGGCAACCCAATTACCAGACTGAGGCGCACATCTACGCCCGGCAAATCCTCTCCACCAAGCCCGATTCGAAGATCGGCATCCTCTACCAGAACGACGACTTCGGTAAGGATTACGTGATCGGCCTCAAGGACGCGTTCGGCGACAAGTACGGCGCGATGGTGGTGAAGGAGGCGTCCTACGAGGCGACCGATCCCACGGTCGATTCGCAGATCGTGACGCTCCAAGGCGCGGGTGCCGATACTCTGCTCACGGCGGCGATCCCGAAATTCGCGGCCCAAGCCATCCGCAAGGCCTACGACGTCGGCTGGAAGCCGACGCATTACCTCTCGAACGTGTCGATATCCGTCGGCTCGGTGATGGAGCCCGCAGGGCTCGAGAAGTCCACGGGCATCATCAGCGCCGATTACCGCAAGGACGCGAGCGACCCGCATTGGAAGGACGATGCCGGCTATAAGCAGTGGCTCGCATTCATGCAGAAGTACATGCCCGACGCCGATCTCAAGGACAACAACTTCCCCTATGGCATGATGACGGCGATGACCATGGTGCAGGTGCTGAAGCAGTGCGGGAACGACCTCTCGCGCGAGAACATCATGAAGGAGGCGGCGAACCTTCATGATCTGGAGATGCCCATGCTACTGCCGGGCATCAAGATCAACACCTCCGCGGACAACTTCGCGCCGATCAAGCAGATGCAGCTGCAGCGCTTCAACGGCAAGAGCTGGGAGCTGTTTGGCGACGTGCTGAGCGGCTGATCCCCAAAATCGAAAGGGCTTGGCCACCGAGGCGGCCAAGCCCTTTCTTTTGGGGTCCCGGCGGGGATGCCGCCGGGACAATGCACCCTACTTGTCTACTTCTTCTTCTTACCGCCCTTCTTCTTTGCGGTCTTCCGTTTCGCCTTCTTGGTCTTCGACGACTTGGCTGCCGCCATCGACCGGGTCTTACGCTTACGCTTAGGCATGGATCATGTTCCATGTAGGTTGCAGGAGCCGTCAATATACAGAAAAATCGCTTGACAAGAAATAAGAAAAGTAAAAATCGGCGACGTGGTCCATACGCGTCCCAAGCTTGCGCGTTGCACGGCTGAGCAAGCGCGGAGGAGTCGCGAAATGAATCTCGTATGCCACCTCTGAAAAGCCCAGGTTTCATGCGGCTTTCAGCGGTATTCGCCGCAGCTCTGAGCACCAAGTAATCAGCGAATGGAGTGTCCCGCGGCGCGCATTCGGGGCCGGCTCGGCGGACCGCCCGCGCGTTCACTGCAGCCGCGTCTTGAGGTCCTGGAGGAGCGCCGCGGTCGCGAATCGCCGAGTCGAGTCGCGCTCACGCGTGAGCGCCGCCTCGAGCGAGCGGATGGCAGCGCCGAGATTGCCCAGTGACGCGTTAACCGTGCCTTGCTCGCGCCAGAACTCCGCGCGATCGGGTGCCATCGCCAACATGCTCTCGATCACCACGAGCGCCGCTTCCCTTTGGCCGGCCTCCAGCAGGCGCAGTTTCATGTTGTTCTGCAGCCGGAGCAGCACCTCTCGGTCCGGCACGACCGCGTAGTCAGCCGCCGAGAGCTCTCTGGCCGCGCCAGCGACCGATTTCAGGAGTGTGCGCAGCTCCGCGGCGCTCTTGACCGCGCCATCGTTAAAGGGATCGAGGATGCAGGCGCCGCCGCGTCCGTCGAGGCGCAACAGGAAGTGGCCGGGAAACGCCAGCCCCGCCATCTCCCAACCCTGAGCGCGGCCCGCGTGCAGGTAGAGGATGCCGAGCGCCACCGGCAGGCCCTTGCGCCGATCGATCACCCGCATGAGGTTCGCGTTCTGCAGGTCGTCGTAGGTGAGGTCGTCGCCGCGATAGCCGTAGGCGCCGGAGATCACGGCGCGAAGGATCAGGGCGCGCTCGGCGGTCCCCTCGACGCCGACGGCGGCAGCGCCGACGTCGCTCGCGAGCGTCTCGAGATGCTCGCGGTAGCGCGAGAGACCGACCTGCGGGCGGTCGAGCGAGGCAAGCGCCAGTGCCGCCTCGGCGACCGGCCAGGGCGCGTCACCGAGTGGGGCCAAGCTCCGGAGATAAGCGAGGGCGCCGGTCCGGTCTCGAAACGGACTTTCGCGCGCCCGCTCGGTCATTGCAGCGGCTGCACCTGCACAGGCGGCTGAGGCGGCGCTACCCCAGGTGCGGAGGCCGCCGGTTGCGGCGCGGGCGAGGTCGTCGCGGGCGCCGGGTTGCCGCGCACCTGCACGTAGGAGACCACGCGCTTCACATTTGCGATGTTGCGGGCATAGGCGGTAACGCGCTCGAGCTCATCGGGCGTGCGCGCGGAGCCGAGGAGATAGATGACATGATCGGCGGTGGTGACGATGAAGTTGATCGAGCGCACGTCGGCGTCCCAGATCAGCTCGTTGCGCAGACGGGTCGAGATGAAGCCGTCGCTGAGATCGTCGCCCGTATCGGGCGTCGGGCCGACGGCGATCTCGTTATAGACTTGTTGAACGCCCTTGACGCGCCAGGCGATCCGGATGGCGTCCTCGATCCAGGCGGGATTCGGCACGCGGCCGGTGATGAGCACGCGCCCCTCGTAGACGTCGCAACCGAGACCGGACGACATCTCCGAATTGGTCTTGCGCCAGACCGCGGAGATCGCACCCTTGATGGTGGCGTCGGTCACCTGATCGCCGATGCTGCGGTCGGCTGTGGCGGCAACGCCCGCGGCGGCGCCACCGGCCGCGGCCACAACGCAGCCCGAAAGTAGCGTCATCAGACCGAGCGCGGCGACAATCTTGTGGAGTGGCATGACGCCAGCCATCCTCCTCGTGCCTCGAGGCGCAATGATCCGCGACTCGGCATCCCAATCCTATTGTGAAACACCAGCTCTGTGGCCTCAAGCGGGCAGCATCGAGTCGATATTGGGGCGGTCTATCGCTCACCCTCGCGCCAGGCGTCACGCAGGTGCAACGGCAGCTGGCCCGGCGTGACCAGCATCACGTCGAAGCGCAGCGTGAGGCGCGCGAGATCGGGCCGGCCGGAGAGGAAATGCGCCGCGGCGCGTGTGATCCGGTGGCGCTGGCGCGGCGTGATCGCCTCGCTGGCGCTCGCGTGATCGCCGCGCGCCTTCACCTCGATCGCCGCCAGGGTGCCGCCGCGCCGCGCGAGGATATCGATCTCGCCCACTCCGACGCGGTAGTCGCGGGCGAGGATGCGATAGCCTTTGAAGCGCAGCGACCAGAGACAAAGACTCTCGGCCCAGCGGCCGCGCCGCTCGGCTTTGCGCCGACGCTCCGTAAGAGGGCTCACTCCGGCTCCGCGGCGGCGCGCTTGCCCTGCAAGGCGAGCGCGCGGGCGTAGACCTGCCTGCGTGGCAGGCCGGTGGCGGCGGCGACTGCGGCGCTAGCTTCCCTGAGGCTCGCGGTCCTGAGCGCCGAGGCGAGCTGTGCGTCGATGTCCTCGGCGGTTGCCGACGCGTCCTGCGCGGGCGGTCCGACGATGACGACGATCTCGCCCCTTGGCGGGCCCTCGCGCCCGTAATACTCGGCGAGTGCAGTCAGACCGTCCCGCCGCACCTCCTCGTGCAGCTTGGTGAGTTCGCGAGCGACCGCGGCCGGCCGATCGCCCAGCATCGCCGCCATGTCGGCGAGCGCATCGGTGAGGCGCGGCGCCGTCTCGTAGAAGATCAGGCTCGCCTTGACTGCCGCGAGCTCCCGGAGCGCGCGCCGGCGCGCGCCCGACTTCACCGGCAGGAAGCCCGCGAACAAGAAGCGATCGGTCGGCAAGCCCGCGACCGTCAGGGCAGCCAGCGCTGCGGAAGCGCCGGGTATCGCCGTCACGGAAACCCCCGCCGCCACCGCCTCGCGCACCAGCTTGAAACCGGGATCGGAGATCAGCGGCGTGCCCGCGTCGGATACCAGCGCGAGAGCTGCGCCGGCCGCGAGCCGCGCGATCAGCTTTGGCCGCACGGTGTCGGCATTGTGGTCGTGATAGGCGATCCGCTCGGCAGCGAGACCATAGCGCCGGGCGAGAATGGATGTGACGCGCGTATCCTCGCAGAGGATGGCATCCGCGCGGCGGAGCACGTCGAGAGCGCGCAGAGTGATGTCGCCTAAATTGCCGATGGGCGTTGCCACAATATAAAGCCCGGGTGAGAGACCTGTGACTTCCGCGCCGGCGATCGGTTCAGCCGATTTACTTCCCCGTGCCGGCCCGATAGGCTCGCGCCTCCCGTCTTCGCTTCGGCCGGAGGCCGCGCGTGACCTCGCCTTTCCGCTGGATGTCTGCTCGGTCGAACGCGGCATCGTTGCTCCCTGCTGCCGTCGCACCGTTGCTGCTCGTGGCGGTAGTGCTTGCCGGCTGCAATGGCGGGACGGTACCGGGCTTTCCTCCGGCAGGGCAAGCCGTGGCGCCGCCGCCGCTGCCGGAGGCCATGCCGCCCGCGGAAACTCCGCCCGTTCCATCCGCACCGGCGGGACATGTACCCCTCGCACCCGGCGAGAAAGCGATGGTGGGCCTGCTGCTGCCGCTCTCCGGACAGAACGCGAGCCTCGGCCAAGGCATGCTCGATGCCGCGCAGATGGCACTGTTCGACATTCAGAATGGCCGCGTGCAGCTGCTGCCGCGCGATACCCGAGGAACCGCCGAGGGTGCCACCGCCGCCGCGCGCGAGGCGCTCGACCAGGGCGCCCGCCTGCTGATCGGCCCGCTCACCGCCGCGGAGGTCGAGGCGGTGAAGCCGGTCGCGGCGGAGCGCGGCGTTCCCGTACTGGGGTTCTCGACCGCGGCCAACCTTGCCGGGGGCGGCACGTACCTGCTGGGCCTGTTGCCGTCCGAGGAGGTGCGCCGCGTGGTGGGATTCGCGCACCAGAAGGGCGCGCAGCGCTTTGCCGCGCTGGTGCCGGGAACTGCTTACGGCCAGCTGGTGGTGGACGCGCTCAAGACCACGGCAGCGGCCGAGCAGGTGAGCGTAGCCCAGACCGTATTCTTCGATCCGAGCTCGGTCGATCTGGCGCCCTCGGTGCGCGAGCTTGCGAAGTTCGACAGCCGCAAGGCGGCGCTCGACCAGCAGCGCAAGCAGCTCGCGAACGCGCGCGACCCCGCCTCCCAGGAAGCCCTCAAGCGGCTCAATGAAAGCCAAGGCGCGGGTGACGGGGGCTTCGATGCCGTGCTCCTGCCCGAGGGCGGGCCGCAACTCAAGATGCTGGCGCCCCTGTTTCCGCAATACGGCATCGACGCCGCTCACGTGCACTATCTCGGCACCGGGCTTTGGGATAACGATCCCGCGCTTGCGAGCGAGCCCGAGCTCGAGGGTGCCTGGTATGCGGCACCTGATCCCACCGGTCGCGTCGATTTCGAGAAGCGCTTTGCGACACTCTACGGCCACCCGCCGCCGCGTCTCGCAACCCTCGCCTATGATGCGACCGCGCTCGCGGCCGCGCTGTCGCGCGGCCCCGAAGGCGCCGACTTCTCGGTGGAAGCTCTGACCAACCCGAACGGTTTCGTGGGGCTCGACGGCATCTTCCGTCTGCGTGCCGACGGCCGCGTCGAGCGTGGCCTTGCCATCATCGAGATCCACCGCGCCGGCAACGCCGTGGTGAGCCCGGAGCCGCAGAGCTTCAGCGGGTTCTGATAGCGCTCGCGCTCTTGTACGAACCTTGGCGGCGGATGGCTGGAGAAAGGTGGCTCAAAAGGGCAGCCACATCCAGCTGAAGCACCCGACCAAACCTGGGAGAGTGACTGTGCCACACCCGCGGAGGGATATGCCCATGGGCACGCTGCGGAGCATAGAGAGACAGGCAGGGATCAAGCTGCGCTGACCTCGGACGAGGATACTTCATGACCGAATATATTGCGCTGCTTCACAAAGACCGGGACAGCGACTACGGCGTGTCTTTCCCGGATTTTCCCGGCTGTATCACGGCCGGAATGACGCTCGAGGAAGCGCAGCGGATGGCAGCGGAAGCCCTCGCCTTTCACATCGAGGGCATGATTGAGGATGGCGACGCGATTCCCGATCCGAGCACGCTCGATGCGATTATGCGCGCGCGCGTGAACCGCGATGCTGCGGCATTCATCGTCGCGGTGCCCACCGCGACCGAGAGGGCCGCGCGCGTCAACGTGACGCTGCCCGAGTCGCTTTTGAGACGCATCGACGAGACAACCGACAACCGATCCCGATTCCTGGCGCAAGCCGCGGATCAGGTGCTGCGCGGATCACCGCTCCGTTCGAACCGGTCTGTGCACATCAAAGTGAGCAATAGGGCTAAGCCGCCTAGGCGCCCCCGCAAAGCGGTGAATTGACGGCTGACCAACGATCAGGCTTGCGCTCACCCAATCAGCCGGCTCAG
The DNA here is from genome assembly GCA_035938015.1 of Allostellaceae bacterium. Lineage (GTDB taxonomy): Bacteria > Pseudomonadota > Alphaproteobacteria > ATCC43930 > CGMCC-115725 > DASZHJ01. The sequence goes on from DASZHJ010000289.1 coordinate 16,019, forward strand.
CACCGCGTTGAGGCGCTGGCGCCCGGCGGCCGTGGCGGCGAGATGCTTTTCGTCGATCTCGAGGAAGCCCGCCTCGACCAGCGGTGCCACGCGCCCGGGATCGAGCGCCGTCTCTAAGTCGAGCCCGAGTCTCTCGCGCAAGCGCGCGCGCGAGATGCCTTCGGCGAGGCGAAGACCCATCATCAGGAGCTCGTCGCGCTGTTCGCGCGGCGTCAGCGCGGTCGGCTCCTCGCTGCCGTGGCCCACACGCTCGACCGCGTCGAGCCAAGTCTCAGGCGCGCGGTACTGGCGGGTTGCCACGCGCGCGGCACCGAGCGTGAGGCGCCCATGGGCACCGGGGCCCGCGCCGACGTAGTCGCCATAGCGCCAGTAGACGAGATTGTGCCGGCACTCGGCGCCGGGTCGAGCATGGTTTGAGATCTCGTAGGCGGGCAGACCCGCGGCCTCGAGCCGCGCGAGGGTGGTCTCGTAGAGTGCGGCCTGGGTGTCTTCGTCAGGGAGGATGAAATCGCCGCGCGCATGCGCCGGCGCAAAGGCCGTGCCGGCCTCGATGGTGAGCTGGTAGACCGAGAGATGCTCGCCCGCGAGCGAGATCGCGCGGTCGAGCTCTTGCTCCCAGGATGCGACGGTCTGGCCCGGCCGCGCATAGATGAGATCGAACGAGAAGCGCGCGAAGGTGCGGCGCGCCACCTCGAGCGCCGCCACCGCCTCCGCCGCATCGTGGCCGCGCCCGAGAAATCTGAGCGCGTCGTCCTCGAGCGCCTGTACGCCGAGCGACACGCGGTTGACGCCCGCCGAGCGGAACTCGCGAAAGCGCCCGGATTCGACCGAGGTCGGGTTCGCCTCCAGCGTGATCTCGACGTCGGGCTCGAGCGGCCACAATGCCGCCGCGCGCTCGAGTACCGCTCCCACGGTCTTGGCCGACATGAGCGAGGGCGTGCCGCCGCCGAAGAAGATCGAGCCGA
>DASZHJ010000290.1:0-2243 GCA_035938015.1 Allostellaceae bacterium
CGTCGCGATCGCCGAGGTGGTGCGCGATCTTTATCGCTCCGAGTCCCAGCCCGAACAGTCCTACAGCGAGCGCCAGCTCTATGAGGCCGCGCTCGACCGGCTCTCGCGCGAGATTTCCGCGGTCCAGCGCATCACCGAGACCGAGGCGATCAAGGAGATCGAGGCGGCGCTCGCCAAGGGTCCGCGGCGCGGTCCCAAGACCGAGGGCGGCACCGAGGCCCAGCTGGAAGACGAAGCGGCGTAATCACCCTTCGATCGACAATTCAAAAGCCCGGCCGTTGCGCCGGGCTTTTTTGTTTGTTCTCTCAACGCGCACCGCTTACCTCCCCCTGGAGGGGGGAGGTCGACCGCTTTCGCGCAGCGAAAAGCGGTCGGGTGGGGGTGAATCTTTCGTACCCCATTTGCTTCGCAATTCACCCCACCCCGCTCGCCTCCGCTGCGCTACGGCGAGCGACCCTCCCCCTCCAGGGGAGGGTGAGCTGTGGCGCGGCCGCGGGTTCACTCGACGATGATCTTCACCTGATCGCCCGGCTTGGGCGGATCGCCGGCGCTGCGGCCGTTGAGAATGAGGAAGCGCTCGAGCGGCCGGTCGGAGACCGCCATGCGGCGCGCCATTTCCGCGGCACTCGCGTCCATCGTCACCACCTTGAGGTGGAGCGGCTTTGCGCCCTGGACTTCCTCCGGCGTGAGCCGGCGGAACGTGTTGACCGCCTCGCGGAATGTGCGGTCGATCTCGGCGCTCTTGTGTTTGCTCGCAAAGATGAACCGGTAGACCTCGTTGCCGAAGCGCACGACGTAGAGGCGGAACGCCCATTGGTCGCCCTTGGCGGCGGCCGTCGCCGCGGTGAAGTCGTTGATCGTGAGCTGCTCGACCGACTCTTTGTCCACGTTGTCGATCCAGCCGGACACCAGATAATCGGCGAGCGACTGCTCGGGCGGCACCTTCACCACGTCGACGCGCAGCGCCTGCCCGCCGCCGCTCCTGACCCCGAGCACCGCCTGCGCGGTGTTCTCGAGTGTGAAATTCTCCGGCGCCGTAAAGGTGAAGCCCAGCCGCGGGTGCAAAAAACGCCGGCCGCGCACGAAGCCGTCGCCCGGATCTTCGCCGTAGACCATGCCGTCGAGCGTGCCGAGATAGGCCGTTTTGTCCTTCTCGCCGGCGGGGCCCCCGGTCGTCGTGTACTGCTTGGCGTTGGCCTCGGCGATCTTGATGCGCTCCGGCGTCGCCGGATGCGAGGCGAGGAAATCGAGCATGCGCGGATCGACGCCGCCCGAGGCGGGGCGCAGCTCGGCGTTGCGCGCCATCGAGGTGAGGAAATGCACGGCGCCGTTCGGGTCGAACCCCGCGCGCGAGGAAATCCCGACCCCGATGCCGTCCGCCTCCAGCTCCTGGCCGCGCGAGAAGGTCGCGAGCGCGAGCTTGTTCTTGGCAAGCGCGAGCGCGCCGACCTGCGGGTCCTTGAACACGTCGGAGGCCACCTGGCTCACCAGTTCGGCCTGGCGCAGCTGCTCTTCGCGGATGGCGGCGTGGCGCGCGATCACGTGGCCCATCTCGTGGGCGAGCACGGAAGCGAGTTCCGACGTATCGTTGGCGAGCGCGAGCAGGCCGCGCGTGACGTAGAGCTGCCCGTTGGGAAGCGCGAAGGCGTTGACCGACGGCGAGTTGAGAATGGTCACCTTATAGTGCAGCTCGGGCTTCTCGGACGCGGCGACCAGCCGCTCGACCGTGTGGCTGATCAGCGTTTCGAGCCGTGCGTCGTGATAAACGCCGCCGTAGGCGGCAAGGATGCGCTGGTGCTCGCGCACGGTGGGGCCGGCCTCGGGCGAGCGTTTCACCGGCTCGCGCAGCGGCACGCTTTCGCCGAGATCGAGGCGGGTCGCGGCTTCGCATCCGACCAGGACGAACGCGAGCGCCACCGGCAGCACGATGCGCAAGCCCGCGAGCCATCCAAGTCGGTTGCGCGTCGGCATCACGACGAGGACCTGTCCCTCAGTTGCGCTCGGCCAGTTCGATCTGCTCCGGCCGGGTGGCCTCGACCCAGGGGCCACCTCGCTGTTCGACATATCCGCGCACGCGCACGCGGCGGCCTTGCAGCCGCTTTGGCTCGAGGCCGGCGCTGGTGAAGGCGGACTCGTTGCGCTTGGCGATGGTGACGGTGAAGTCCTGCGTCCACCGCCGCCCGAAATTGACGTAGATCGTGGGCCCGCTTTCGCGAACCGAGAGCACCTTGCCTTCGACGATC
>DASZHJ010000291.1:0-2953 GCA_035938015.1 Allostellaceae bacterium
CGAGATAGAGCCGCAACCCGCGATAGCGGTGACGCAAACCGGGCAGGACCGCCGGCAGCAGATAGGGGCCGATGGTGGGGATGACACCCATGCGCAGCGTGCCGGTGAGCGGCCCGCGCTCGGCGCGTGTGGCGAGGGTCAAGGCCTCGGTGTCCGCCAGGATCCGCCGCGCGCGCTCAACGGTCTGACGGCCGAGCGGCGTCAGCACCACCCGTCGCCGCGTGCGGTCGACCAGCGCCGCTTCCAGCCCGGCCTCGAGCTCCTTGATGCTGGCGCTCAGCGTCGATTGGGTCACGGCCGCCGCCGAGGCGGCACGGCCGAAATGGCCCTGATCCGCTAAGGCCACGAGGTGGCGGAGCTGGCGCAGGGTGGGTAGGGGTGTCATCGATTTCATCAATCAATTCGTAATATATAAGTCATTGCATCGATGATGCAAGCGTCCCTATCTCTCTCCTGCACCCGAACGCAGAACCGAGCCCGCCCTCGAAAACAGAGCCGCCGCCTGAGGTTCCAACCCCAGCAGAAGGATATCCCCCGTGCATAAGACCAAGAACTCGCTGTCGGAAGCCGTGCGCACGAAATCGATCGCGCTGCTCGGCCGCCACCTCGCGCTCGCGATCGATCTCTCGTTGCAGACGAAGCAAGCGCACTGGAACGTGAAGGGACCGAACTTCATCGCGCTGCACGAGCTCTTCGACAAGGTCTCGGATGAGGTGCGGGAGTTCGTCGATCTGATCGCGGAGCGGATCACCACGCTTGGCGGCACCGCCGAAGGCACGCTGCAGGCGGTCGGTCCGCGCACCACGCTCGCGCCCTATTCCCTCACCGTCACCTCGGGGCCGGGGCATCTCGAAGCGCTCTCGAGCGCGCTCGCGGCCTTCGGCGGCGCCGTTCGCCAGGCGATCGACGAAGCCGCCGGTTTCGGCGATGCGGACACCGCCGATCTTTTCACCGAAGTCAGCCGCGAGACCGACAAGCAGCTCTGGTTCCTGGAGGCGCATCTGCAGTCGTAGAGGGAGCGCCGAAACCTTCCCTCCGTTGATCGCCGCCGGCATCGCGGCTACCGTGCGGCTCAACGGGGGGGGACATGCCATTTCGCGTGACGGCGCTCTATGCGGGCCTGAACGCCATCATCCTGGTGGTGCTGGCGATCCGCGTCGCGCGGCAGCGGGGCATCTCGAAGGTCGGCATCGGCACGGGCGGCGATGAGACGCTGGAGCGAGCCTCCCGGATTCACGGCAATGCCGTCGAAAACATCCCGATCGTGCTCATCCTGCTCGGGCTCGCGGAAGCCTGCGGCTCGAGCCCGGTGCTGCTGCACGGCATGGGCATCGCGCTGACACTGGGCCGCCTGTTCCATGCCTGGGGTCTCATGCAATCGCCGGGAAACTCGTTCGGTCGAGCCGCCGGAATTTCGCTCACTTGGCTCGCGCTGTTGGCTGGAGCCGTGCGCGCGATCCTCACGGGTCTCGGACTCTGAGCCCCGGCGCTCACCCGATCTTGATCTTGCCGTCGATCTGATGCTCGAGGCCGACACCGGGGATGGTCAGCATCACCTTAGCGTCGAGCGTCGCGTTGCCCTTGATGCGGCCGGCCTCCAGGGCCTTGCGCACCGCGAGCTCGATCTCGCGTTGAGAGGTGACCCCCACCACCTTCAGGAACTTGCGCACTTCCATGTTGAAGGTGTCTTCGTTCATAGGGACGGCCTCCTGTGATATGGGAATGGCCCCACGGGCCGGGATCTGGCATCGGGGTGCTCGCTCGTTCATAGTCTAGCAAAGATACTCCGCCCGTGGAGACAAGCGATGAAACTGACGCCCGCCCAAGTCGCCGAGTTCGATGAGCAGGGCTATCTGTTCCTGCCCAGCCTGTTTACTCCCGAGGAGATGAGCATCCTCAACGGCGAGGTTTCCGGCCTGTTGGCGACGGATCGACCCGAGGTCGTGCGCGAGAAGGGCTCCGACGCCCCGCGAACGGCCTTCTATGTGCAGACCTGGAACGAGGCCTTCGCGCGCCTGGCGCGCCATCCGCGCCTGGTCGAGCCGGGCATGCAGCTGCTGGGCTCCGACCGGCTCTACATGCACCAATTCAAGATCAATGCGAAGGCGGCCTTCGACGGCGCGGTCTGGCAGTGGCACCAGGATTACGGTACCTGGTACGAGGACGACGGGATGCCCACGCCCAAGGCGATGAACATCGCCCTCTTCCTCGCGGAGGCGAACGAGTTCAACGGCCCCTTGATGTTCATCCCGAAGAGCCATCGCGTCGGCAAGCTCGCCGCCGGTCACGACGTCACCACTACCAGCTATCCGCTCTGGACCATCGACCACGCCACCATCACGCGGCTGGTGGACGAGGGCGGCATCGTCGCGCCCAAGGGTCCGCCCGGCTCGATCCTGCTCTTTCACTGCAACCTCGTGCATGCCTCGGGCTCGAACCTGACGCCGTGGTCGCGCTGGATCGTCTATCTCTCGCTCAATCGCTGCGACAATGCGATCCGCCGCTTCACCCGGCCGGCGCACATCGCCAACCGAGACTTCACGCCGATCGAGATGCTGCCCGACGATTGCCTCATCCGCTACGCGCGCGAGCGTCGGCCCGCGGCTGAATGACCTCCACCGTTTACGCGGTCAGCATGGGTTGGCGGGCGGCATGCTGACCGCGCATAACAAACCCCTTACGGGGTCAGCATGGGTTGGCGGGCGGCATGCTGACCGCGGATAATAAACGTAAAGTTCTGCTCGTCACCGGCGGGAGCCGCGGTATCGGTGCCGCGACGGCGAGGCTTGCGGCTGCACGCGGATACGACGTAGCCGTGAATTTCGCCTCCCATGCCAAGGCGGCCGAGGGCGTGGTCGCGGATGCCGAGCGGGCGGGAGCGCGGGCGGTTGCGATCCAGGCGGATGTCGCGCAGGAGCGCGAAGTCGAGCGGCTGTTCGCGGAGACCGAGCGC
>DASZHJ010000292.1:0-5738 GCA_035938015.1 Allostellaceae bacterium
CGGCAATGGTCGAATTAGTGCGCCCTGTCATTGTGTAGGAGGCGGCACTGGTTTGTACTTCGAGAGGTCGTGATCAGGTGTCTGCGCATCTAGGCCACATCGGATGGAGAGCCCCATTTCGGTGATGTCGATGTCCCGACAATGATGACGCGTTTATGAGTTCATGACTTAATTCGACAGCGCCGCGAGCGCGTCGGACACCATCTTGCGTTCCGCGCTGTCGGCCGGCAGCACCGCAAGGAGCTTCTGCCAATAGACCTTGGCCTCGTCGACCTCATGCGCTTGTGCGGCGGCAAGGCCGAGGTACCAGAGCGCGCGCGGCTCGCTGGCGTCGAGTGTCTCCAGCTGCTTTAGAACGACGAGCGCCGTCGGGGGTATGGGGTCGGTCGGGGCGCGATCCGCCATCAAGGCGTCAACCTCGCGCGCGAGGATCGCGGGATCCTCAGGCTTGAGCTTGGCCGCCTGGGCATATGCATCGGCTGCCTTCTCGGGCTCCTTCAGAACCTCATAGGCGCGACCGAGGCGCAGCCAACCCTGGAGATCGTCCGGTGCCTCCTTGAGACGCGTGGCGAGCCGCTCCACCATGCCGCGCACCATCTGGTCGCGCTGCTCCGGGCTGAGCTGCGCCGCCGCCGCGACATCGTCGGCGCTCGGTCCGGGCGATGCCTGAGCGGCGGGCGGCGCCGGCGCCGGTAGACCCGCGGCTTTTGCGGTATCCGCGATGCGCTGACGCACCATCTGGGCCCAGGGCGCGTCCGCGGGTGCCTCCGCGAGCAGCGTCTGCCAGGCGTCCGTCGCGCCTCGAACATCGCCCGCTTGGGCTTCGGCAAGCGCGAGGTAATAACGCGCAGACGGGTTCTTAGGATCGCGCGCCACGACCGTGTTGAGAGCGTCTCGCGCCGCGGGGGTTACGATGCCGTCCGCCGCCATGACCAGCATCTCGGCATAGGCCGCCGCCACATCGGGCCGCTCTTTCGTGAGGGTCATCGCCTCGCGATAGGCGGCAGCGCTCTTTTGCCAATGTCCGCGCGCCGCCTCGGTCCGTGCGAGCAGCAGCCAACCCTCGGCGCTGGAGGGGTCTGCCTTGAGGCGCGCTTGCAAGGCAGCTACGGTCTTGTCGAGATCAAGCGCGCCGTTGGCGCTGATCAACGCTCGCTCCGCTGCCCGTGCGTCATAGGGCTGATCGGGAATCCGCGGTGCGCCATGGACGAGGTAGAAGCCGATCGCGGCGAGCGGCACCAGCACCGCCAGCGCCACGGTGAGCGCTCGGGGCGTCGCCGGCTTCGCCGCCGGCCGTAGGCCGCGCTCCGCCTCTTCGTCCGAGGCGAGCAGCCGCCGCTCGATTTCGAGGCGAGCCGACGCGACCTCGGTTGGCGTGACCAAGCCACGCTCGCTGTCGCGCGTGATCTCCTTGAGCTGGTCGCGATAGACTGCGCGGTCATAGGCCGCGCGCGTGGGGCTCCGCCCGTGCGCCGCCGCGAGCGGCCAGATCACCAGCGCCACCACGAGCGCCGCCAGCACCGCGAAGGCCAGCCAGATCAGCATCAATCGCCGTCTCCCGCGAGCAGCTTTTCTAGCCGGCGCTGCTCGTCGGCGCTGAGCGGCTCGGGCGCTTGCTGCGGCGTGCCACGCGAGCGGCGAAGGTAGAGCGCGGCGCCCAGTGCTCCAAGCGCCAGCACCGCAAACGGCCCGAACCACAGGACGTAGGTATCCGGCTTGACCGGCGGCTTCAGCAGGATGAAATCACCGTAGCGCCGCACCATGAACTGCAGCACTTGGCTATCGGTGTCGCCCGCGCTGAGGCGCTCACGGATCAAGACGCGAAGGTCATGGGCGAGATCAGCGTTGGAGTCGTCGATCGATTGGTTCTGGCACACGAGGCAGCGCAGCTCGCTGCTGAGCGTGCGTGCCCGTGCCTCGAGCAGGGGATCGGCAAGGCGCTCGCCGGGCTCGACCGCCGACGCCGCAGTCGCCGCGAGCCCGAGTACCAGCGCCAGGGCGGCGGCCCTCATGATCCCTGCAGCGTCTTGACCAGCGGCGCGATCTCGCGCGCGACATCCGCCGGCGTGAGCGGCCCGACATGACGCAAACGGATGCGTCCCGCCTTGTCGATCACATAGGTTTCCGGCACGCCGTAGACGCCGAAATCGATGCCGACCCGGCCGTCGCGGTCGGCGCCGATCTTGCCGTAGGGGTTGCCGAGCTCGCTTAGAAAACGCGCGGCATCCTCCGGCTTGTCCTTGTAATCGATGCCATAGAGCGGTGTCTTGAGCTCGGCCGCGAGCCGCATCAGCAGGGGATGCTCGCTCCTGCAGGGCACGCACCAGGACGCGAAGAAATTGATCAGCACCACCTGGCCCGCGAGTTCGTCCCGCGCGAGGCCGGGCTGGTTGCTGAGGCCCGCTAGGGTGAAAGCCGGTGCCGGCTGGTCGATCATCGCCGAGGGCAGGACCGACGGATCCCGGCTCAGCACCGAGAAGAAATACCCCACGAGCGCCGCGAAAGCCGCGGCCGGCAGAAGATAGATCAGGCGGCGCATGCCTCAGTCGTCCGCGGCCGCACCAGCCGGTGCGCGGCTTCGAGGCACGGCGGCACCCACGCGCCAACGGCGGTCGGAAAGGCTCATGAGTCCGCCCAGCGCCATCACGCCGCAGCCGAGCCAGATCCAGGGTACCAGCGGCTTCTGATAGACTCTGAGCGTCCAGGCGCCCTTGCCGTCACCGTCCGCCAGGACGACATAGAGATCGGAGAGCAGATCGGTGCGGATCGCCGTGAAGGTGGTCGGCATCTGCTGCACCGTGAAGAGGCGCTTCTCCGGGTGCATGACCGTGACCAGCGCGCCGTTCCGCGTCACCGTGACGGTGGCGCGGTCGGCGGTGTAATTGGGACCCGTGGCGGGCTCGACCTTGTCGAGGCGGAGGTCGTAGCCCGCGATGGCGACGCTGTCGCCGGGGTGCACGAGATCGATGCGCTCGCTCTCCCAGGCCGAGGCAGCGATGCCGGCGACCGTGACCGCAACCCCGAGATGCGCGAGCGTCACGCCATAGGCAGCCCGCGGCAGGTGGCGCGCGCGCGCAAGCGAGTCCTTGAGGGAGCCGCGGAATAGCTGCACGCGCTCGGACCATTCGATCAAGCTGCCGGCGCCGATCCAGGCCGCGAGGCCGAGACCAAGTGTCGCCAGCACTACGGCTGGGTGCACGACCAGCAACACCGCCAGCACGACCGCAATCGCCGCGCCCGCGGCAAAGAGCAATCGCTGTGACGCCGCGAGGAGGTCGCCGCGCTTCCAGCCGAGCAAGGGCCCGAACGGCATCGCGATTAGCAGCGGCACCATCAACGGCACGAAGGTGCGGTTGAAGAACGGGAAGCCGACGGAGACCTTGTCGCCGCCCATGGCGTCGAGGAACAACGGATAGAGCGTGCCGATGAAGACCGTGGCGGCCCCGGTCGCAAGCAGCAGGTTGTTCAGCACCAGCGCGCCTTCACGGGAGATCGGCGCGAAGATTCCGCCGCCCCGGAGCGACGGCGCGCGCACCGCGTACAGTACCAGCGGACCGCCGATCGCGATGACCAGCAGCAGCAGAATGAAAGCGCCCCGCGCGGGATCGACGGCGAAGGCGTGCACCGAGGTGAGCACGCCCGAGCGCACCAGGAAGGTGCCGATCAGCGAGAGCCCGAAGGTGACGATCGCGAGCAGAATGGTCCAGGTCTTGAGCGCGTCGCGCTTTTCCACCACGATCGCGGAGTGCAGAAGGGCCGTGCCCACGAGCCAGGGCATGAAGGAGGCGTTCTCCACGGGGTCCCAGTACCACCAGCCACCCCAGCCGAGCGTGTAATAAGCCCACCAGCTCCCGAGCGCGATCCCGACCGTGAGCGCGCACCAGGCGGCGAGCGTCCAGGGGCGCACCCAGCGCGCCCACGCTGCATCGACGCGGCCTTCGATGAGCGCCGCCACCGCGAAAGAGAACGATACGGAAAAGCCGACATAGCCGAGGTAGAGGAACGGCGGATGGATCGCCAAGCCCAGGTCCTGCAGGATCGGGTTCATGCCCTGGCCGTCGAGCGGCGCCGGCACCAGGCGCAGGAACGGGTTCGAGGTGAACAGGATGAAGGCGAAGAAACCGGCCCCGATCATGCCCTGGACGGCGAGCACGCGCGCGCGCAGATCCGGCGGCAATCCAGTGCCGAACCACGCGACGGCCGCGCCGAACAGCGTCAAGATCAGCACCCACAGCACCATGGAGCCTTCGTGGTTCGACCACACGCCGGTGATCTTGTAGAGCAGCGGTTTGGTGGAGTGGCTGTTCTCCGCCACCGTCGCGAGCGAGAAATCCGACGTGACGTAGGCGTGGGCGAGGGCCACGAAGGCGAGCGTCACCAGCGCGAACTGGCCGATCGCGGTGCTGCCGCCGAGCGCCATCAACGCGGGCTCGCCGCGCGAGGCACCATAGAGCGGCACGACCGACTGCACGATCGCGAGCACCAGCGCGAGCGCGAGCGCGAAATGTCCGAGCTCGGCGATCATGGCTTGGCCGCCGTCGCCGCCGGCGGATGTTCACCCTGCCAGTGGCCCGATTTCTTGAGCGCCTCCGCCACCTCCGGCGGCATGTAGCGCTCGTCGTGCTTCGCCAGTACGGTGTCGGCTTTGAAGACGCCGTTCTTGCCGAGAGCGCCCTCCACCACCACGCCCTGCCCCTCGCGGAACAGATCCGGCAGCACGCCACTGAAAATCACGGGCACCGCGCTGTTGCCGTCGGTGACGCGGAAATCGATGGTGCGGCCGTCGGCCTCGCGCGCGACACTGCCGGCTTCGACCAACCCGCCGAGCCGTAGCCGCCGTGTCTCGGGTGCGCCTTTAGTAGCGAGATCGCTCGGGCTCATGAAGAAGACCAGATTGTCATTGAATGCGAACAGCACCAACGCGCTCGCGATGCCGAGCATGCCGAGCCCCAACAATACAACGAGGAGACGCTTGCGTTTGCGTGTCATCGACAATCGTGATCAGCGGCGCCTCTGCGGCCGCGTCGTCTCGATCGCCGACCACAGGCGATGCTGCCGCCGCCACGCGCGATAGGATTGCGCCGCCATCACGCCAAGCACGAGGATCGCAATGCCGTACGCTGGCCAGACGAAGCGAGCGTAGCCGCCCATCGCGAAGAACTGATCGAGCATGTTCATCAGCCGACCGACCCTGCCGCCTGCTGGCCACCGCGAGACTCGGCCATCGGCTCCATCTCGCCCAGCCGCGCCGTGCGCACGCGGCTTGCCAGGATCGCGGTGCGCATCCGCAGCATCAGCACCGCCGCGAAATACAGTGTGAACGCCACGGCCATCATCAACAGAGGCGCCAACATCGATTTGTCGATCGTGGGCCCGCCCAGGCGGAAGACGCTCGCGGGCTGATGTAGCGTGTTCCACCAATCGACGGAGAACTTGATAATCGGCAGATTGACCACGCCCACCAGCGCCAGCACCGCGCCCGCCCGTGCGCCGCGGGTGGGATCGTCGAAGCCGTTCACCAGCGCGATATAGCCGACATAAAGGAAGAACAGCACCAGCACCGAGGTGAGCCGCGCATCCCATACCCACCAGGTCCCCCACATGGGCTCGCCCCAGAGTGATCCCGTGATCAGGCAGAGGAGGGTGAACCCGGCGCCTAGGGGCGCCGCAGCCTGTGCCGCGATATCGGCGAGCGCGTGCCGCCAGATCAGCGCGACCGCGCTCGCGAGCGCGAGAAA
>DASZHJ010000293.1:0-3485 GCA_035938015.1 Allostellaceae bacterium
GAGCGGGAAGATCACGCTCGTGCGCACCTGCTTCCCGACCCATCACCTGACGTTCGCGGAGGACGCCAACAGCACGCTGTGGACAAGCGCGGGCGGGCCGGTGAGCGGCGTCGTCGGCTGGCTCAACCGCAAAATGTTCGAGGAGACCGGCGACGAGGCGAAATCCCAGGGCTGGACCGCGCTGATCCTCGACACCAACGGCAACGGCAAGCGCGACGCGGACTACGTCGAGCCGAACCAGCCGGTCGATCCCGCCAAGGACAAGCGGATCAACGCCGCCTTCTACGGCATCGCGGTCAACCCGAACGACGGCACCGTGTGGGGCTCGGTGCTCGGCCAGCCGGGTTACGTCGCCCGGCTCGATCCCGGACCCAATCCGCCGGCGACCGCGCTCGCAGAAGTCTACGAGCCGCCGGCGCCTGGGTTCGGGCCGCGCGGCGCAGACATCGATCGCAAGGGCGTGGTGTGGACGCCGCTCTCGAGTGGGCACATGGCGAGCTTCGACCGCTCGAAGTGCAAGGGTCCGCTCAACGGCCCGACCGCCACCGGCAAGCATTGCCCGGAAGGCTGGACGCTCTATCCCTTCCCGGGCCCGCAGATGCAGGGGGTGGAGCAGAGCGGCTCGGCCGAGGCGAGCTACTACACCTGGGTCGACCAGTTCGACACGTCCGGCCTCGGCCGCGACGTGCCGTGGGCGACCGGCAACGCCAACGACTCGTTGCTCGCGCTCGTCAACGGCAAATGGGTCAACCTGCGCGTCCCCTACCCGATGGGGTTCTACGCCAAATGGATCGACGGCCGCATCGACGATCCCAACGGCGGTTGGAAGGGCAAGGGGGTGTGGGCGACCACCGGCACGCGCGCGCCGTTCCACATGGAAGGCGGCAAGGGCACATTGCCCAAGGTGGTGAAGTTCCAGATCCGCCCCGACCCGTTAAGCCAGTGATCAGTGATTAGTAATCAGAAAAGCCTGTCTGGTCACTGATCACTGGTTACTGTTTACTGCTGGTCATGACTGACCAGCCGTTCGTCCCGCACGTCGTCTTCGGCCTCGATCCGATGTTCGTGTCGACGGCGATCCTGCTCGCGACCTACGCGGCGATCATCTGGGACAAGCTCAACCGCTCGATCGTGGCGCTGCTCGGCGCCTCGTTGATGATCCTCATCGGCGTGCTCGATCAGGGCGAAGCGGTGCGCGGCATCGACTGGAACACGCTCGGCCTGCTCGCCGGCATGATGATCCTGGTGTCGATCTCGCGCCGCTCCGGCATGTTTCAATACGCCGCCATCTGGTCGGCGCAACGCGCGCGGGCGAGCCCGGCCGGCATCCTGCTGCTGTTGCAGCTCACCACCGCGGTCGTCTCCGCCCTGCTCGACAACGTCACGACCGTGCTGCTGATCGTGCCGGTGACGCTCGTCATCACCAGCGAGCTCGACGTGCCGCCCTACCCGTTCCTGTTCGCCGAGGTGTTCGCCTCCAACATCGGCGGCACCGCGACCCTGATCGGCGATCCGCCCAACATCCTGATCGGCTCGCTCGCCGGGCTCGATTTCAACGCCTTCATTCTCAACCTCACCCCGGTCGTCGTCGTCGTGATGGCGGCGCAGGCGCTCATCGCGCATTTGCTGTGGGGCCAGGCGATGCGATCGACGCCGAGCCAGCGCGCGCGCGTCATGGCCCTGCGCCCGGCCGACGCGATCCTCGACCCGGTGCTGCTCAAGCAGGCGACCGCGGTGCTCGCCGTCGTGATCCTCGCCTTCATCTTCGCGCGCCAACTCGGCGTCGCACCCGCGACCGTCGCCATGGCCGGCGCCGCCGTGCTGATGTTCCTCGACAATTGGCAGCACCACAACGAGAAGCAGTCCGCGAACGTGCACAAGACGTTCAGCGACGTCGAGTGGATCACCATCTTCTTCTTCATCGGCCTGTTCGTGATCGTGCATGGGGTCGAGGTCGGAGGCCTGCTCGGGCTCCTCGCCGATAAGCTCGTCGCCGTGACCGGCGGCGATCGCGCGAACGCCGGCTACGCCGTGCTGTGGGGATCGGCGCTGCTCTCGGCGATCATCGACAACATCCCGGTCGTCGCGACCTTGATCCCGCTGATCAAGAGCACGGCGCCGGCCTACGGCGGACCGGACCAGCTCGTGCCGTTGTGGTGGTGCCTCTCGCTCGGGGCCTGCCTGGGCGGAAACGGCACCCTCATCGGCGCGTCGGCGAACCTGACGGTCGCCGGGCTTGCCGAACGGAACGCCATACCGTTCCGGCTCCTGACCTACACCTGTTACGCCTTCCCGATGATGCTGCTCTCGATCGCCATCTGCCACGCCTACGTGTGGTGGCGATATTTCTGACCGGACGCCGGTCGATTGCGGATTGACCCCACCGGCGGCCATGAATTATCTAGGCCGATAAAGCCGGGGCAACCGGCGCGGCGGACCTTCTTTGAAGCGGCAGGCGGCGTCGCTCCGGTCTGTCGCATCGGCCATGGGGGATGGGAATTTGCGCGCTCTTCTGAAATTGAGCAGCGGGATCGACTGGCTCAACGAAAAATTCGGCGTCGTCGCCAACTGGCTGGTGCTGCTGGCCTGCGTGATCAGCGCCGGCAATGCCGCGAGCCGCTATCTGTTCAGCGAAAGCTCGAACGGCTGGCTCGAAGTGCAATGGTACATGTTCGCCGGCATGGTCCTGCTCGGCGGCCCCTACACGCTCAAGATGAACGAGCACGTGCGCGTCGACTTGGTCTACGGGATGGTGTCGGAGCGCACGCGCATCTGGATCGATATCGTGTGCGGCGTGCTATTTCTCCTGCCGATCTGCCTCATCCTGACTTATTTCACCTGGCCCTGGTTCGTTGAATCGTGGCGGCTCGGCGAGGAGTCGTCCAACGCCGGCGGGCTGATCCGCTGGCCGGTGAAGCTCGTCCTCCCCGTCGGATTTGCCCTGATGGTGCTGCAGGGAATTTCCGAGCTCATCAAGCGGGTCGCCGCGCTCGAGCATGTGATCGAGGCGGACTTCAAATACGAAAAGCCGCTTCAATGAATTTCATTCGCGACAATCTCGCGCCCCTGATGTTCGGGGGAATGGTCCTGTTCATGCTGATCGGCTACCCGGCGGCGTTCTCGCTGGCCGCGACCGGCCTGTTCTTCGGCTTCATCGGCATCGAGTTCGGCCTGATCCGCCCCGATTTCCTCGGCAACCTGACCTATCAGCTGTTCGGCATCGTCTCGAACGACCTCTTGCTCGCGATCCCGTTCTTCACCCTGATGGGCGCCATCCTCGAGCGCTGCGGCCTCGCGGAGGATATGCTCGATTCGATTGGGCAGCTGTTCGGCCCGGTGCGCGGCGGGCTGTCCTACGCGGTGATCTTCGTCGGCGCCATTCTCGGCGCCATCACCGGCACGGTCGCCGCGTCGGTGATCGCCATGGGCGTCATCTCGATGACCCCCATGCTCAAGTACGGCTACTCGACCCGCCACACCATGGG
>DASZHJ010000294.1:0-7959 GCA_035938015.1 Allostellaceae bacterium
CCCCTCGAGCAGCATGGGATTGACCACGTTGCCGCAGTCGTGAGCGATCACGTATTTCTCGATCTTGACGCGTCCGACCTCGATATCGACCTCCACGATGGCGGCGTGCGTGGCATTCGACCAGGTGACCGTCTGCGGCTCGAAATGGAAAGTATCCTCCAGGCCCGGCTCGACGCCTTCCGGGCGGCCGTGGTCCCAGCCGGGGCGCGCGGCCTGCGCGAGCTTGGCGAGCGAGATCGTGCGTGCGGGCACGCCGACGATCCCGACCCCGCCCTCGCGCAGCTCCAGGTCTGCGGGCGCGCACTCCAGCAAATGCGCGGCGATCGCCAGCGCCTTCTTGCGCAGCCGCTCGCTCGCATGGTGGATCGCGGCGGACAGCGTGACCGTGCTGCGGCTGGCGATCGTGCCGAAGCCCATGGGTATCGCGGCGGTGTCGGCGAGGGACACCACGACGTCGTCGGGGGTCACGGACCACGCATCGGCAACGATCTGCGCGAAGATGGTCTCCATGCCTTGACCCTGCGGGCACGATCCGCCGGAGAGATAGACTTTGCCGGAGGCCTCGATCCGCACGGTGGCGCTCTCGAAGGGACCGACGCCGGTACCCTCCGTGTAGCAGCCGATCCCGAGGCCAAGGTATCGGCCTTGGCTGAGCGCCTCGCGCTGGCGTCGGCGGAAGGCGTCGGTGCCGCCGAGCGCCTCCAGCGCCTGCCGGAGTCCCGCCTGGAAATCGCCGCTGTCGTAGACGATAGGCTGCCCGTCGCGATAGGGAATGCCCACCGAGTACGGCATCTCCTCTGCGCGGACCATGTTCCGGCGTCGCACCTCCGCCGGCTCCAGGCCAACCACGGATGCCACGAGATCGATGCTGCGCTCCACCGCGAAGCTCGCTTCCGGCCGGCCAGCGCCCCGATAGGCGGCGCTCGGGACCTTGTTCGTCGCCACCACCTTCGCCGTTGCGGCGAAATGCTCGACCTTGTAGGGCCCCAGCAAATGCGCCGCGGTGTTGTAGATGATGCCCGCCCCGATCGGGTTCCAAGCGCCGCAGTCCGCCATGAAATTGTCGCGAAGCGCGAGGATGCGGCCCTCCTCGTCGAAGCCGATCTCGAGCTCGTGGATCTGGTCGCGCGCATGCGTGGCGGAGAGGAAATGCTCCTGGCGATCCTCGATCCAGCTCACGGGACGCCCGATCCTGCGGGCAAGGAACGGGATCAAGAGGTCCTCGGGATAGACATGGCCCTTCACGCCGAACCCGCCGCCGACATCCGGCGCCACGCAGCGCACGCGGGACTCGGGAAGCCCGAGAATGCTCGCGGCTTCGCGCCGCACCCAGTGCACGACCTGAGTGGACGACCAAATCGTCACCGAATCCGTCCGCGGCTCATGGATGCCGATGACGCCGCGACATTCCATCGGTAAGCCGCTGTAGCGATGGTGGTAGAAGCGGCGTCGCAGCCGCTTCGGCGCGCGCGACAACGCCGCCTCGATCGCGCCCTTGCCGATCCCGAACTCGCCGATGAGGTTGGTGCCCAGGCGCTCGTGAACGAGCGGCGCGCCGGCGCGCAGCGCCTCTTCCGGGTCGATCACCGCCGGTAGAGGCTCCAACTCCGGTTGCACCAGCTCCGCCGCGTCCTCGGCGGCGTAGCGGGTCTCCGCCACAACGACCGCGATCGCCTCACCGACATGCCGGGCCTTGTCGATCGCCAGAAGCGGCTGCTGTGGGTTGTGCAGCTTGTGCTCGACAAGGGCTCGCCACTTGCTGGGCAGCGACAGCTGCGAATCCGGCACCGGCGGCAGCAGACGCGCCAGCTCCGCGCCGCTAAGCACCATAGTAACCCCAGGCGCCGACGCCGCGCGCGTGACGTCGACCGCCCTTACGTGGGCGTGCGCCAGCGTGCTGCGGACAAACACCGCATGGAGCATTCGGGGAAGCGCAATGTCGGCGATGAATTGGCCTTGTCCCGTGAGCAGCCGCTGATCCTCGCGTCGCAGGATCGATCGGCCGACAAATGGAGTTTGGCGAGCGTCGGTCATGCAGGAGTGCTAGCACGATTCAGAACCGGCAACGAGCCGGTGGCCGTGCACTCGTTACGTGCGTTGCCCCGCAAGTGGTTCACTTTGCCACTCGGCTGCCTTTTCGTACACAATGATGAGAAGCGAGCCGCGGATTGGAATATGCCGCCGGACCTCGAGGGGAGGACTCATGTTGAAACGCTTGTCTGTGCTTCTGGCGCCGATGTTTGTCGCGGTACTTGGCGCTGGTCAGCCTGCGGCCGCGGCCGATGTGTCGCTCACGCTCAAATATGGCGTACTCGCGGGGTTGACCGGCGATCCCGCGCCCAGCGGGCAGGGCTGGAACGAAGCCGCGCGCCTTGCCGTGGATCAGGCCGCGGCAACTCTGAAGTCGCTCAACCTCCCCGGTATTTCCGTCGAGCTCGCGGATTCGCAGGACAGTCAGGGTAACGCGCAAGCCGGTGTCGAGGCCGCGCAGAAGCTGGTGCAGATCGACCGCGTCAACGTCATCATCGGCGACTTCTACAGCTCCGTCACCTCGGCCGCCGCGACCGCGGTGGCGATCCCGAACAACGTCCTGATGTTCACGGGCGGTACCAGCCCCGCGCTCAGCAAGCTCAATACGGGGCCGACGCCGATCTTGTGGCAGCCGGTGGCCGCTGACGACGTGCAAGGGCGCGTGCTCGCCCGCATCATCGCCGACGTGCTTGGCAAGACCGCGAAGGTCAACGTGGGCGCGCGCAACGACGCCTATGGCACGAACCTGTCCGCCGTCTTCAAGGAAGCCTGGCTTGCCGGTGGCGGCACGATCCCCAAGTTCGTCATCTACAACCATCAGCAGCCCACGCTCGACAGCGAGGCGCAGGAGCTTGCGCAGGGCGATCCCGATGGCTGGCTCTTTATCGATTTCTGCCAAACCTTCGAGAAACTGGCGCTGCCGCTCACGCGCACGGGCAAATGGGATCCCGCCAAAAGCTTCGGCTCCGACACGCTCAACGACTGCGCCAGCCGCGGCAGCAAGAATTACCCGGGCATGCGCGCCACCATCGCCAATGCGTCGTCCGGCAGCTCTTTTCCTGCCTTCAAGGCGCTCTTCGAGCAGAAGGCGAAGCCCGGCGTGAAATTCCAGGCGTTCCTCGCGGAGTCCTTCGATAGCGTGTTCGTGGCGCTGCTGGCGGCACTTGAGGCAAAGTCGTCGGACCCGCTCAAGATCAGCGAGCACGTGGTTTCCGTTACGAACGATCCCGGCACGCCCTACAGCTTCGAGCAGCTGGATCAGGCGATCAAGGCCGTGCTCGACGGCAAGAAGGTGCACTTCATCGGCGCCACCGGGCCCATCCAGTTCGCCTCCACGGGCCGGGTCACCGCGACCGCCTACGACATCTGGCAGCACAAGCCCGATGGTACCTCCGCGGTGATGAACACCATCAAGTTCCAGCCGTAGGGTTCGCGGCGAGCATCGGCCTCGGTCTTGCATCGGTCGTGCGGAGGTTGAGGCCACAGTGCAAGCGAGTCTGCAAGAGCTGGCGCAGCTGATCCTGAACGGCGTCATCACCGGCACGATACTGGCGCTGACGGGCGTGGGTGCGTCGCTGGTGTTCGGCATCCACCGGGTCGCAAACTTCGCCCACGGCGAGTACCTCACCTTCGGCGCTTATATGGGCCTGATTGTCAACACGGGCTTCGCGCAGAACCTGGCGGTCTCCGCCCTCGGCGCGGTCGCGGCAACGGGGCTGTTGGCGTTGGCGGTACATCTTCTGGTGCTGAAGCCCCTGCGCGGTCGCGGGCTGGTGGCGATGTCGCTGATCACCGTGGGTATCGGCCTCATGCTGCGCAACCTTGTCTTCATGGTGGCGGGACCGCAAATCCGCCAATACGACATCGATCAAAGTGCGGTGTTCGATCTGCATTTGGTGCGCATCTCGCCGGGCCAGGCAGTCGCCATCGGCATCACCGTGGTGGTGGCTCCGGCGATGGCGCTGTTTCTCGCGCGCACGCCGCTCGGCAAGTCCATGCGCGCGGTCGCCGACAATCGCGACCTCGCGGCGGTCTCCGGCATCGATGTCGACCGGGTCGGCGCCTATGTCTGGCTGCTCGCCGGCGGGCTCGCCGGGCTCGGCGGCCTCATGTTCGCGGCGGTGCAAGGCGCCTTCGACCCGAATCTCGGTTTCGAGATCCTGTTCCTGATCTTCACGACCGTGGTGCTGGGTGGGATCGGCAGCGCCTATGGGGCGCTCGTCGCCGGCCTGGTGCTCGGCCTTGTGATGGAACTCTCGACCTGGAGCGGCCTCGCGGGCGGACTGGAGGCTCGCTTCAAGCCGATCCTCGCCTTCGTCGCGCTGATCGGGCTCCTGCTCTACCGCCCGCAGGGATTGTTCGGCCGGGCGAGGGTCCTCTGATGGCTGTGCTGAATCCGGCGTTCTGGACCTTCGTCGCGATCATTGCCGGCATTTACGCGATCCTCTCGCTCGGCCTTTACGTGCAATTCTCGCTTGCGGGTCTGCCGAATTTCGGACACGTCGCCTTCATGGCGGTCGCTGCCTACACCATGGCCATCCTGGTCGTGCGTTATGCCGTGCCGATGCCGCTGGCGGCGGGTGCGGGCCTGGTCGGTGCCATACTCCTCGCGCTGGTTCTGGGAATACCGACGCTGCGGCTGCGCGCGGACTATCTTGCGATCGCCACCGTCGCGGGCGGCGAAATCATCCGCTATCTCGCCATGAACCTGCCGGACCTCACGGGCGGCCCGATCGGCTCCATCGGCTTGCTGGGGCCGGGCCAGATCGCGCTCTACAACGGCGATTGGCTCGCCTTCCTCGACCGCATCGCCGCCAATCTTTCCGGACTACTGGGCGCGCGCATGACCCGCGACGGCGCGGCCGCGATCCTGGTATGGCTGCTGGCGGGCATGCTCGTGCTGGTGCTCTGGCGGTGCGAGCGGTCGCCCTGGGGCCGCGTGCTGAGGGCAATCCGCGAGGACGAGGCCGCTGTGACCGCGGTCGGCAAGAACGTCTTCGCCTTCAAGCTGCAAGCGCTGATCCTGGGAGCGGTGCTGGCGGGCGTCGCGGGTTTGCTGCTGGCGTGGCAGATCGGCGTCTTCAGCCCGGAGGACTATCAGCCGACGCTCACGTTTTATGCCTATCTCATTCTGATCCTCGGCGGCATGAACCGCCTGCTCGCGATACCCGTGGGCGCGGTGGCGTTCAGCTTGCTCTATTCGGGGACCCGCCTCCTCAATTTCTTCCCGCTCTCGCTCATCGATTCGGGCTCGCGGGCATTCTTGCGCTTGTTCCTGGTGGGATTCCTCCTGGTGTTGCTGATGGCGGTGCGCCCTGAGGGCATGCTGGGCAATCGCCGAGAGCTCCTACTGGAGAAATGAACGCCGTGCTCCTCGAGGTCGAGCGGCTCAGCAAGTCCTTCGGCGGCGTCGCCGCGCTTGAGCAGGCCACCTTCGCCGTCGAGGAAGGCTCGATCACCGCGCTCATCGGACCCAACGGCGCCGGCAAGACCACGGCCTTCAACGTGATCTCCGGCTTCCTGAAGCCGAATGCGGGCGCGATTCGCTTCGCCGGCGGGCGCATCGAGGGCCTGCGCGGCGATCTCGTGGCGCGCGCCGGACTCGTGCGTGCGTTTCAAGCACCGCGCGTGCTGACCCGCATGAGCGTGCTCGACAACATGCTGCTCGCTGGCAAGGACCAGCCGGGTGAGCGCCTGAGCCTCAATTGGCTGGCACCGAGGCGCGTGGCGGCGCGCGAGCTTGAGGTACACCGCCGCGCCCTCGATCTCCTCGAGCTCGTGCGGCTGCTGCCGCTTGCGGAGGCTTATGCCGGGACCTTGTCGGGCGGTCAGCGCAAGCTCCTCGAGCTCGGGCGGGCCCTGATGGTCGAGCCGCGCATGATTCTGCTCGATGAGCCCATGGCGGGCGTGGCGCCGGTGCTGGCGGAGCAGCTCGTCGAGCACATCCGGCGGCTTCGCGCCGAGCGCGGCGTTACATTCTGCGTCATCGAGCACGACATGGACGTGGTCATGTCGATCAGCGACCGCGTCATCGTGATGGATGAGGGACGGGTCATCGCGGAGGGGACGCCGGAGACCGTTCAGCGCGACGAGCGTGTGATCGAGGCCTATCTGGGTCGGCTTGCCCCACAGAGCGAACCCGGCGTCGCACCCCACGGGAGCGCAGCGTGAGCGAGCCGTTGCTGGCGGTCCGGGATCTCTGCGCGGGTTATGGCGACGAGGACATCCTGCATGGCGTCTCAATCGATGTGACGCGCGGCAGCATCGTCGCGGTGATCGGGCCCAACGGCTCCGGCAAGTCGACGCTGCTGAAGACGATCTATGGGCTGCTTCGGCCGCGGCGGGGCAGCGTCACATTGTCGGGACTCGACGGCCGAGCGATCGATCTCGCGGGGTTGCGGCCGAACGAGATCACCGCGCTCGGTCTCAACATGGTGCCCCAGCTCGCCAATGTGTTCTCGGATCTCTCGGTGCGCGAGAATCTCGAGATCGGTGCGCGGCCGATCCCGCGGAGGTTCGACAGTCAGCTCGAGGCGGTGCTGGCTTTCCTGCCGCAGCTTCGCGCCATGCTGTCGAAACGCGCGGCGACTCTGTCCGGCGGCCAGCGGCAAATGCTGGGCCTCGCGCGCGCGCTGATGTCCGATCCGAAAATGCTGATCCTGGACGAGCCGTCGGCTGGCTTGGCGCCGCGAGTGCAGGACGAGGTCTTCGCCAAGGTGAGGGCGATCAGCGCGCTCGGGGTTTCCGTTCTGATGGTCGAGCAGCGCGCGCGTCAGTGCCTGGCGATCGCCGACTATGGCTATGTCCTGGAGCAGGGGAAGAACCGCATCCAAGGGCGGGCGGCTGATTTGCTCGCCGATCCCGAGGTGATCCGTCTCTACCTTGGTATTCGCGCGGGCACGGCCGTAGCGCCCATGCTCATGAGCTAGAGACATCTGCGATGGAGGAGCCCACATGATCGCGCCAAAGCTGCAGCCCTTCGACTATGACGGCGTGCGCTTGCTGCCAAGTCGGTTTCAAGCCCAAGTCGAGCGCGCCTGCGAGGTCTATGGCGCGATGCCCAACGACGACATCCTCAAGGGCTTTCGCCGCAACGCGGGCTTGCCGGCGCCGGGCCAGGATATGCGTGGCTGGTGCTCGCGGACGACCTCGGGGATTTTCGGCCAGTTGCTGAGCGGTATGGCGCGGATGAGCCGCGCCACCGGGGAGCGGGCGCTCGGCGAGAAAGCGGTGGCATTGCTCGACGGCTGGTCCGAGACTCTCCGGCCCGGCGGCGATGCGCGCATGCGGCCCTACGATTGGGAGAAGCTGACCTGCGGGCTGGTCGACCTGCACCTCTACGCCAACGTGTCCGCCGCGCTGCCGCTCCTCGCGCGCACCACCGAATGGGCCGCGCGAACCTATGACCGCTCGCGGCGCTCGGCGGAGAATTTCGATTTCCAGGGGGTCGGCCCGGGTGGGACCTCGGAATGGTACACGCTACCCGAGAACCTTTACCGCGCGCACCTCGCGAGCGGGGACAGCCTGTTCAAGGACTTCGCCGACGTCTGGCTTTATGAGGACTACTGGCGGAAATTTGTCGAGAGCTCGGAGCCGGACGACGTCGTGGCGGTCCACGCCTACAGCCACGTAAATTCCTTCAGCAGCGCGGCCATGGCCTACGCAGTCACCGGCGAACCGCGCTATCTGCGAGCTTGCGCGAACTTCTACGACTTCGTGCGGCGCACGCAATGCTATGCGACCGGCGGGTTCGGGCCGGACGAGCGGCTGATGCCGCCCGATGGCAGCCTCGGCCGGTCGCTCGACCTCTATGCCGGCCACGCGGAGATCCCTTGCGGCACCTGGGCCGCCTTCAAGCTGTCGCGCTATCTCATGGGCTTCACCGGCGAGGCACGGTTCGGCGATTGGATCGAGACGCTCTTTTACAAC
>DASZHJ010000295.1:0-3609 GCA_035938015.1 Allostellaceae bacterium
GTGAGCGCGCGCTGATACCAGGCGGGGTTCCGCATCACGAACGCGACCGGGATCGAGGCGCCGACATTGATCAAGGTCGCGGGCACGGCGATCCACAGCGTCGTCGAGATCGTCTGCCAGAGCCGCTGGTCGGAGAAGAACCGCTCGTAGTTCGCGAGCACGTCGCCCTTGGCCGGCGTCAGCGACAGCACCAGCCCATAGCCGAAGGGATAAAGGAACAGCGCCACCACCACGAGCGCCGCCGGAATCCACAGGAGCGGCGCCGCGTCGAACCCCGCCGTCCGTCCCGTGCTCGTATCGCTCTCGGCGCGCGCGACCATGCCTAGCGCTCGCTCCGACCGACAGTGAGCACTAATACCCCTCCCCCCTCGAGGGGGAGGGTAGGGAGGGGGGTCGCGCCACCGCGGCATTCACGCAAACATCGTGCGGATCCCACCCCCCACCCAACCCTCCCCCTCAAGGGGGGAGGGGCGATTGCCGTGTCGCTTCCCGCCGTGCGGATCATTGCTCCTACGCCTCCCCCGCGCCGTCCGGCGGGAACACCAGCACGCGCTCGAACGGGATGGAGAGCTGCACGGTCTCGTCGGGGCTGACGCGCCGGTCGGTGCGCAGATAGACCGTGCCCACGGGCGTCACGACATCGACGAGATAGTCGCGGCCGCAGTATTCCACCTGGTCGACCGTGCCGGAGAGCGTGTTGTCGCCCGCGGTTCCCAGCATGACCTCCTCGGGCCGCATGGCGATGGTGGCGCGGTTGCCGGAGATCGCGGATTGCGCGGTGCCCGCGAGCCGCACGTTGCCGCCCAGCAGGGAGACCCGGCTTCCGTCCACGCGCTCGACGCCGATATCGAGGATGTTGCGGTAGCCCATGAAGCGCGCGACCGCGAGATTGGCCGGGCGCGCGTAGAGGTCCTCGGGCGTGCCGATCTGCTGCACCCGGCCGTCCTGCAGCACCACGATCCGGTCGGCGAGCGACAGCGCCTCGTCCTGGTCATGCGTCACATAGATGGTGGCGCGATGCACGGCGCGATGGATGCGCCGGATCTCGTGCCGCATCTCGAGCCTCAGTTTCGCGTCGAGGTTCGAGAGCGGCTCGTCCATCAGGATCAACGGCGGATCGATCACGATCGCGCGCGCGAGCGCCACGCGCTGCTGCTGGCCGCCGGAGAGCTGGCCCGGCAGCTTCTCCGCGTGCGCGCGGAGCTGCACCAGGTCGAGCGCGGCATCGACGCGCTGGCGCGTCTCGTCTCGCGCCACGCCCCGCATCTTGAGGCCGAAGCCGATATTCGCGCGCACGCTCATATGCGGGAAGAGCGCGTAGTTCTGGAACACCATGCCGAAGCCGCGCTCCTCGGGCTTGAGCACGTCGATCCGGCGCTGGTCGAGCCAGATGCTGCCGCCCGAGAGTGGCAGCAACCCGGCCAGGCAATTGAGCGCCGTCGACTTGCCGCAGCCGGAGGGGCCGAGCAAGGCCACGAACTCGCCGCGGCGGATCGTCAGCGTGAGCTCGTCAAGGGCGGTGGTCTCGTGGAAGCGGCGCGTGACCCGGTCGAGCCGCAATTCCTCGAAGCCGCCGTCGCGCGTGGCACCCGCCTCGCCGCCCGCCCCCTGTCTTGCCGCCTCGTTCACGATGGCGGTGCTACTGCTTGATCTTGGCGCCGCCGATCTCCTCGTCCCACTTGCGGAACGCCGCGATCAGATCCTTGCCGAAGAGCGGCGCCACGATCGGGTATTGCGTCATCAGCTTGTCGTATTCGGGCCGGCCGAACTGCTTCAGCAAATCCTGGCTCTCTTGCGAGGCCAGTGACACCGGCACGTCCTTCACCGCCGGCCCCGGATAGAAATAACCGGCGTCATAGGCGACCGCCTGCTGCTCGGGCTTCAGCATGAAGGCGATCAGGTCGAGCACGACCGCAAGCTTGTCGTTGGCGACGCCCTTGGGGATCGCCATGTACTGCGCGTCGGAAACCCAGGTGAAGCTCTTGGGCCCCGACAGCAGCGTCACCTGCGCGGATTCCGGCACGGTGCCGATGGCGCGCGGATTGATGTCCCAGCCGGCCGTGGAGGGGATGATGTCGCGCGAGCCCTCGCCGAGTTCCTTCATGGTGACGCCGGTGCCGGAGGGATAGTACTCGATGCAGCCGTTGAGCTCCTTGAGATAGGCCCAGGTCTTATCCCAGCCCTTGATGGGATCGTGAGGGTCGCTGTCGCCGAGGAGATAGGGCAGGCCCTGCAGGAACGTCCGTCCGGGACCCGAATTGGCGGGCCGCGCGTAGAGGAACCGGTTGGGATGCGCCTTGCACCAGGCGAGCAGCTCATCGGTGCTCTTGGGCGCGTCCTTCACGCGCTCGGGCGCGTATTCCAGCAGCGGGCCCGAGGGCGTGTAGACGATGGTGATCGCAAAGCCTTCCGCGGGCTTTTGCATGGTGAGCGCGCCCGGCATGTAGGTCTGCTCGAGGTTCGAGAACTTGTCGGCGTAATCGGGCAGCACCTTGGTCCAGAGACCCTGCTCGATACCCGCCGAGACCGCGTCCGTGCCGCTCAGCACCACGTCGATGTCGACCCGGCCCGCGTCCTGCTGCGCCTTGAGCTTGCCCGGCAGCTCCGGCGCCGGCGCCTTGTTGAAGACGAACCGCGACACCAGGTTGGGATGCGATTTCTGATAGGCCTCGATGGCCTTCTGGGTCAGCGCCAGCGCGCCGCCGACGTCCATGACGTTGATCACCTGCGGCGAGCTCGGCAGAGGCGGCGAGGCCGCTTGCGGGCTGCCGAGGGGCACGCCAATGACCGCCAAGAGCGCGACAGCAGCCGACAACAGGCTCACTCGAAGACGTCTCATCTCGGATCCTCCCGGTTTCAATTTATAGCTCGCACCCGACCGGAGATGCGCGCTTGCCATCCTGCCATCATAATGTGCCCGCCGTCGGAGTGCACGGGCGCGGCTTTCTTTGGTTTCGCCCGCCCGGCCGGAAGGGGGCTCGATGCGGATACCGTGGTTGCTCGGATTCTGCCTTGCCGTTCTGGCGCTCCTGCAAGCCGACGCAGGGGTTGCCTCGGCGGAAGGGGGCGCGAGCGTGGTGAGGGAGGGGCCGGTCGACCACGACCTCTATCTCGCGGGGAGCTCGGTCGAGGTCAGGGGCGCTGTCGACGGCGATGTGGTGGCGGCGGGCGGCCGCGTGCTCGCGGGCGATGACATCGCAGGCAGCGTCATCGCGGCCGGCGGGACCGTAGATGTGCACGGCTCGGTCAAGCGCTCCGTGCGGGTCGCCGGCGGCGACGTCGCGGTCTCCGCCCGGGTCGGGCGCGACCTGATGGCCGTGGGCGGCACAGTCACTCTCTCCCGGGCGGCGCACGTCGGCGGAGACGCCTGGATCGCCGGAGCGCATGTCGCCGTCGATGGCGGCGTGGGCAAGGACCTCAATGCCACGGGGGCGGATGTCGCGCTCTTCGGCACGGTCGATGGCGACGCGCATCTCAGAGGCCATTGGATCACGATCGAACCCGAGGCCGTCGTTCATGGGCGCCTCACCTATGAGTCCGACGCGCCGGCGGAGATCGATTCCCATGCGCGCATCGATGGCGGGGTCATGCGCGAGGAATGGGCCGCAC
>DASZHJ010000296.1:0-5551 GCA_035938015.1 Allostellaceae bacterium
GCAGCGCCTCGGCCTGCGCGCCGAGCGCACGCTCCTCCTCGCGCGCGCGGCCGAGCCACAGCATCTGCTGCCAAGCGACCGAGCGGACATGGCGGTGCGCGCCCGCGAGCACGTTCTCGAAGGCGGTCATGCCCGGGAAGACGCGCGCGGTCTGGAAGGTCCGGACTACGCCCGAGGCCGCGATGCGCCAGTCGCCGGCGCCCGCCATGCCGGCACCGAACAGGCGCACCTCGCCGGCGTCGGCGCGGTAGAGGTTCGTGATCAGATTGAAGAGGGTGGTCTTGCCCGAGCCGTTCGGTCCAATGAGCGTGCTCAGGCTGCCCGTGGGGATCTCGAAAGAGACGCGGTCGACCGCGCGCAAGCCGCCAAAGGTCTTGGTGAGGCCCTTCACCTCCAGCGCGAGCGCGGTCACGGCGCCTCCTTGCGAGGCGCGAAGCCCGCCGCAAGACCATGCGAGCGCTGCTCCCGGAGCCGCGCCACGAGGCGCGCCAGGCCCCCGAACATGCCTTCCGGCAGGAAGCTGAAGGCGAGCACCAGCAGCAGGCCTTCGGCGAGGATCTTGTAGAGCGCGAGCGACTGCACCAGCGTCGGCAGCAGGGTCAGCAAGGCGACGCCCAGCAGCGGCCCCACCAGCGTGCCTTCGCCGCCGATTACCAGCATGGTGATCATCTCGAAGGAGCGCTGAGTCCCCACCATCTCCGGCGAGAGGTAATGGAAATAGAACGCGTAGAGGCTGCCCGCGAGCGAGGCAAGCACCGCCGAGATCGCAAAAGCCGCCATCTTGACCCGCGCCACGTTGATCCCGAGCGCGCCCGCCGCGA
Source organism: Allostellaceae bacterium (assembly GCA_035938015.1). Lineage (GTDB taxonomy): Bacteria > Pseudomonadota > Alphaproteobacteria > ATCC43930 > CGMCC-115725 > DASZHJ01. Next base: position 822 of record DASZHJ010000296.1, read on the forward strand.
GGCGGTCGGCACGGATGGCCATCAAGGCCCGGCCAAAAGAGCTGCGCATGCCGCCGATCAGCGCCACGACCAGCACCACGATAATCGCGACGACGAGGTAATACATGGCGCGGTCAGTACCGAAGCTCAGGCCGCCGACCTCGAGGGAGGGAATGCCCACCAAGCCCGAGGGGCCGCCGGTGGTCTGCATCATGCCGACGTCGAGGGAGTCCACGACCAGGCCGAAGGCGAGCGTGGCGAGCGCCAAGTAGTGCCCGCGCAGCCTCATGGTCGCGAGCGAGAGCAGGAGCGCGCAAACGAGCGAGGCCGCGCAGCCGATCGCGATGCCGAGGAGTGGCGGCCAGCCGTAGGTGGTGGCGAGGATCGCCGCGACATAGCCGCCGATCGCCATGAAGCCGCCCTGCCCCAGGCTCACCTGGCCCGCGAAGCCCATGAGCACGTCGAGGCCGAGGACGCCGATGAACAGAATCCCCGTGATCACCAGCGAGCCCATCAGGCCGGGATCGCGTACCAGCAGCGGCAGCGCCAAAATCACCGCGAGCGCGCCGAGGCCGAGCGCAATCGCGCCGCGGCCCCTGAGGCGCACGATGGCGGGATATACGTGGAGCTCCTCTCGGACATCGCTGCGCCGCGCGCGGCCGATGGCGAAGAGCCCGGAGGGCTTCCAGAGCAAGGTCACGAGCAGCAGCCCGAGGGCGAGCGCGCTGCTGAAGAGGCCGGAGATGTAGCCGGCGGCGAGCTGCTCGGCGACGCCGAGCACGAGCCCGCCCACCACCGCGCCCACGAAGGATCCCATGCCGCCGATCGCCACCGAGATGAAGCCGGAGATGGTGAAGAACTGGCTGGTGTCGAACTGCACCGCCAGGATCGGCGCCACCATGATACCGCCGAGCGCGCCGATGGCGGCGGCGAGGCCGAAGCTCATCACGGCCATGCGCTCGACATCGATGCCCATGAGCCGCGCCGCGGTCGGGTTCTCCGCCGAGGCCTGCAGCGCCTTGCCGAGGTTGGTGCGCGCGAACAGGTACCAGAAGGCCGCGATCACGATCGCCGCCGTGCCCGCGATCCAGAAACCCTGGCTCGGCACCCGCACGCCCAGCACTTGCACCGGCGCCTCGCCCGAGAGCGGCCGCAGCGCATAGGGATCGCCGCCCCAATGCACCAGCATCAGCCCCTGAATGAAGCTCAACAGCCCCGCGGTCAGCATCAGCATGCTGCTGTTGGGGAGCCGTGACAGCGCCGGCACGAAGACCGCGGCGCCGAGTGCCAGCCCGAACAGCAGCGACGCCAGCACGGATCCCAGGATGGCGAGCGGCACCGGCAGGCGCAGCGTCTCCTGGAGGCTGTAGCAGATCAGCGCACCCAGCACGCAGAAGGCGCCCTGCGACAGGTTGATCACGCCGGTCATGCGGAAGACCAGGGCGAAGCCCAAAGCCACGAGGGCGAACAGGCTGCCTTGCAGCAGCCCGCCGATGACGATCTGGATCGCAGCTAGGGTTGTGGCGCTCACCCGGCGCGCGCCCTCATTTGAGCGGCATGCCTCCGGGCTCGCTCAGCACGACCCAGGCGTGCTTGGCGGGCTCCCAGCGGGTCACCACCGCATTGCGGTCGTCGAGGCCGCGCTGAGGCGTCGCCGGAAAATCGAAAAAACCGTCGATGCCGGGCGAGCCCTTGAGGCTCGCAAGGTAATCGCGGATCTGCGTCGCGGTCGCGTCGGTGCCGAGCTGGCGGAGGGCTTGCGTCACCAGCATCGCGGGACCCCAGGCGAGCGAGGCCGCGACGTCGGGCTCGACACCCGCCGCCTTGAACTCGGCGTAGAAGTCCTGTTGTGCCGTCTCGATGGCGGGATCGAGCTTCGCGAGGCCTTCATGCGGGGGCCATTCGGCAGCGGGGATATAAAGCTGCTTGGGCAAAAAATCCGCGTAGTTGGTCATCTGCGCGAAGGTCATGTTGCCATCGGTGGTCGCCGTGGGCACGTCGAGCCCGGCCTGCAGGATACCCTTGAAGATGGTGGCGATCGGCGTACCCGTGCTCCAGGCGACGAAGGCGTCAGGATTGGCGGCTTTCACCGTCTCGATCTGCGCGGCGACGCTGACATCCGTCGTGTTGAAATGCGCGCGCTCGACCAGGGTCAAACCCGCGTCCTTGTACTCGGGCTGGCCCAGGGTCTCGTCGATGCCGCGCTCGGCGTCCTGGCCGGTGGCATCGCTCGAGGTCATGATGGCGATGCGCTTCCAGCCCTTCTCGCGGAAATACCGGAACAGCGCCTTCTGCAGGTCGTGGGTCGAGACGCTCGCGCTGAAGGCGTAGCTGCCGGCGGCGGGATGCACGCCCGGCGAGAAGCAATAGTCGACCGGGCCCTGGCTCATGAGCGGCGCCATGGCGTTGCACACCGCGACCAGCGAGGAGCCCAGGATCACCGCCGGCTTCTCGGCGCTCACCTGGCGCACCAGCTGCACCGCGACCTGGGGATTGGACGTGTCGTCATAGAACACGAATTGCACGGGACGGCCCTTGATGCCGCCGGTGCGGTTCACGTATTTCTCCGCGATCTGCAGAGTGACCTGCTCTTCTTTTCCGAGAAAGGAGGCTTGGCCAGTCAGCGGCAGGATCGCGTTGATCTTGTAGGGCTCGTCGGCGCGCGCCGGCACGACCGCCGCGGCGACGCCGAGGCTGAGCGCGAGCCATCCTATCCTACGCGGTCTCCGGCGGTCGCTCGCCGAAATCGGACTCCGTCTTCTCTCGCTCACGCCCGCCTCCCTGGTATTTTGATCAGTCTATCAATATATCGAGTCTCGGTCTCGACATCGGCCAACGATCCACAATGTCCGAGGGATGCGCAAGCCATGACCGACCTCGCCCAAACCGTCCACGACCTGCTGCTCGGCCTCAACGAGAGCTACATTCGCTCGGTGCAGAACGGCGACGTCGCGTGGTTCCGCGACCACCTCGCCGACGACTTCCACTGCTCGAACCCCGACGCCTCGCTGGTGGACAAGGCGGGATTCCTCGCGCAGACGGCTCGGCCCGTCGCCATCCGCGGCCTCTCGATCTCCGAGGTAAAGATCCGCAACCTCGGCGACGTCGCCATCATCCACGCGCGCACGCACTACAAGACTGCCGATGGCGAGCAGCGCTCCGGCCGCTACACCGACGTGTGGGCCCGGCGAAACGGCCACTGGCTCGCGGTCTCCGCGCATGTGACGCGGTGAGCGCGAGCGGCCTTGCAGTGCCGGGGGCGCGCGCTCAGAATTGCAGCCGGCCACGAGAGAGCAGGAGCTCCCCCATGAACGAGCTGACGGGAACCGCCCCTTTCCTACCCAATTCGGCGAGCGCCCGCGACCGAGCCTTCGTGCTCCACCCCATGACAAACCTGGTGCAGCACGCGGCCGAGGGGCCGCTGATCGTCGCCCGCGGAGACGGGATCTACATCGTCGACGACCAAGGCCGGCGCTTCATCGAGGGAGTTTCCGGGTTGTGGTCGGTGACGCTGGGATTCCACAACGAGCGTCTGGCGCAAGCCGCCTATCGGCAGATGCTGGAGCTGCCGAGCTATCACATGTTTCGCTTCAAGAGCCATCCGCCGGCGATCGAGCTGGCGGAGCGCTTGATCGCGCTCTCGCCCGTGCCGATGTCGAAGGTGTTCTTCGCGAATTCGGGATCGGAGGCGAACGACACCGCGATCAAGCTCGCCTGGTACTACAACAACGCGCTCGGGCGTCACGCCAAGAAGAAGATCATCGCGCGGCGCGGCGGCTATCACGGCGTCGGCATCGGGAGCGGCAGCCTCACGGGGCTCGACCGCAACCACAGGGATTTCGACCTGCCGATCGCCGGAATCCTCCATACGGACTTTCCGCACCATTGGCGGTTCGCGGCGCCGGGCGAAAGCGAGGAGTCATTCGCAACGCGGCTCGCCGACAATCTGGAGAAGCTGATCCAGGCCGAGGGACCCGACACCGTCGCCGCCTTCATTGCCGAACCGGTCATGGGGACCGGCGGGGTCATCGTTCCGCCCAAGACCTACTTCGAGAAGGTGCAGGCGGTGCTGAAGCGTCATGACGTGCTTTTCATCGTCGACGAGGTGATCTGCGGCTTCGGCCGCCTCGGCGACATGTTCGGCTGCCAGACCTTCGGCTTGAAGCCCGACATCATCACCATGGCCAAGGGCCTGTCCTCCGGCTATTTGCCGATTTCAGCCGTGCTCATCTCGGAGGATATCTACCGCGCTTGCCTGGATGAGAGCGGCAAGATCGGCGTGTTCGGCCACGGCTTCACTTATTCGGGGCACCCCGTCTGCGCCGCCGTGGCGAACGAAGCTCTGAAAATCTACGAGGAGACCGATATCGTGGGCCACGTGCGCGCGGTGGCGCCGCTGCTGCACGAGGGCTTGCGCGGGTATGCCGGACATCCGCTGGTGGGAGAGGTGCGCAGTATCGGGCTCATGGGCGGGCTCGAGCTGGTGAAGGACAAGGCGACCAAGACGCCCTTCCCTCCCGAGCTCAACGTCGGGCTCTTCATCGAGCGCCGGTGCCAGGAGCACGGCGCCATCTTGCGCGCGCTCGGCGACACTCTGACCGCCGCGCCGCCGCTCATCATCGAGCCGCCGGAGATCGAGCAGATCCTGCGCATCATCGGCCTCGCGCTGGACGAGACTTACGGCCATGCCCGAGCCGAGGGGTGGCTGTAGTTCATTTAGGCCGGCGCTGTCGCTGCACCTGCATGTTCGC
>DASZHJ010000297.1:0-1753 GCA_035938015.1 Allostellaceae bacterium
AAATCGGGCGGCACGATCGCAACCAGCGGCACCGCCGCCACGCGAGAGACGCCCGCGAAATCCTTCACCGGATCGAATTGAATGCTCTTGTTGATGGCGCCGGCAATCGTGTGGCCATTCGAGGTCAGCATCAGCGTGTAGCCATCTGGCGCGCTCTTGGCGACCCCCGTGGTGCCTGGAAGGCCGGGTCGGTTCTCGACGATGACCTGCTGCTTCCACACGTCGGCAAGTTTCTCGGCGAGGATGCGGGCGAGCCCGTCGGTGATGCTGCCGGCGGAGAATGGGACGACGATACGGACCACCTGGTTGGGATAAGTCTCCGCCGAGACAGGGGCGCCGAGTATCGAAGTCCCGATCCCCGCCAAGATGAGCGAGATCACGCGCATCGTCGTCATTACGTTCCTCCCACGAGTTGTCGGCGCACCCTTACAATGGGTTGCGGGTTTCTGGAAAGCGATTAAAGCAGGAAGCAGATTGAGGGTATATGAGTAAAAACGTCACCATCTAGCCGCCTCCAGCGGAGTCAACTCGCGGTCGCGACCGCGAGGTTCCGTGGGAGGCTCGCGGAAAGTTGAATGGATATGCGCACCGAACAGGGCCGCCCCGTACGTCTTGAGGATTACCGCCCACCCGATTGGCTGGTCGAGAGCGTGGAACTCGATGTCTCCCTCGACCCCACGGCGACGCGAGTGCGTGCGGCGCTCACGCTGCGGCCCAACGGGAACGGCGCGGCGCCCGCGCCCCTCATGCTCGACGGCGAGGCGCTAACGCTACGCGCGCTGAAACTCGACGGCGCCGCCCTGCCGCCGGAACAGTTCGTCGCGACGCCGGACCAGCTGACCATTGCGCAGCCGCCCCAGCGCCGGTTCCGACTGGAGATCGAAACCGTTGTCGATCCATCGGCCAACACGCAGCTGTCGGGCCTCTATCGCTCGGGCGCGATCTATTGCACGCAATGCGAAGCCGAGGGCTTTCGCCGCATCACCTATTTCCCGGATCGCCCCGACGTGATGGCGGTCTATACCACCCGCATCGAGGCCGAGAAGGCCGACGCGCCGGTTCTGCTCGCCAACGGCAATCTCGTTGCATCCGGCGACGTGCCGGGCACCACGCGCCACTTTGCGGTCTGGCACGATCCGTTCCCCAAGCCGTCATATCTGTTCGCGCTGGTGGGCGGGAAGCTTGCCTGCGTCGAGGACCGCTTCCGCACCATGTCGGGTCGCGAGGTCACGCTGCGGATCTATGTCGAGCCCGGCAAGGAGTCCCGCTGCGCCTATGCCATGGACTCGCTCAAGCGCGCCATGCGCTGGGACGAGACCGCGTTCGGCCGCGAATACGATCTCGATATTTTCATGATCGTCGCGGTCTCGGATTTCAACATGGGCGCGATGGAGAACAAAGGCCTCAACGTCTTCAACGACAAATACGTGCTCGCCTCGCCGGAGACCGCGACCGACACCGATTTCGAGCGGATCGAGGCGATCATCGCGCACGAATATTTCCACAATTGGACCGGCAACCGCATCACCTGCCGTGATTGGTTCCAACTCTGCCTCAAGGAAGGACTCACGGTTTTTCGCGATCAGGAGTTTTCAGCCGATCAGCGCTCGCGCGCGGTCGAGCGCATCAGCGACGTGCGCGGCTTGCGCGCGCATCAATTCGTCGAGGACGCAGGCCCGCTCGCGCATCCGGTGCGACCCACCGTCTACCGTGAGATCAACAACTTCTATACCGCGACGGTCTACGAGAAGGG
>DASZHJ010000298.1:0-9835 GCA_035938015.1 Allostellaceae bacterium
GAAAGGGCTGGCGGCCCTTACGATCGAATGGGACGACGGCCCCCACGCCAAGCTCGACACGCGCGAGATCGCGGCGGAGCTCGAAAAGGCGACGCTCGATCCGGGCGCGGTCGCGCAAACCATCGGCGATGCCGACGCGGCGCTCGCGGGCACGGTCACGAAGGTCGAGGCGAGCTACGAGGTGCCGTTCCTGGCGCACGCGACCATGGAGCCGATGAACTGCACGGTTCATGTCCGCAAGGACGGCTGCGAAGTCTGGGTCGGCAACCAGGTCATCGCGCGGGCCCAGGCGGCCGCGGCGAAGACCGCCGAGCTGCCCTTGGACAAGGTGGTGGTCCACAATCACCTGATCGGCGGCGGGTTCGGCCGGCGGCTGGAGATCGACGGCGTCACCCGCGCCGTCGAGATCGCCAAGCAGGTCGACGGCCCGGTCAAGGTCGTCTGGACCCGCGAGGAAGACATCCAGCACGATATGTACCGGCCCTATTTTTTCGACCGCTTGTCCGGGGGTCTCGATGCGAGGGGAAAGCCGGTCGCCTGGAAGCACCGCTTCGCGGGCTCATCGATCCTCGCGCGCTGGCTTCCGCCGGCGTTCAACAACGGCCTCGACCCCGACACCACCGACGGCGCGATCGATCTGGTCTATGCGTTGCCGAACCTGCACGTCGAGTACCTGCGGGTGGAACCGCCGGGCATACCGACGGCGTTCTGGCGCAGCGTCGGGCCGTCGCACAACGTGTTCGTGACCGAAAGCTTCATGGACGAGCTGGCGGCGGCGGCAAAGCAGGACGCGGTCGCCTATCGCCGCGCGCTCCTCGAGAAGTCGCCGCGCGCCAAGGCCGTTCTCGATCTGGCCGCGGAAAAATCCGGCTGGGGACAACCCTTGCCGGAGCGGGTCGGTCGCGGCGTCTCGCTCCAGTTCGCCTTCGGCAGCTACATGGCGCAGGTCGCCGAAGTCGAGGTGTCGAAGGCGGGCGCGGTTCGCGTAAGGCGCGTCGTCTGCGCGGTCGATTGCGGCACCGTCGTCAATCCCGACACGGTCCAGGCGCAGATCCAGGGCGCGATCATCTTCGGCATCACGGCGGCGCTCTATGGCGAGATCACGCTCAAGGACGGCCGTGTCGAGCAAAGCAATTTCGATACCTACCAGGCCCTGCGCATGAACGAGGCGCCGACGATCGACGTCCACATCGTGCGCAGCTCCGAGCCGCCGGGCGGCATGGGCGAGCCCGGCACCTCCGCCATCGTTCCCGCCGTCGCCAACGCGGTCTTCGCCGCGACCGGCAAGCGCGTGCGAAAGCTGCCGATCGACACCGCCGCGTTGAAGCAGGGCGCGTGACGCGCGCATCGCACTCGAGGCCCTCCCCCCTTGAGGGGGAGGGTAGGGAGGGGGCCACGCCACGAGCATCAGCAGCGCAAACATCGCGCAGACCCAACCCCCCACCCTAACCTCCCCCTCAGGGGGGAGGGGCGAAGCGCCGCGCCTGATCATGCTTTAAGCGAAAATTAGGCGGCGTACCGATCGTTCATGGCCAGCAGGGCGCGGCTGGCGGCGGCGGCGATATCGGCGACCAGCGGCGCCACGTCGTGCTGGCCCGCCTTGAGCGCGGCCATCAGCGCGCGGCTGCAGTTCAATAGCTCGATGCAGCCGAGGCCGCCCGAGGAGGACACCAGCGAGTGCGCTTCCCACGCCAGGCGCTCGCGATCGGTCGTCGATGCGATGACGCCGATCGCCGCGTCCAGTTGCTTTCGGAAGCTCGCGATCAATTCCAGGACCTTGGGCCGGCCGACCTGCGCCTCCAGGTCCTCGAGCGCGCTCTCATCGAAAGCCGCCTCCGGGCTCTCCCGCGCGGCATCGGAGGCCGGTGCCGGCTCGTTTCCCGACCACTTCGCAACCAGCGCCCAGAGCGCATCGCGGTCGATCGGCTTTGCGAGATGGTCGTTCATGCCCGCGCGGCGGCAGCGCGCCACTTCCTCGGGCATGGCATTGGCGGTGAGGGCGATGATGGGTATATGGCCCACGCGCTCGCCGAGCCGCCGGATCGCCTTGGTCGCGGTGATGCCGTCCATGACCGGCATCTCCATGTCCATGAGGATGAGGTCGTAGTCGCGCGCCTGCACCTCCTCGACGGCTTCGGCGCCGTTGTTGACGATGGCGACCTCGTGGCCGGCCCCCTCGAGGAAGGCTCGCACGACAAGTTGGTTCACGGCGACATCCTCGACCACCAGGATGCGCGCGCTCGTCTTCGCCCACACCAAGGCCGTCTCGTCCGTGGCGCCCTCGGGCGGCTTGGCCTCGATCAGCGCGATGGTGAACCAGAACGTGCTGCCTTTCCCGGGCTCGCTGTCGACGCCGATCGCGCCGCCCATGGCTTCGGCGAGGCGCTTGCAGATGGCAAGGCCGAGACCCGTGCCGCCGAAGCGGCGCGTCATCGAGCGGTCGACCTGCGAGAAGTTCTGGAACAGCAGATGTCGTCGATCCCTGGGTATGCCGATGCCGGTATCCGTCACCGCGAAGCGCAGCCGTGGCGCGCCGGCTTCGCTGTCGAGCGATGCGGCAACCGTGACGCTGCCGCTCTCGGTGAACTTCACGGCGTTGCCGAGCAGGTTGAGCAGGATCTGCCGCAGCCGGATCGGATCGCCCTCGATCCATCGCGGGAGGTCTTTGGCGAGCTCGCACCGCAGCTCGATGCCCTTGGCCGACGCGTCGGACCGCACGATGGAGATCGCGCCGTCCACGACCCCGAAGGGGCTCATCGCCACGCGCTCGAGCTCGAGCTTGCCCGCCTCGATCTTCGAGACGTCGAGGATGTCGTTAATGATGGCCAGCAGCCCCTTGCTGGACTCCTTGATGAGTTTCGCCTGCTCGCGCTGCTCCGGCGTCAGGTCGCCGTCGAGCAGGAGGTCGGCAAAACCCATGATGCCGTTCATGGGCGTGCGGATCTCGTGGCTCATGCTGGCGAGGAAGGCCGACTTCGCCTTGTTGGCGTCCTCGGCCGCGTCCTTGGCGTCGTGGAGCGCATCCTCGGCGAGCTTGCGCTTGGTGATGTCTCGCAGGGTCGAGACCAGGCGCGGCGGGTCGCCGGGGATATACCGCAGGAGGTTCTCGACCCAGATGTAGCGCCCGTCTTTGCGGCGGATGCGGTATATGCCGGTCGCGACCTGATTGTCCGGACCGAGCCCGCTGCGCAACGTGATGTAGCCCGGGAGGTCCTCGGGATGCACGATGTCGGTCGGGTGCATCGAGGCATGCTCCGCGGGCTCATAACCCAGCACCGTGCGGAGTGCCGGCGAGACATAGAGCCGGCGGCCGCTCTCGAGGTCCCGGAGCGAGATGACGTCGGTCGCGTTCTCCGCGAGCAGCCGGTAGCGCTCCTCGCTCTCGCGCCGCGCGTCCTCGGCGGCGTGGCGCTTGGAGATATCCAGGTTGACGGTTCCAACGGCGACCACATCGCCCTCGGGCGCGCGCACGGGAAACTTGGTGATCAGCGTCCAGGTAGGCGCCGTGCCGATATCGGGCTCGCGGGCCTCGATCACATCGGGGGCGCCGGTCGCGAGCACCCGGTCTTCCATCGCGTCCATCAGCGCCACGAAATCCGGGTCGGTGCCGACCGCGTGCAAATCCTTGCCGAGCTGCTGCTGCGGCGTCACGCCGAACCAGGTCTGGTACTGCTTGTTGAGCAGCAGGTAGCGATGCTCGCGGTCCTTCAAGCTGATCCCGACGGGGGCGTTGTCGAGGATGGATTGCAGCCGCGCCTCGCTCGCGCGCAGGGCGTCGGCGAGCCCCGCCTTCTCGCTGCCGAGACGCACGATGCTGACGAAGCTGCGGTTGAGCGCGCGCGCGAAGGCGCCGACGCTGGCGAGAAACGCCAGCACCATGGCGCCCATGGCGAGATAGGCGCTGCCGCCATGGAGCAAGAGCGCCGCGGCGAGTTGCAGGCCGAGCGGCACGAGGAAGCCATAGAGCGCGGGCAGGCAAGGGGCGAGCGCGGCGATGGCGCCCGCGGCCATGCCGGCCAGCACCATCACCACGAAGGCGTGATAGAGCGGATCGTCGTTGATCAGGATCACCAGGGCGAGCGCGCCCCAGAGCGCCCCGGTGACCGCCGCGCCGGCCGTGAACCAGCCGACCCATCGGCCGGCCTCGGTCTCTTGCGGCGGATGGGCTGAGTAGGCGCGCCACAGCATCAGCCGCGCGCCGAGGCAGAGCGCGAGCGCGAGTATCCAGCTCAAGAGCAGCGCGGTCGGGACGGTCGGCCACAGCACGCTGAAGCACGCCGCCCCGATGAACGACGAGGTCAGCAGCCCCAGCGGCGTCCGGAAGACGGCGCGCACTTCCGCAGCGCGGATTTCCCGTTCTACCTGCAGGGGCTGCGCTGATCGAGAGCTCATCCGGCGGTCAAGAATAGGGTTTGGGTTCAACGGACTACTATGCCCGCAACGACGTTAACGAGAGCCTAAGCGGGCCCCGCACGAGGCAGTCCAGTCGCCGGGCGCACTCTTAGATTGGCAATTCCCAACCTCGGATCCAGCGGCCGCCAATCTCGGGGCCCCTAGCGTGCGGGGCGTTCCGCCGACTTGGGGCATATCTCAACGATGGATCCGAGCGAATGGGCTTGATCGATTCCGCAAAAACGCACCGCGCCGAGATGCTGAACAAGGTCCCCGAGGTCACGCTGGCCTTCTGGGTCATCAAGGTGATGTCGACCACCGTCGGCGAAACCGGCGCCGACTACCTCGCCGTCCATGTCGGCCTGGGTACCGTTCTGACAGACGCCATCATGGCCGCCCTCCTGATCGGGGCTCTGCTCCTGCAGCTTAGAACGCGACGGTACGTGCCGTGGATCTATTGGCTGACGGTCGTGCTCGTCAGCGTCGTCGGGACACAGATCACGGACGCGCTGACCGATGGCCTCGATGTCAGTCTCTATGCGAGCACGACGGCCTTCGCTCTGGCTTTGGCGGCGACCTTCGCGATCTGGTATTCGCTCGAGCGAACCCTGTCGATCCAAACCATCGTCACCACCCGCCGCGAGCAGTTCTATTGGGCGGCGATCCTGTTCACCTTCGCGCTCGGCACGGCCGCCGGCGACCTCGCAACGGAAGCGCTGCAGCTCGGATTCCGGCTCGGCATCGTTATCTTCGGCGGCCTGATCGCGTTGGCGACGCTGGCCTACTATTGGGGCGCGAATCCGGTCCTGACCTTCTGGATCGCCTACGTCTTGACCCGGCCGCTCGGCGCGTCGCTGGGCGATTTTCTGTCCCAGGCGCAAACCTACGGGGGTCTGGGACTGGGCACCGTCTTCACCAGCGCCACCTTCCTGATCGTCATCGTGATCCTGGTCTCGAGCCTCACCACGGGCGCCACCGGGCCGGGAGGGCGATCGGGTGCGGCGGAGGAGGTCTGACCCACGAAACCCGCAGACGTAGACGCGATCGACGCTGATCCCACCAACCCCCGAGAGGACGCCACGATGAAACTCATCCCGACCGCTGCCGTTTTGTCTCTGCTCGCCGCCGTTTCGGTCTCGACCCCGCTGGTCGCGCCGTCGGGCGGACTGATCGCTGCGGCCGAGGCGGCCGCCGCATCGAGGCTCGGCGACCTCGCTCCGTTCCGAGCCATCGTCGTCGACACCGCCTCCCTGGTCGACAAGGCTGACCTGGCCGGCGCCAAGGCGCGCATCAAGGACCTCGAGACCTCCTGGGACGAGGCAGAGCCCTCGTTGAAACCGCGCTCGCCCGCCGAGTGGCACACGGTCGACAAGGCGATCGATCGCGCACTGGCCGCGCTGCGCGCCAGTAAACCGGACGCCGCGTCCTGCAAGCAGTCGCTCAACGACCTGCTCGCCACCATGGAGGCCGCCGGTGGACAGTCCTGACCGTCCTCGTCGCCCGATGGGCGAGCCCATGATCCGCAAGCTGGCGACCGTGCTCGGTCTTGCCGCCCTGCTGGCGCTCGGCGCGACCGGACCCATTATTGCCGCGGGCGGCCAGGACCCCGAAGCGACGGCCTTGCAGGGCGCTAAGCTCACGCTGTCGCAAGGGATAGCCATCGCGGAAAAGCGCACCGGCGGCAAGGCCTTCGACGCCGGCGTGGACGTCAAGGCCGGCAAACCCCACATCATCGTCGAGACGAATGGTGCCCACGGGGTCCAGACCGTCACGATCGACGCGCAGAACGGCACCGTGATCAGCGTCGAGGCCGGCAGTCAGCCTGATTAGCGCGTCACGGGAGGCGAACTTGTGAAGGTCCTGCTGATCGAGGACGATCGGGAGACATCCGCCTACATCGCTCGCGGCTTGCGCGAGCAGGGTCACGTCGTCGACCTGGCCGCGAACGGACGGGATGGGCTGTTCCTGGCCGCCGATGGCGGACACGACGTCCTGGTGGTCGATCGCATGCTGCCCGGCCTCGATGGCATCGGCCTGGTGCAGGCGCTTCGCGGGATGAAGGTGCGGGCGCCCGTCCTGTTCCTGACCGCCCTCGGCGGGGTCGGAGACCGCGTGCGCGGGCTCGATGCCGGGGCCGACGACTATCTGGTGAAGCCGTTCGCCTTCGCGGAGTTGCTGGCCCGCATCAACGCGCTCTCCCGTCGTCCGCCCCTCAGCGACGCGCCGGTGCTCTTGCGCGCCGGCGACCTGGAGCTGGACCTGCTCAAGCGCGCCGTGTCGCGCGCGGGCCAGCCGATCGACCTGCAGCCGCGGGAGTTCCAGCTGTTGGAGTTCCTGCTGCGCAACGCCGACCGCGTGGTGACCCGGACCATGCTGCTGGAGGCCGTGTGGGATTTTCATTTCGATCCGCGCACGAACATCGTGGAAACCCACATGAGCCGCCTGCGCGCCAAGCTCGCCCAAGGCGGCGGCGCCGAGCTGATTCACACCGTGCGAGGCGCAGGCTACATCCTGCGAATCCCCGTCGGCGATACCCCGTGAGACCGATCGTACTTCCCAGACTGCTCCGCGTTGCCAGCTTCCGCTTTGCGGCGCTCTACGTCGCGCTGTTTGCCGCCTCGGCGCTCGTCCTGGGCCTGGCGGTGTTCCTGGAGGCCCGATCCGCTTTGCAAACGCAGATGGCGGACCGGATCGAGGCGGAAGCCACGTTCCTGCGCGCAGAATACGCAGCCGATGGTCTCGACCGCCTCCTGGCCCTCGTGCGGTCCCGCGGCCGCGGCGCCAGCGCACTCGACTTTCTCGTGGAGGATCAGGTCGGCCGGCATCTTGCCGGTGAGATACCGGCGCGCGCCGGCCTCAGGCCCGGCTGGACGGTCATCGACGTGCCTCAGGCCGAGGAGGATGGCGGCCGATCCGAGCGCGTTCGCGCGCTCGTCACCGACCTCGGCGGCGGCGTGCTGCTGGCGATCGGCAGCGATCTCGGACAGATCACCGCCGTCGAGGAAGCGATCGCCACGGCGTTCCTGTGGACCGTGGGGTTGGCTGCGGTCCTCGGCATCGGCGGCGGGGTCCTGTTGAGCCGCGCCTTCCTGACGCGCGTCGACGCGATCGCCCGCACCGCCGAGGCGATCATCGAAGGCGACATGGGTCGCCGTGTGCCGGTGCGCGGCACGGACGACGACCTGGACAGGCTGGCGGGTACGCTCAACCACATGCTGGACCGGATCGGCACCCTGCTGGAGAGCCTGCGCCAGGTGAGCAGCGACGTCGCGCACGATTTGCGCACGCCGCTGTCGCGACTCTATCAGCGGCTGGAGGACGCGCGCGCGCACGCGCGCTCGGTCGGCGAGTACGAAGCGGCGGTCGACGCGGCGCTCACCGAGGCGGAAGGGCTGCTTGCGACGTTCTCGGCCTTGCTGCGCATCGCCCAGGTGGAGGGGGCCTCGCCGCGCGCCGGGTTCCGCGCGACCGACCTGAGCGCGGTGGTCGAGGCGGTCGCCGACGCCTATCGGCCCGACGCCGAGGCCGCCGGCCATGCACTCAACGCGACGGTCGCTCCGGGAGTCACCGTGCAGGGCGACCAAGAGCTGCTGACCCAGGCCGTGGCGAACCTGGTGGAGAACGCGCTGCGCCACACGCCCGCCGGCACCGTCATAGATGTCCGCCTCTCCAACGATCCCGGGACCGGCGTGGTCCTGGCGGTCGAGGACGACGGCCCCGGCGTCGGCCCAGAAGAACTGCCGCGCTTGACCGATCGGTTCTATCGGGGTGAGCAGAGCCGCACGACCCCGGGCAACGGCCTCGGTCTCAGCCTGGTCGAGGCGGTCGCCGATCTTCACCGCGCGAGGCTCGAGATCGAGGCCTTGCCTCCGGGCTTGCGCGTCAGCTTGGTGTTCGCGCGATCCTCGCCGCACCCGCAACCCGCAGGACAGGTCGGGTCGGGGCTGGTAGCCTGAGCCGCTCGGCCGCGGAGAAAGGCATGCTGTCGGACCAGGAGCGCCGGTTTTTGGCCCATGAACGGGTCGCGCATCTCGCCACGGCCGACCGTCGCGCCATCCCTCATGTCGTGCCGGTGTGCTTCGCGCTCTCGCAGGGGACGCTCTACATCACCATCGACGAGAAGCCGAAGCGGCATCCCCTGGCGCTGAAGCGCCTGCGCAACATCGCCGAGAACCCCGTGGTCGCGGTTGTGGTCGATCGCTACGACGAGGATTGGTCGCGGCTCGGCTGGGTGATGCTGCGCGGCCGCGCCGAGATCCTGACCGAGGGGAGCGAGCACCCGGAGGCGCAAGCATTGCTGCGCGCCCGCTACCCGCAGCTCCAGCCGATGGAGCTCGCGCGCTACCCGGTGATTGCCATCCGCATCGAGCGGACCACCAGCTGGGGCGACTTGTCCGTGGCATGAGCCGGGGGCACTGTCGGCTAACGAATGCTCAATCCAAGAAATTCGAGAACCACCAAACAATGAGCACCAGATTTCGTAAGCGAACCCGGCACGGAGGCAGCAATGGCCAAGGCCTACTGGATTGCATGCTATCGATCGATCAATGACCCTAAGGCCCTTGGCGAGTACGCGAAGCTAGCGGGTCCGGCGATTTGGGCCGCGGGCGGACGTAACTTGGTTCGAGGAACGCCGGCAAAAACACTTGAGGCGGGCATGAACCTGCGCACAGTCGTCATTGAGTTCGACGACATCGCGAGCGCAGTTGCGGCGTACGAAAGCCCCGCTTACCAGGCCGCACGGAAGCTGTTGGGCGATACAGTCGTGCGAGATATCCGCATCGTCGAAGGCGCCGAGTAGCGTTCTTTAAATTAGGCCGCTGCCGCGTCCGGGCCGGCTTCTATGCGCCTCGAGGCTCAGCTATGCTGGAGCCGACCCGTTCAATCCGTGGAGAGATGGCCATGCTCGTCGGCGCCTTTCACTTCCCGACCGACTACGGCATCGATATCAGCGAGCTCGCGCGCGCGCTCGAGGCCCGCGGCTTCGAGTCGCTCTTCCTCTGCGAGCACACGCACATCCCCGTCAGCCGGCGCACGCCCTTCCCGAGTGGCGGCGATTTGCCCAAGCGCTATAAGCACACTCACGATCCCTTCGTGGCGCTCTCCTTCGCCGCGGCGGCGACCAAGACGCTGAAGCTCGGCACCGGCATCGCCCTGCTGCCGCAGCGCGACCCCATCGTCACCGCGAAGTCGGTCGCCAGCCTCGACCAGCTCTCGGGCGGCCGCTTCGTGTTCGCGATCGGCGGCGGCTGGAACGTCGAGGAGATGGAGAACCACGGCGCGCGCTACGACACCCGCTTCAAGCTGCTGCGCGAGCGCGTGCTGGCCATGAAGGCGCTCTGGACCCAAGAAGAGGCCGAGTTCCACGGCGAGTTCGTCAATTTCGATCCGGTTTGGCTCTACCCCAAGCCGAAGCAGAAGCCGCATCCGCCCATCCTCCTTG
>DASZHJ010000299.1:0-2071 GCA_035938015.1 Allostellaceae bacterium
CCGAACACCACGTCGCGCTGACCCGTCACGGCGACTCCGTTGACAGCGCGGATCTCGTCGCCGGAGCGCAGGCCCGCCAGGGCGGCGACCGAGCCGGGGGCCACCTCGCCGACCTTCGGCCGCACCTCGGTCACCCCGCTCACCCACAGCATCCCCCACAGAACCAGTACGGCGAACAGGATGTTGAAAGCGGGACCTGCGAGCAGCACCACGATGCGCTGCCAGGGCGGGCGGCGGGTGAAGGAGCGCGGCAGTTCCGCCGGCGCGACCGGCCCCTCGCGCTCGTCGAGGAGTTTCACGTAGCCGCCGAGCGGGATCGCGGCCAGCACGTACTCGATTCGGTCGGCGCCGCCGATGTGCGTCAAGAGGGGTCGGCCGAAGCCCACGGAGAATCTGAGCACCTTGAAGCCCAGTCGGCGGGCCACCCAGAAGTGGCCGAACTCGTGCACCGTGACCAGCAGGCCGACGGCGATCACGAACCACAGGACGTACCAGATGAAGCTCATGCGTGAGCGCCTCTCACCGATGCATTTCTTGTCATGCCGACGATCTGCTCACGTGCGTGCGCTCTGCTCTCCGCGTCGGCGGCCAGGACGTCCTCGAGCTCGCCGATCGCTCCCCCGATGCTGCGCTCTACTACGGTTTCAATGACCGCCGCGATGCCGGGAAAGTTCAATCGCCCCTCGAGGAAGGCCTCCACCGCCACCTCATTGGCGGCATTCAGCACCACCGGCTGCAGCCCGCCGGCGCGCGCCGCGGCCTGGGCCAGCGCGAGGCATGGAAACTTGTCGGTATCAGGCGCCCGGAAATCGAGCCGCCCCGTCTTGAGCAGGTCGAGGAATTCTACACCGGAGTCGATTCGGTCGGGCCAGGCGAGCGCATGGGCGATCGGCGTGCGCATGTCGGGCGCGCTGAGCTGCGCCAGTACCGAGCCGTCGGCATACTCGACCAGCGAGTGCACGATGCTCTGCGGGTGCACCAGGATCTGCACCCGCGCCGGGGTCAGCCCGAAGAGCAGGCAGGCCTCGATCAGCTCCAGTCCCTTGTTCATGAGCGTCGCGGAGTCGATGGAAATCTTGCGGCCCATGCTCCAGTTGGGGTGCGCGAGCGCGGCTTGCGGCGTCACGCTGGCGAGGGCCTCGCTCGGAGTGTCGCGGAACGGCCCGCCCGAGGCAGTGAGCAGTATGCGTGTCAGCCCCGGCGGCGCGACCCCGCTCGTGAGGCCCGGCGGCAGACACTGGAAGATCGCGTTGTGCTCGCTGTCGATCGGCAGCAGCAGCGCGCCGGAGGCGTTCACCGCCGCGAGCAGCAGCGGACCGGCCATGACGAGGGACTCCTTGTTGGCGAGCAGCAGGCGCTTGCCGGCGCGCGCCGCGGCGAGCGTCGAGCGCAGCCCCGCCGCGCCGACGATCGCGGCCATCACGCACTGCGCCTCCGGCAGCGTGGCGAGCTCCTCGAGTGCGCCGGGGCCGGCGAGTATGCGCGTCCCGCCGGCCTCGCCACCGAGGAGGCGCTTCAGCTCCGCGGCGGCGCTCGCGTCGGCGAGCGCCGCATACGCCGGGCGAAAGTCACGCACCTGCCGCGCGAGCTTCGCGGCGTTGGTGTTGGCTGCGAGCGCGACCAGGCGGAAGCGCTCAGGATGGCGCGCCAACACATCGAGCGTGCTCTCGCCGACCGAGCCGGTGGAGCCGAGCACGGCAACGCCGATCACGCGACCACCCCGAGGAGCGTGAGGCCCAGCAGCAGCACGGGAGCTGCGCCCGTGAGGCTGTCGATGCGGTCCATGACGCCGCCGTGGCCGGGGAACACGCTGCCGCTGTCCTTCATACCGGCGAAGCGCTTGAGCAGGCTCTCGGTGAGATCGCCGACGATCGAGAAGCCGACGGCCGCCAGACACAGCGGCAGAAATGCCGCCAGCGACACCTTGAACCACAGGCTTCCGGCGATGGCCACCAACACGCTCACTGCGATCCCTCCCAGCACACCCTCCCAGGTCTTGCCCGGGGACACTTCCGGCGCCAGGCGAATGCGTCCGAAGCGCCGCCCAAAGAAGAATGCGCCGATGTCGGCG
>DASZHJ010000300.1:0-2688 GCA_035938015.1 Allostellaceae bacterium
CGCCGGCACCTCGGCGCGCCAAGCGATAGAAAGCGAAGGCGCCCTCCCGGAACCGGTCGGGCAGGCCCGCGTCGCAGAGCAGCCTCAAGTGCCGCGAGACCCGGGGCTGGCTTTGGCCGAGTATGCCGACGAGGTCGCTCACGGTGAGCTCGGCCTCGGCGCAGAGCAGCAGGAGGCGCAGCCGGGTCGGCTCCGCCACCGCTCGCAAGCCCGTCAGCATCGCCTCCACCAGATCGTCCTTTCTAAAGTAGATGGGTTTGGACCCAGTCAATGATAATAATATAAGGATATCTTTATGCAAGACCTAAGGCGGAAGCCCCCGATCCGTGGCATCCCGGCGTCCAGAAACCCGTTGGCGCAACTGGCTCTTTTCGTGTCGTGAGCGTCACTGGCGTGGCGGTGGGATTTGTGATAACCGGTTCGGTCTTAGTGGCGGTCGGCCGGCGCAGGGCACGAGGGGTGCTCGGGCGCACCGGAAGGGCTTTTGGGGCAGCCGCCGCGGGTGGTTTCGAGCAGGGGGGTGGTTTGTCATGTGGAGCCGTCGTGCCTTTGTAGGCTTTGCAGCCGCGCTGGCTGCGGGGGGTTTGGTCGCGCCGTGGGCGCAAGCCGAGCCCTCCAAGGAAGCCGAAGCCTTCATCACCAATCTCGCCAACCAGGCCCTCAAAGACCTCAGCGACAAGCTGCCGGAGCCCGAGCTCGAGAAGCGCTTCCGAGCCCTGCTCGACAAGAATTTCGACATGCCGCGCATCTCTCGCTTCGTGCTGGGCCGCTACTGGAACGGCGCCACCGACAAGGAAAAGCAGGATTTCCAGACCCTGTTCGAGGCCTTGGTGGTGCGCGCCTACTCGATCCGCTTCAGTGAGTACTCCGGCGAGACCGTGAAGGTGACGGGATCGCGCTCGGAGGGCGCGGACAACAGCGTGGTCGCGAGCCAGATCACGCAGCCCGACAACGCGCCGCCGGTGCACGTCGACTGGATCGTGCGCAAGAACGGCAACGAGTTCCGCATCGCCGACGTCAGCGTCGACGGCGTCAGCATGGTGCTGACACAGAAGCAGGAATACGCGGCGGTGATCGAGCGCAACGGCGGCGGCGTCACTGCCCTCAACAAGGCGATCGAGGACAAGCTCAACAACCCCACCACCGCGCAGCAGTAAGCGCGGCACGACCCCCCTCCCTACCCTCCCCCTCATGGGAGAGGGGCAATGCGGGCGGGCTCAGGCGCGGGTCAGTGGCTTGTAGCGGATGCGGTGGGGCTGGTCGGCGGCGGCACCCATGCGGCGCTTCCAGTCGGCCGCGTAATCCCCGTAGTTGCCCTCGAACCAGGTCACCTGGCTTTCGCCCTCGAACGACAGGATGTGCGTGCAGATGCGGTCGAGGAACCAGCGGTCGTGGCTGATCACCGCGACGCAGCCGGGGAATTCGACGATGGCGTCCTCGAGCGCGCGCAGCGTATCGACGTCGAGATCGTTGGTGGGCTCGTCGAGCAGGATGACGTTGGCGCCGGACTTCAGCATCTTCGCGAGATGGACGCGGTTGCGCTCACCGCCCGAGAGCTGCCCGACCTTCTTCTGCTGATCGGAGCCGCGGAAGTTGAACAGCGAGCAATAAGCGCGGCTCGGCATCTTGCGCCGGCCGAGGTCGATCTCGTCGAGGCCGCCGGAGATCTCCTCGAACACGGTCTTGGTGGGCGCCAGCGTGTCGCGCGACTGGTCGACATAGCCGAGCTTCACGGTCTCGCCGAGCCGCAGCGAGCCGCGATCCGGCTTCTCCTGGTCGGTCACCATGCGGAAGAGCGTGGTCTTGCCGGCGCCGTTGGGCCCGATGATGCCGATGATCCCGCCGGGCGGCAGCCGGAAGCTCAAATCCTCGATCAGCAGCTGGTCGCCGTAGCCCTTGGCGAGGTTCTGGGCCTCGATCACGAGATCGCCCAGGCGTGGGCCCGGGGGCAGCACGATCTGCGCGGTCTCCGGCGCCTTC
Organism: Allostellaceae bacterium; assembly: GCA_035938015.1. Taxonomy (GTDB): domain Bacteria; phylum Pseudomonadota; class Alphaproteobacteria; order ATCC43930; family CGMCC-115725; genus DASZHJ01. The sequence goes on from DASZHJ010000300.1 coordinate 1,981, forward strand.
TCGCGGCTCTCGGCCACCAGGCTCTCATAGGCCTGGATGCGCGCCTTGCTCTTGGCCTGGCGCGCGCGCGGGCTCTGGCGTACCCATTCGAGCTCGCGCTCCAGGGTGCGCTGACGCGCGGCTTCCTGCTTGCCCTCCTGCGCCAGGCGCTTTTGCTTTTGCTCGAGCCAGCCCGAGTAATTGCCCTCGTAGGGAATCCCGCGGCCGCGGTCGAGTTCGAGGATCCAGCCCGCGACATCGTCGAGGAAATACCGGTCGTGGGTCACGGTCACCACCGTGCCCGGATACTCCGCGAGGAAGCGTTGCAGCCACGAGACCGACTCCGCGTCGAGATGGTTGGTGGGCTCGTCCAGCAGCAGCAGGTCCGGGCGCTGCAGAAGCAACCGGCAGAGCGCCACGCGGCGGCGCTCGCCGCCCGAGAGCTTGGTCACGTCGCTGTCGCCAGGCGGGCAGCGCAGCGCGTCCATGGCGATCTCGATGGTGCGCTCGAGCTCCCAGCCGTTGGCGGCGTCGATCTTCTCCTGGAGCTCGCCTTGCTCCGCCAGCAGATCGTTCATCTCCTGGTCGGAGAGCGGCTCGCCGAGCTTGGCGCTCACGACCTCGAAGCGCTCGAGCAGCGCCTTGGTGCCGCCGAGGCCCTCGCTGACGTTGCCGGCCACGTCCTTGGCGGGATCGAGCGCCGGCTCCTGCGCGAGATATCCGACCGTG
>DASZHJ010000301.1:0-2811 GCA_035938015.1 Allostellaceae bacterium
GGCGAAGGTGATGCCGAGCCAATCCCAGTAGGTCTCGAAGCGCTGGCCTTCGACCGCCTCGACATAGCGCTGGTCGACATCGAAGGGCGGCACGATGACGGTGGGTGTCAGCAGCAGGTCGTAGCTGTCGAAGAACCGGACGACGCGCTGGTAGAGCGTTTCGCGCTCGCGGGTCGCGCGGCCGATCTCGTCGGCGGTGAGGTTCAGGCCGGCCTCGATGTTGGCGACGATGTCGGGCTTGAGCCGGGCGCGGTGCTCGGCGTAGAGCGGCCCCAGCGTCGTCACGTAGCGCAAAGCTCGCAGCACGCGGAAGATCTCGCGAGCGCCGCTGAAGTCGGGCGCTGCGGTCTCGACGGCAGCGCCGGCCTCGCCCAGCTTTCGGGCCGCCGCTTCGGCGATGCCGTGCACCTCCGGGTCGACCGGCAGGAAGCCCAGATTGGCCGAGAAGCCCGCCTTCTTCGGCTTGCCCGGCCGGCGCGCGCGCTCAAGGAACGAGCGCCGCGGCGGCGGGCGAGAGAGCGGATCGCGGGGATCGAAGCCCGCCATCGCATCCAGCATGAGCGCGACATCCGCGACCGTGCGAGCCATGGGGCCGCTCACGCTCAGCGTGTCGTAGGCGCCGGGCGTCGGCCCTTGCGCCACCCAGCCCGGGCTCGGCCGCATGCCCACCACCGAGCAGTAGCTCGCGGGAATCCGCAAACTCCCGCCGAGATCGCTGCCGTTGGCGAGCCAGACCATGCCGGTTGCGAGCGCCACCGCCGAGCCGCCGGAGGAGCCCCCGCAGGTGAGCGCGGTGTTCCAGGGATTGCGCGTCTTCCCGAAGACCTCATTGAAGGTGTTGGCGCCGGCGCCGAACTCGGAGGTGTTCGAGCGCGCGACCACGATGCCGCCGCGCCGCTCCAGCGTCTCGACCTGGATGTCGGATGTCTCCGGCACGAAGTCGGCGAAGATCGGCGAGCCCCGGGTGGACCGCACGCCCGTCACGTTCATGAGATCCTTGATGGCGATCGGCAAGCCGCCGAGCCAGCCGGGCGAGCCGCGCTCGGACTTCGAGCCGCCCATGCGGCGCGCGTGGTCGCGCGCGTGCTCGATGCAAAGCGTCGGCAGCGCGTTCACCGCGGGATCGACCGCGCGGATGCGCGCCAGAGCGGCGTCGATCAGCTCCGAGGGCGTCACCTCGCCCTTGCGCAACAGCTCCACCACCTCAACGGCGGTGCGCCGAATCAGGACGTCGCCTTCGGCCATCAGCACCCTCCTGCGCCAGTGCGGCGCGCGGACGCTAGCGAGCCAAGCCGACGCGCGTCAATCACGCTCGCCGAGGTGGGTGCGCGCCGCGGCTCAAGCCCTTGGCCTAGCAAGGCCCTTCGCGCCCGGGGCGCGCGAGGGTAAGCTCCGGCCGCACTGATCCCTCCGCCGGGAGCATCTCTGGAGCCATGGAGTCCGACGCCGCCGCGCCGCTTCGCGAGGCCTGGTATTTCGCGCTGACTGGCAGCGCGCTGAAGCGCGGGCACATGACCGCGAAGACCCTGCTGGGCGAGCCGCTCATCCTGGGCCGCGCGCGCGACGGCAGCGTCTGGGCGCTCCGCGATATCTGTCCGCATCGCGGCATACCGCTGCACTTCGGCCGCTTCGACGGTGCGGAGATCGAGTGCTGCTACCACGGCTGGCGCTTCAGCTCCGAGGGGCGCTGCACCGCGATCCCGTCGCTGACCGACGGGCAAGAGTTCGACGCGACGAAGATCCGCGTGAAGGCCTATCCCGCCCGCGAGGTACAGGGCAATCTTTGGGTCTATATGGGCGAGGATTCCGCCGGCGCGCCGGAGATTCCGGAAGTGCCGACGCTCGGCGCCGGCGCGGCGCCGCAGATGTTCGAGAGCGTGCGCTTCCCCTGCCCGATCGATCACGCGGTGGTGGGGTTGATGGACCCCGCGCATGGGCCCTTCGTGCATCGCGCGTGGTGGTGGCGCTCGAAGCGCTCGATCCACGAGAAGGCCAAGGCCTTCGGCGCCGCGCCCTTCGGCTTCACCATGCTGCGCCACGCGCCGAGCTCGAACTCGAACGCCTACAAGCTGCTGGGCGGCAAGCCCGAGACCGAGATCAGCTTCCGCCTGCCGAGCGTGCGCGTGGAGCACATCCGGGTGGGAAAGCACAGCGTCGCCAACCTCACGGCGGTGACGCCGATCGGCCCAAACGAGAGCGAGATCAACCACGCGATCTACTGGTCGGTGCCGTGGCTCACGCCCTTGAAGCCACTGCTGCGCCCTTTCGTGCGCGCGTTCCTCCGCCAGGACCGCGACATCATGGCGATGCAGCAGGAGGGCCTCAAATTCGATCCGCCGCTCATGCTGATCGACGACGCCGACCGGCAGGCCAAATGGTACTACCGACTCAAGAACGAATACCGCCGCGCCCGCGCGGAGCGGCGGGCATTCGAGAACCCCGTCAAGGACCGCGTGCTCCGCTGGCGGAGCTGAGCGGCGGAGGTGCGAGGCCCAGCGACCGCCGAGCCCGCCCTCAAAGCAGGGCCCTTGCTCCGACTCCGGTCGTGGACTCATTTCACGTCAAACGGCTTTGTTTCGAAAAACGCCTCTATGGCGGCCCTCTCCCCGTCCGAGGTTCGTCGGGCGATAACGAGCAGAAGGTCTGCTCCGACCTTTCGCGAGCCTTTCCGGGATTGTCGCCGAGAAACGTCGATTCGTTTTTGCAAGGCCATATCGCTCCTCCCCCCACCATTCGACCGAGCTTAGCGTCGTCTGGTTTGGAGATTCTCAACAATCCGAGGCGCGCATGGGATGGGATCAACGACGCGCT
>DASZHJ010000302.1:0-13744 GCA_035938015.1 Allostellaceae bacterium
CATCGCCGACATCCTCGACAGCGTCTACGAGCGCGACCATCTGACGGTCGGGCTCTCGGAGAGCGAGGCCATCCACTACCAGGGCGCCGACCTCAAGACGGTGATCGCGGATCTGGAGAAGCGCATGCGCACCGCCGCCGCGGATCTCGAATTCGAGGAGGCGGCGCGGCTGCGCGACGAGATCCGCCGTCTCGAGCAGGCGGATCTCGAGCTGCCCGTGGGTGGGGGCGAGCCCGCGCGCGGGCGCTCGACCGCCGGCCGCGCCGGGATCTCTGCCCGCGACGTCGCCCGCATGAAGGCGCGGGCCAAGCGGCGGCGAGGACCCTGAGCGGCGGGCCAAGTGGCCGGTGGGACGCGCCCTAAAAACCGCAGAAAACCGGGCGTTCCGGACCGGGAGTTGTTCACATGGGGCAGAAAAGGGTATCCCCCTCCAAGAGGGCTCCCGAGGTTTCGGAAATGTTGCGAGTTCTTTACGCTTGACAATGAAAACACGCATTCAATTCAGATGCTTGCGCTTGTCGCCTAAATATTGGGCAGGCATGGTGAAATGAAGGGATTCCGCCACAAGCAACCGCGACCGAACGCTTTTCAACACAGTTCTCCACAGCTTTCGTGGATAGACTCCGGTGAGGCTCGGAAATCTTGGGCTTCGAGCCTGGGGGCAACGCGGACCCAGTGACGGATCGGGCGGCAGGATGAGCGATCTGGCGGGCGAGGAGACCAGCGAGGCCGGCGCCGCGCGACCGGGTACGCTGACTTATGGGATCGACGCAATCCGGGGCGCGCTCAAGACGCTGCCGACGAGCCCGGGCGTCTATCGCATGCTCGACCGCAAAGGCGACGCGGTCTATGTCGGCAAGGCGCGGAACCTCAAGACGCGGGTCCAGCACTACACCAATCTCGGCAATCTCTCGACGCGACTGCGGCGCATGGTCGCGGAGACCTGCACGCTCGAGGTCGTGGTGACCCACACCGAGGTCGAGGCGCTGCTGCTCGAGAACAATCTGATCAAGCGGCTGATGCCTCGCTACAACGTGCTGCTGCGCGACGACAAGTCGTTCCCTTATATCCACGTCACCAGCGGCCACGAGTTTCCGCAGCTCGCGAAATACCGCGGCGCCCGCGGCGAGCCCGGCGAGTTCTTCGGCCCCTTCGCCTCGGCGGGAGCGGTCAAGCGCACGCTGATCGCGCTGCAGCGGGCGTTCTTGCTGCGCTCCTGCAGCGACACCGTGTTCGATACCCGCACGCGGCCATGCCTGCTCTACCAGATCAAACGCTGCAGCGCGCCCTGCGTCGGGCGGATCGATCGGGAAGCCTATGGAAAGCTGGTCGAGGACGCGCGCAATTTCCTGCGCGGCCGCAGCAGCGAGGTGCAGCAGCGCCTGGCCGAGCGGATGCAACAGCTCTCCGAGGCGCTCGATTATGAGGCGGCGGCGATGGTGCGCGACCGCATCCGCGCCCTCACCCACGTGCAGGGCCATCAGGACGTCACGGTCGAGGGCTTGCAGGACGCCGACGTAATCGCCGCGCATCAGGCGGGCGGACACACCTGCGTCCAGGTTTTCTTCTTCCGCAGCGGCCAGAACTGGGGCAATCGCGCCTATTTCCCGAGCCACGACCGGCAGCTGTCGCTCGAGGACGTGCTGGCGGGCTTCCTGGGGCAGTTCTACGAGACCAAGCCCCCGCCGCGGCTGGTCCTGCTCAGCCACGAGCCCGCCGACGCGGAGTTGCTCGCCGAGGCGCTCGCGGTGAAGGCGGGCGCCCGGGTGCAGCTGCTGGTGCCGCAGCGCGGCGACAAGCGCAGCATCGTCGATCACGCGCTGGTCAACGCGCGCGAGGCGCTGGCGCGCCGGCTCGCCGAGAGCGCCACCCAGCTGCGACTGCTGGAGGACGTGGCGGAGCTGTTCGGGCTCGACGGGCCGCCGCAGCGCATCGAAGTTTACGACAACAGCCACATCCAGGGCGCGCACCCCGTCGGCGCCATGATCGTCGCGGGACCCGAGGGCTCCATCAAGAACGCCTATCGCAAATTCACGATCCGCGGCACCACGCCCGAGCCCGACGAGGCGAGCGCCCAGATCGCGCCCGGCGACGACTACGGCATGATGCGCGAGGTGCTGACGCGCCGCTTTGCCCGCGCGCTCAAGGAGGATCCCGCGCGCGACACCGGCAGTTGGCCCGACCTCGTGCTGATCGACGGCGGCGAGGGTCAGCTCGCGGTCGCCCAACAGGTGCTGGCCGATCTCGGCATCGCCGAGGTGCCGCTGGTCGCGATCGCCAAGGGACCCGATCGCAACGCCGGCCGCGAGCGCTTCTTCCTGCCGGGCAAACCGCCCCGAGGTCTCGACCCCAAGAGCCCCGTGCTCTATTACCTGCAGCGGCTGCGCGACGAGGCGCACCGTTTCGCCATCGGCACGCACCGTGCGCGGCGCATCAAGGTGCTCGGCGTCTCGCCCCTCGACGAGATCCCGGGCATCGGCGCCAAGCGCAAGAAGGCGCTGCTGCATCATTTCGGCTCGGCGCGCGGCGTGGCGCGCGCGGGGCTGGCGGACCTCGCGCAGGTCGGCGGCATCAGCGAGGCCGTGGCGAAAAAGATTTATGATCATTTCCACGCCGATGGCTAAGATCGCGAGACCCTCACCCCCGGCACACCGATGCTGACGACGCTCCCCAACCTGCTGACGCTGTCGCGCATCCTGGCGGTGCCGCTTCTGGTCGGCACGTTCTACCTGCCGGGTCGCTGGGCGCCCTGGGTCGCGTGCGTGCTGTTCTCCGCGGCGGGCATCACCGATTGGCTCGACGGCCATTTCGCGCGGCGTTGGCAGCAGCAAAGCGATTTCGGGCGCTTCCTCGATCCCATCGCGGACAAGCTGGTGGTCGCGGCGGCGCTCTTCATGCTGGTGGCGAAGGAACGGATCAGCGAAGTCAGCGACCTGCCAGCACTGGTCATCCTGATGCGCGAAATCCTGGTCTCGGGGCTGCGCGAGCACCTCGCGGGGCTGCACGTCGGCGTGCCCGTCTCGCGCCTCGCAAAGTGGAAGACGGGCTTGCAAATGGTAGCGATCGGCGTGCTCCTGGTCGGCGATGCCGGCCCGAGCTTCTTGCCGGTGAAGACGATCGGCGAAGTCATGCTGTGGATCGCGGCCGCGCTCACGCTGCTCACGGGTTACGACTATCTGCATGCCGGGCTCACGCATATGGACGGCAGCCCCGCCACGCCGCCCGATCGAGGCGCGGCCGAGCCAAGCACCGTCGCTCGAGCGCCGCCGGCGTAATGCGCGTCTTCGGGCTGATCGGATGGAGCGGCAGCGGCAAGACCACGTTAATGACGCGCCTCATCCCCGAGCTCGCAGGCCGCGGGATCCGCGTTTCCACCGTGAAACACGCGCATCACAGCTTCGACGTCGATCAGCCCGGCAAGGACAGCTTTCTCCATCGCACTGCCGGCGCGGTGGAGGTGATGGTGGCCTCCGCCAACCGCTGGGCGCTGATGCACGAGCATCGCGGCGCGCCGGAGTCGCAGCTCGAGACGCTGGTGCGCGCGATGACGCCGGTCGATCTCTTGATGATCGAGGGCTTCAAGCATCACCGGCACCCAAGGCTGGAGGTGCACCGGCCATCCGTCGGGAAACCCCTGATCTGTCGCGAGGACCCGACCGTGCTTGCGGTCGCCTCGGACGAGCCGATCGCAACGCTGCCGGTGCCGCGGCTCGAGCTCGACGATATCCGCGGCATCGCCGATTTCGTGCTGGCGCACGCTGCGGCGATGGGGCCTGAGCCATGGCCCAGCTGAGCGACGACTGCTTCGCCTTCGGCGGCGCGCTGATGTCGGGGAGCGAGGCGCTACGGCTCATCGAGGCGCGCACGGTGGCGCTGCCCGAGCCCGAGACGGTGCCCCTTTCCCGCGCGCGTGATCGCATCCTCGCCACGCCCTTAGTCGCCCCGCGGAACGTGCCGCCTCACGACAACGCGGCAGTCGATGGCTATGCCGTCTACTTCGACGACCTCAGGGTGGGCGCCGAGACCGTGCTCCCCCTGGAGGGCCGCGCGACGGCAGGCCATCCGCTGGACCGAGCCGCGCGGCGCGGTGCTGCGATCCGAATTTTCACGGGCGCGCCGATGCCCGAGGGGCCCGACACCGTCTTCATGCAAGAGGATTGCCGCGAGACTGGCGGCAAGGTCCGGCTGCCGCCCGGCCTGAAGCGCGGCGCGAACCGCCGCCGGGCCGGCGAGGACGTGACCGCGGGCACGACCGTGCTGGCCGCAGGGCTGCGGCTCAGGCCGCAGGAGATCGGGCTTGCGGCCTCGCTCGGCTGCACCGAGCTCTCGGTCTACCGGCGGCTGCGCGCGGCTCTGCTGTCGACGGGAGACGAGGTGCGCGAGCCCGGCGCGCCGCTGCCGGCAGGCGCGATTTATGACGCCAATCGCTACGCGCTGCGCGCGCTTCTCGAGGGTCTGGGCGCGGAGGTCAGCGATCTCGGGATCCTGCCGGACGACCCAGCCGCCATCCAATCCACCCTCGCCGACGCCGCGGAGACCCACGATCTCATCGTGAGCTCCGGCGGCATGTCCACCGGCGAGGAGGATCACATGAAGGCAGCCGTGGAGGCGCAGGGACGCCTGCACTTCTGGCGCCTCGCCATTAAGCCGGGCCGCCCGGTCGCCATGGGCCAAGTCGGGCGCGTGCCGTTCCTGGGCCTGCCCGGCAATCCCGTCGCGGTCATGGTCACGTTTCTGGTGCTGGCGCGGCCACTGATCCTGAGGCTCGCGGGTGCCACGGACATCGCGCCCCGCAGCTTCCGCGTGGTATCCGGCTTCGCCTATCGGAAGAAGGCGGGCCGGCGCGAATATTTGCGCGCGAGATTGGAGCCGGGCTCCGACGGCGGCTGGGTCGCTCAAAAATTTCCGCGCGACGGCGCCGGGATCCTCACGTCCATGGTGGACTCCGACGGACTCGTCGTGCTCGATGAGACCGCGACCGATATCGAGCCCGGCGCCAGCGTGCCCTTCTTGCCGTTCCGAGAGGTGATCGATTGATCGAGAGACTTTCGCTGGATGATCCCCTCGCGGCATTCCGGCTGGACGGCCGGGTGGCCGCGATCACCGGCGCGGGCAGCGGCCTCGGCCGTGCCATCGCGGAGGCCTTCGCGCGGGTCGGCGCCGAGGTCGCCCTGCTCGACCGCAACGGCATTGCGGCCAATGAGGTCGCGGAGATCATCCGCGCGGCGGGCGGCCACGCTCACGCGCTGGTGGTCGATGTCGCCGACGCAGGCGAAGTCGACAAGGCCTTCACCGAGCTCGGCCGACTCCTCGGCGGGCTCGATGTGCTCGTGAACAGCGCGGGCATTGCGATCCGCAACTCCGCGGTCGAGACCTCGCGCGAGGACTGGGACCGCGTGATGGCGGTCAACGTCACCGGCAGCTTTCTCTGCGCACGCGCCGCGGCACAGCTGATGCTGGGGAAACGCAAGGGCAGCATCGTCAATCTTTCCTCGATCATGGGGCTCTCCGGCGGTATCTATCCGAATGCGTCCTACCAGACCTCCAAGGGCGCGATCGTCAACATGACGCGCGCGCTCGCGCTGGAATGGGCGCGGGACGGCATCCGCGTCAACGCGGTGGCACCGACCTGGACGCGCACCGAGTTCACGCGCACGCTCCTCGCGCGGCCCGAGGTGCTCGAGCGGATCGAGGCCGCGACGCCCATGGGTCGCGTGGCCGAGCCCGAGGAGATCGTGGGAGCCGTGCTCTTCCTCGCGAGCCCGGCGGCGTCCATGGTGACCGGCCACATCCTCGCGGTCGACGGCGGATTCCTCGCGCGCTAGCAGGTGCGCAGACGCCGATCCCGCAGAGGTAGCGGGCTCACAATCTTGCCCTGAAACTGCCGCGCGCCGGGGTTGTGGGATCACAGCGCCGCGCTAGATGCCTCCCGGTGTTAAGTCTCTGTAATCTGGGAGGAATCCAAATGGTTGTGCGCCGAGACTCGCTCTGCCTCGCGCTCGCGACACTCGCATTGATCGGCGCCGGCACCGCCCACGCGCAGACCCCGGGCTGGTATGTCGGCGGCGAGGGCGCTTGGTCGCATCTGAACGATCAGAATTCGACGACGACGTCTCCGGGCACGAGCACGCCGCTGAAAATTCATCCTGGCGAGGGCTTCGCCGCCGGCGCTAACGGCGGATACGAGTTCGGGAGCGGGATCAGGCTCGAAGGCGAGCTGGTCTACCGCCGGCACGACGAGAAGAGCGCCACCAACTCGGGCGTCACGGCGCCCACGACGGGCAGCATCGACAACCTCGCCATCATGGGCAACGCCTATTACGACTTCAACAACGTCACCAAGTTCACGCCCTACATCGGCGCCGGCGTGGGCGCGGCGCGTCTCCATCTCGACGATTTCAACTCCGTGGGCTCGCCGGGACTGAGCGCGGATGACTGGCAACTCGCCTATCAAGGCATCGCCGGTGTCCGCTACACCATCGATCCGAACTGGTCGGCGAGCCTCGACTATCGCTACTTCGCGACCACCGATCCGAAGTTCCATGGCAGCGTGGCGGGAACGCCGTCCGGACTCAAGACCGAGTACAACACCCACAACGTCATGCTCGGCGTCGCCTATCACTTCGCCCCACCCCCGCCTCCGCCGCCCGCGGCGGCTCCGGTTCCCGCAGCCGCCCCGGCCGTCGTACCGCCGCCGCCGACGCCGGTGCGACAATTCACGGTCTACTTCGAGTTCGACAAATCCGACCTCACGCCCGAGGGCTCCAAAGTGGTGCAGGACGCCGCGGCCTCTTACAAGGAGACGGGCTCGGCGCGGATCGCGGTCACCGGCTATACCGACCTCTCGGGCACGCAGCAGTACAACCTCGGTCTCTCCAAGCGCCGTGCGGATACGGTGCGCGCGGCGCTGGTGCGACAGGGCGTGCCCGACGACGCGATCTCGGAAGCCTGGCGCGGCAAGCAGGACCCGGCCGTACCGACACCGGACGGCGTGCGCGAGCCGCGCAATCGGCGGGTTGAGATCGTGATCTGATCCCCGCGAGTGGGCCCTGGCACAACGTTGACATTGCGGGAGAGCGAGCCTAGGTGAGGGCGGGAAAACCGCCCATGAAACTGCTCTATTTCGCCTGGCTCCGCGCCAAGATCGGTACCGCCGAGGAAACCGTCGAGCTGCCCGCGGATGTCTCGACCGTCGGCCATCTCTTGGAGTGGCTGAAGGGCCGCGGGCCGCGCTTTGCCGACGCGCTCCAGGACGCCTCGGTCGTGCGCGTTGCCGTCAACCAGGACTACGTACCCTCTGACCATCCGGTGCGGCCCGGCGACGAGGTCGCGCTGTTTCCGCCGGTCACCGGAGGCTGAGCATGATCCGCGTACAGCGCGAGGACTTCGACGTCGGTGCCGAGATCGCGCGCCTCGCCGAGGGCCGGCACGAGATCGGCGGCATCGTGAGCTTCGTGGGCGTGGTGCGCGACGCGGCGGGCGCCGACCGCATCGGCGCCATGACCCTCGAGCATTATCCCGGCATGACCGAGAAGAAGCTCGGCGAGATCGAGGCCGAGGCGCGACAGCGCTGGAAACTCGAGGCCTTGCTCATCATCCACCGCTTCGGCCGGCTCGAGCCGGGCGAGCGCATCGTGCTGGTGGTGACGGCGGCGGCGCATCGGCAAGCCGCTTTCGAAGCTTGCGAGTTCCTGGTCGACTGGCTCAAGACCAAGGCGCCCTTCTGGAAGCTCGAGGAAACCAGCGCTGGCCCGCGCTGGGTCGACGCGCATTCCGGCGACGACGTGGCCGCGAAGCGCTGGGTCGCGCAGTAGCCACTAGATCTCGACTGCGTGCGCCCTGACGGCGTCCTCGTTCCATTCCAGGCCCACGCCGGGCTCATCGGGAATGTGCAGCCGGCTGTCCTTGATCGCATAGGGCTTCCGCAGGATCGGATCGGCCCAGTCCTGCCATTCGAGCCAGTGCGCGGTCTCGGTGACGCGCATGACGTGCGCCGCGACCTCCGGATAAAGATGCGTCGACATCGGTACGCCGGCAGCTCCCGCGATCGCCGCCGCCCGGAGCCAGCCGGTGACGCCGCCGATCCGCATGAAATCCGGCATCACGAAGTCGCAGGCCTTGTGCTGGAGGGCCGCGTGCAGATCGCGGGGCCCGTAGAAATTCTCGCCGATCTGAATCGGCGTCTCGAGCTCGGCCGCGAGCTGGCGATAGCCGTCGAGGTTGTCGTAGACGATCGGCTCCTCGATCCAGGCGAGGCCGGCATCGTCGATGGCGTGGCAGCGCTGTAAGGCCTCGCCGAGGTGCAGGCCCTGATTGAAGTCGACCATGAGCTCCATGTCGACGCCGACGGATTTCCGCACGGCATCGATGGTGGCGAGATCGTCGCGCAGGCGCTCGCGGCCGAGGCGCAGCTTGAGACCGGTGAAGCCGCCCTCGTCGCGCAGCTCGACTGCCTCCGCCGCCACCTTCGCGGGCTCCTGGAGCCAGAGGCCGTTGCTGTTGTAGGCCTTCACGGCACCCACGGAACCGCCCAGCAGCACGCAGAGCGGCACCCCCGCAGCCCGCGCCAGCGCGTCCCAGGCCGCCATGTCGAGCCCGGAGACGGCGATCATCGACAGACCCTGATAGCCCACGAAATGCAGGGACTTTCGCGCGGCGTCGTAGAGCTCGACCGGCGCGACGCGGCGCCCCTTCAGGAGCGCGCCGAGATCGCGCAGCGCGGGCAGCAGATATTTCATCGCCTTCGGGACATAGGGCTCGAGATAGGTCCTGCCGACGACGCCCTCCTCCGTTTCGAGGTCGATCAGGATGAGCGGCCAGTCCGTGATCGTGGCGATGCGCGCGACCACCGGCCGCTTGAGCTTCAGCACCACGGGCCGCGCGCGGATGCTCCGCAGGGTCAGAGACGGGTGTGGCATGACTAGAGTCAGGCCCGCGTCGCCTTGTCGAAATCCTCGATCATCTGCTTGCAGATGCGGCCGGGCGTGAATTTGTAGGGGCCGATCTCGCGCACCGGCGTCACCTCGGCGGCGGTGCCCGTGAGGAACACTTCCTGCGCCTTGCCGAGCTCGTCGGGCATGATCGCGCGCTCCACCACCTTGATCTGGCGCGCGCGCGCGAGCCCCATCACCGTGCGACGCGTGATGCCGTCGAGGAAACAGTCGGGCGTGGGCGTGTGAAGCTCGCCGTTGATGGCGAGAAAGACGTTGGCGCCGGTCGCCTCGGCGATCTGCCCGCGCCAGTCCAGCATCAGCGCGTCCTCGTAGCCCTCGGCCTCCGCCGCGTGCTTGGAGAGCGTGCAGATCATATAGAGCCCCGCGGCCTTCGAGGCCGTGGGCGCGGTGTTGGGGGCGGGCCGCGCCCACTTGGAGATGGTCATGCGAATGCCCTTGAGCCGCGCTTCCGGCGAAAAATAAGCCGGCCATTCCCAGGTCGCGATCGCCATGTGGATCTTGGTCTGCTGCGCCGCCACGCCCATCTGCTCGGCACCGCGCCAAGCCACCGGCCGCACGTAGCCGTCGACGATGTTGTTCGCCTTGACCACGGCGTTGGTGGCCTCGTTGATGGTCGCGAGGTCGATCGGGATCCCGAAGCCCAGGAGCTTCGCCGAATTGATCAGGCGCCGGCTGTGCTCGTCGAGGTGGAAGACCTTGCCGCCATAGACTCGTTCCCCCTCGAAGACGCAACTTGCATAATGCAGCGCGTGCGTGAGGACGTGGATCTTGGCATCCCGCCAGGGCGTGAGCTTGCCATCGAACCAGATGGTGCCGTCGCGATCGTCGAAGGGAATGATGGCCATGGGAGCATCCTCGTGCCTATAAGTCCGGTCGGAAGACCGATTGTGTCCGCCCTAGGGTCCTAGCAGTAACGATCGAACCACAATATGTCAACATGGCTGACATAAAATCCCCGACCCATACCCACCTGTTTCTGCGGGAGGAGGAGCTGCGCCAGGGGATCGAACTGCTATTCTATGCCTATCGCGACTTCACCGCCGAGCCCGACGCCATGCTGGCGCGCTACGGCTTCGGTCGCGCCCATCACCGCGTCATCTATTTCGTCGGGCGCTACCCACAACTGACCGTGACCGAGCTTTTGAGCATCCTCCGCATCACCAAGCAGAGCCTGAGCCGCGTGCTGGGCCAGCTCGTGCGCCAGGGCTTCATCGTGCAGAAGCCCGGTCCCCGCGACCGTCGCCAGCGTCTGCTCGAGCTCACGCCCGAGGGGGTCGAGCTCGAGCGCCAGCTCTCGGAGAATCAGCGCCGGCGCGTGGCGAAGGCTTATCGTGAAGCGGGCGCTCAGGCGGTCGAGGGGTTCCGCAATGTCATGCTGGGGATCATGGGCAGCGAGTCCGACCGCGCCAAGTTCGCCCGCCCGTCCGGCGCACGGCGCTGAGCCCGAGATGGTCGCATCCGAGGCACCGCATCTCCTGGTGGTCGACGACGACGAGCGCCTGCGTGGCTTGCTGCGGCGCTATCTCGCGGACAACGGGTTTCGCATCACGCTCGCAGCGGACGCCGCGGAGGCTCGCCTCAAACTCAAGAGCCTGGAGTACGATCTGGCTATCGTCGACGTGATGATGCCCGGCGAGAACGGGTTCGAGCTTACGGCGAGCCTGAAGGCAGAGCGCCGGGTTCCCGTGTTGTTGCTCACCGCAATGGCCGAGGCGGAGAACCGCATCCACGGGCTCGAGCAAGGCGCCGACGATTACCTCGTGAAGCCTTTCGAGCCGCGCGAGCTGGTGCTGCGCATCCGCAATATCCTTGCCCGCGCCGCGGTCGATGGCGCGGCTGCCGGTGAGGCGCGGTTCGGCGGATTCCGCTTTAATCTCAAGCGCGCAGAACTCTGGCGGGGCGAAGAACCCGTCCATCTGACCGCCGCCGAGGCGGCGCTCCTGGCAGCGCTCGCGGGACGCTCGGGCACCCCGGTCAGCCGCGAGCGGCTCGCCGAGGAGGCGCAGTTCAGCGGGAACGTGCGCACGGTCGACGTGCAGATGACCAGACTCCGGCGCAAGATTGAGCGCGATCCGAAATTCCCGCGCTATCTTCAGACGGTCCGAGGTATCGGCTATGTCCTCAAGCCCGATTGAGGCGCCGCGCGCTGCGGCCGGGCTCGGGGCCAGCGGGTTCGCCGAGGCGCGCCGTGCGGTACAAGATCCGCGCTGGCACAAGCGCATACTCCCGCGCAGCCTGTTCGGGCGCTCTATCCTGATCATCGTGACGCCGCTCATCCTGGTGCAGGTGATCGCTACTTGGATCTTCTACGACCGCGTTTGGGATACGGTCTCGCGCCGCCTCACCAGCGCGGTGGCAGGAGAGATCTCCGAGGTCGTCCAAAGCCTAAGCTCGATCTCCGATGATCTGGAGCGAACGCGAGCCTTCGAGCGCGCCGCCCGCGCGACCGACCTCGAATACATCTACTGGGCCGGCGACAGGTTGCCCTCGGGCATGGTGCCAGTCTCCTCGGGCGGCAGCGTGGATCTGGTTGCCGCCCTGACGGAGCGGGTGCGGCGACCGTTCCAGATCGACGACGAGTTCGATCCGCGCGACATACTCGTGACCATCGCGCTGCCGAGCGGCGTACTGCAGGTCGCCGTCCCCAAGAAGCGCCTGTTCACGCCGACCACCTACATCTTCGTGCTCTGGATGAGTGGCTCGTCCCTGGTGTTGTTCGCGGTGGCAACGCTCTTCATGCGCAACCAAGTGAAGTCGCTGCGCCGTCTCGCCGCCGCCGCAGAGAGCTTCGGCAAGGGCCGCGACGTCCCGAATTTCCGGCTCGCCGGCGCGACCGAAATCCGCCGTGTCGGCGCCGCGTTCCTGCTCATGCGCGAGCGCATCCAGCGCCAGATCAGCCAGCGCACCGAGATGCTGGCCGGTGTCTCGCACGACCTGCGCACGCCGCTCACGCGAATGAAGCTCGCGCTCGAGTTCTTGGAGGACGGGTCGACGGTCGCCGAGCTCAAGTCCGACGTGACGCAGATGCAGGGCATGGTTCAGGGCTACCTCGATTTCGCCCGCGGCGAGGGCGGCGAGACGCCGCGCGAGGTCGATCTGCCCATGCTGCTCGAGGAGGTGGTCGCGAACGCGCGGCGGGACGGTGCGCCAGTGACGATCGCTGCGCCCGAGGCGTTCGCGACCTCGCTGCGTCCCGATGCGACCAAGCGCTGCATCGCGAATCTGATTGCGAATGCGCGGCGGTACGGCAGCCACGTCTGGGTCACCGCGGTGCCGGTCAAGGATGGCATCGATATCCTGGTCGACGATGACGGGCCCGGCATCCCGCCGCATCGGCGGGACGACGTGTTCCGGCCGTTCTTCCGCCTCGATGCCGCGCGCAACCCTCAGACCGGCAGCGTCGGGCTTGGGCTCACCATCGCGCGAGACGTCGCGCTCAGCCACGGCGGCGACATCAGCTTGGAGGATTCGCCACAGGGCGGATTGCGCGTGCGCGTGCACTTGCCGAAGTAAGGACCGCTCAGGCGAGCGCCTGCGCGAGGTCGGCGAGCAGGTCGTCGGCATTCTCGATCCCTACCGAGATTCGGATCAGCGCCTCGCTGAGGCCGATCTCCTCGCGCAGCACACGCGCTATACCGGAGTGAGTGGTCGAGGCCGGGTGCGAAATCAGCGTCTCGGTGCCGCCCAGGCTGACCGCGAGCTTCATGATCTTGAGCCGGTCCAGCATGGTGAAAGCCTCGGCCTCGCCGCCCTTGACCTCGAAAGAGAAGGTCGAGCCGGGCGCCACGCATTGCCGGTCGAACACCTGCTTGCGCGGATCCTCGGCGTCGAGGAAGCCGAGGTAGTGCACCTTGGCGATCTTGGGATGGGCGCGCAGATACTCCGCCACCTTGTGCGCGTTCTGGTTCGCTCGCTCGGTGCGAATGCCGAGCGTCTCCAACGAGCGCAGCAGCATCCAGCAGGAATGCGGATCGAGTTGGGTCCCGAGCGCGCCCCGCAGCAGGCCGATCTTGCGCACCAGCTCTTCCGATCCGGATACGCCGCCCGCGACGAGGTCGCTGTGACCGCCAGCGTATTTCGTAAGCGAATAGATCGCGAGGTCCGCACCGTGGCGGAGCGGCTTCTGGTACATCGGCCCGAGCAACGTGTTGTCCACCACCACCGGCGGCCGATGGCCTTGCTTGGCGCCGATCTCGTCGGCGGCCGCGGCCATCGCGCGAAGATCGACCAGGCCGTTCGTAGGATTGGCCGGGGTCTCCAGCATGATCAGGCCGACGCGGCCTTTCGCCAGTGCCTCCTGGACGGCGGCGGCGATCTTGCCTTGGTCGATCCCGTCGGTGAACCCCACCGGCGTGATGCCGAAAGCCGTGAGCTGGTTGCGCATCAGCGTCTCGGTGCCGCCGTAAAGCGGCCGACTGTGCAGGATCGTGTCGCCCGGGCGCAGGAAAGCCAGCAGCACCGTGGAGATCGCCGCCATGCCGCTCGCGAACACGGCCGAGCGCCCCGCCTCGTCCCAGATCGCGAGCCGATCCTCCAATATCTCGAAGTTCGGATTGTTGAAGCGAGAATAGACGAGTCCGGTCTTCTCGCCCGGCCTCGACTGCCGCCGTCCGGCGGTCACATCGAAGAGGTCCTTGCCCTGCTGAGCTGACTCGAAGACGAAGGTCGAGGTGAGAAAGATCGGCGGCTTCAGCGAGCCCTCGGAGAGCGCGGGCGAATAGCCGTAGCCCATCATCAGCGTCTCCGGATGGAGCGCATGGTTGTTGAGGGTCCTGATCTTGTAGTGGGTG
>DASZHJ010000303.1:0-6895 GCA_035938015.1 Allostellaceae bacterium
GACACCCGAGAAGAAGACATCGTGCTGGGCTGCCAGACTTTCGCGGACGCCGCGGCAGCGATCCTCAAGAAGGCGGCCTGAGCTTGCCGGTCAGGTGAACAACCGCTCGCCCTTGAGGTTGTCGTAGAGCGAGGCGACGAACTCGCCGTAGCCGTTCCACATCAACGTGGGACGCCGCTCGTCGGTGCCGAGCACGCGCTCGCTCGCCTGGCTCCAGCGGGGATGCGGGACGTCGGGGTTGATGTTGGCCCAGAAGCCGTACTCGCTGCCCTGCAGCGTCTCCCAGAACGAGACCGGACGCTTGTCGGTGAAGGTGAACTTGACGATCGACTTCGCCGACTTGAAGCCGTACTTCCACGGCAGCTCCATGCGCAAGGGTGCGCCGTTCTGCCGCGGCAGCGGCTTGCCGTAAATGCCCGTCACCATGAACGGCAGCTCGTTGGTCGCTTCCTCGATGGTGACGCCCTCGATATAGGGCCAGGGATACCAGAACGCCTTCTGGCCCGAGGCGACCTTCGGGTCGTTGAAGCTCTCGGTGCGCACGAATTTCGCCGAGCCCAGCGGCTTCGCGAACTCGACCAACGCCTTCATCGGAAATCCGCTCCACGGCACCGCAATCGACCAGGCCTCGACGCAGCGGTGGCGCATCAAGCGCTCCTCGAGCGGCATCTGCTTCAGGAGATCGTCGATACCGACGGTTATGGGCTTCTCCACCATGCCGTCGAACGTGACCGTCCAGGGCCGGATCGGCAGCGCCTGGGCCTCGTCGTAGATCTCCTTCTGGGAGCCGAACTCGTAGAAGTTGTTGTAGTGCTCGACGATCTTCTCGTCCGTCACCGGACGATCCAGCGTGAAGCGGTCGTTGGGCTTGGCGGGGTAAAGACCGGCCGAGGGATCGGCCGCCGGCGCCGCTGCGGCCTCCGCGAGCGAGCTCAGCGGCCCCGCCGTCACGGCGATACCGATGGCGCCCAGACCCATCGCCTGCAGGAGCCGCCGCCGGTCATTGTAGATCGCCTCGGGCGTCGCCTCGCGCTCGGGAATTTCCCAGCCGCGCTTCCGCTTGATGAACATGCCTGCCTCCGAATGGATGCGCCTCGGCATATCGCGCGAGATTGGCCGCAGCCGCAAATCACGCCATCGCGAGCCCGGGGCTTGCCCGACCGGACGGGTCCCTGCTTGTCGCGCCCGCTCGCGGCTTTGTCAATTGCAAGGCCTGCAGCCGCGCGACCATGGGAAGGGCTGAGCGCCGCCGGTTACTCCGCCGCCGCCTCGGCGCGCCCCGCCATCACCTTCTCCGCGAGCTTGCCGGTGAGCTCCTGTAGCCGATCGAAGCGCTCCGTATAGGTGCCGACGCCCAGCGTGATCGAGCGCAGCTCCATGATGAGATCGTGCAGCTCCGACTGCGGCAGGTTGGCGCTGACGGTGTCCCAACCGGTCCAGCCCTCCTTGGCGTCGTAGCCGAGGATCTGGCCTCGCCGCCCCGAGATCAGCCGCTGCACCTTGGAGGTGAAGGCGTTGGGCACGGAGATGTCCACGTGATGGATCGGCTCCAGCAGCACCGGATCGCACTTCGGCATGGCCTCGCTCATCGCCATGCGGCCGCAGGTCTTGAAGGCCTGATCGGAGCTGTCGACGGCGTGGAACTGGCCGGTGACCAGATTGACCGCGACGTCCACCACGGGAAAGCCCAGCGGGCCTCGAACCAGATACTCGTTCACGCCATCCTCGACGGCGGGGATGTAGTTCTTGGGGATGGCTCCGCCGACCACCGAGTTGGTGAAGGCGTGTCCCGAGCCCCGCGGCAGCGGCCGCACCTCGATCTCGATGTCCGCGAACTGGCCGTGCCCGCCGCTTTGGCGCTTGAAGCGGGCATGCTGCGCCACCGGCCTGCGGATGGTCTCGCGGTAGCCGACCTGCGGGTGCTTCGTGGTCGCGGGCAGGCTGTATTTCGTGCGCAGCCGATCGAGCGCGATCTGCAGGTGGATGTCGCCCTGCCCCCAGAGCACGAGCTCGTGGCCGTCCTCGCTGTGGCGCAGCTCGAGCGTCGGGTCCTCCTCGATGACTTTCTGGATCGCGCCCGAGAGCTTGACGTCATCGGCGCGCTTCTCCGCCGCGACCGTGAGGGCGTAGACCGGCTTCGGCAGCGCCGGCTTCGGCAGCGCCGGTGGATTCCCGCTGGAGCTCAAGACCGTGCCGGTACCGATGCCCTCGAGCCGCGCCAGCGCCACCACCTCGCCGAGGCCGGCAGAGGCGACCTTCTCCTGCTTGGCGCCGTTCATCCGCAGCACGCCCGCGACGCGCACGCCGTTCAGGCTCATGCCCTCGCTCACCGTGCCGCGCCAGACCCGCGCCAGCGACAGCTTGCCGGTGTTGCCGGGATAATAGGTCTTGATGACCTGCGCCACCGCCTCGCCGCCCTCGGGCTTGATGCCGAGGCGCGCGGCCGTGGCGGCGGGCTGCGGTGTCTCGTGGCGCAGCGCCTTCAGCAGCCGGCGCACGCCGTGCTCCTGCGCGCCCGAGCCCAGCATCACCGGCACGATCAGGTCGCGCTGCAGGTCCTTGGCGAGGTGCTTGTAGATCTCCTCCTTGGAGGGCTCGACGTCCTCCAGCAGCTGCTCCAGCAGCTTGTCGTCGTAGTCTGCGAGCTTCTCGACGAGGCTGGTGCGGGTCGCGCGCTCCTCGTTCCAGAAGCCGTCCGGCAGCTTGACGAGATCGGACGCTTGGCCGGGCTTGTACTGGTAGGCCCGCTCGCTCACGAGGTCGACATAGCCGGTGATGCCGCCCTCCTTGTCGCGCAGCGTCACCTGACGCAGGACGAGCGGCCGCTCGGAGACCGACTGCAGCGCCGCCATCACGTCGCGCACGCGGGTCTCGGAAGTGTCGAGCTTGTTGACGAACACCATGTGCGGGATCGAATGCGCGTCGAGGAACTTGAAGAGCGGGCTCAGCGTCAGCGCGCGATCGGCCTCGGGCTCGCACACCACGACCGCGACGTCGACCGCCAGCAGCGCCGATTGCGTCTCGTGGGCGAGCTCGACGGAGCCGGGGCAATCGAGGAAGGTCCAGGGGTCGCCGAGATAGGTGGTATGGGCGACGTTGATCTCGGTGGTCATCTGGCGCGCCCGCGCCTCGGGCGAGGCGTCGCCCACGGTGTTGCCGTCCTTTATGGTGCCGCGCCGGTTGATGGCGCCGGTGGCGAAGAGCAACGCTTCCAACAACGTCGTCTTGCCCGAGAGGTAGGGACCCACCAGCGCCGCCGTACGCGGTGCCGCTGCTCTGCCGTTCATGCGCGCCTCCTTCGCCTGTGGTCGGAGGCGGCGCGGGGACCAAGAGACGAGCCCCGCAGCGGCGCCTCTCTCATTCTTGGGTACCGATGGTCGCGCGTCCCGAGGCGAGGGTGCAATGACGATTTTGGGGAGGACCGCACGCAAATTGGGTTTGCAGGCTCAGGGCCGAACGTGTTTTGCGTTTGAACCCGGCCGGTACCCCCGGGCGTCCTGCGCTACAATCGAGCCTCCCCGCGAGGGTGTGCCCGAGGATGATCATTCGACATCTGCACTATCTCACCACGCTCGCCCGCGAGCGGCATTTCGCCCGCGCAGCGGCGCTCTGCAACGTGACGCAATCGACGCTGTCGGCCGGCATCAAGCAGCTCGAGGAGAGCCTCGGCGTTCTCATCGTCGAGCGCGGCCAGCGATTCATCGGCCTGACCGAGGAAGGCGAGCGTGTCCTCGCCTGGGCGCAGCGAGTGCTGGTCGACTTCAGCAGCCTGGAGCAAGAGCTGAGCGAGATGCGCGAGGGCATGGTGGGCCAGCTGCGGATCGGCGCGATCCCCGTGACCTTGCCGATCGTCTCTCTGCTGACCGCGCCCTTCGCCGATCGTCACCGGCGCACCAGCATCGTCGTGCGGTCGCAGACCTCCATCGAGATCCAGCGCCACCTCGACGAGTTCGATCTCGATGTCGGCGTGACCTATCTCGACAACGAGCCGCTGGCGCGGGTGCGGACCTTGCCGCTCTATCAGGAGCGCTACGTGCTGGTGACCCGGACCAACCGCGCCTTGCGCGAGCGCGACGCCATCGGTTGGGCGGAGGCGGCGACTCTGCCGCTCTGCCTGCTGACCCCCGACATGCAGAACCGGCGCATTCTCGACATGCACTTTCGAGAGGCCGGCGCCGAGGTCAATGCCTCGGTCGAGACCAACTCGCTGGTCACCCTCTGGTCGCACCTCAGGTTCGGCCATTGGTCGACCGTGGTGCCGCACACGTTCCTGCTCCTGTTGGAGCGATCGGACGGATTGACCGCGGTTCCGCTCGTGCAGCCGACGGCGTCTCACTGGATCGGCTTGGTCGCGTCCGATCGCGATCCGCTGCCGCCGGTGGCGCGGGCGCTCCTGGCCGTGGCCCGCCGACTCGACTTGGCCGCAACGATCGATCGCGAGAACGCCCGGCTCGCCCCGGCCGCCCTGGCCTGAGGGTGCCGGCACCGGTCGAGCGCTGATCGAGATCGTCGATCATCCGATCCATAACTTTCGTTTGATGGGCGCCCTTCCCGGCGGCGACAGTCGCCCGTGCGAGCGGAAACCGACGCCGCCGCGCGAGCGATCCGAATACAGGGAGGCCCAGATGGCTAAGGTGCTGTGCGTGCTCTATGACGACCCCGTCACCGGCTATCCCAAGTCCTACGCGCGCGACGCCATTCCCAAGATCGAGCGCTATCCCGGCGGTCAGACGGCGCCGACGCCGAAGCAGATCGACTTCAAGCCGGGCGAGCTGCTGGGCTCGGTCTCGGGCGGGCTTGGCTTGCGCAAGTTCCTGGAGGGCCTCGGCCACGCATTCGTCGTCACCTCGGACAAGGAGGGCCCGGGCTCGGTCTTCGAGCGCGAGCTGCCCGATGCGGACGTGGTGATATCGCAGCCGTTCTGGCCGGCCTACCTGACGGCGGAGCGGATCGCGAAGGCGAAGCGGCTGAAGCTCACGATCACCGCGGGGATCGGCTCGGACCACGTCGACCTGCAAGCCGCCATCAAGCAGGGCATTACCGTCGCCGAGGTCACCTACAGCAACAGCATCAGCGTCTCCGAGCACGTCGTGATGATGATCCTGTCGCTGGTGCGCAACTACATCCCCTCCTACCAATGGGTCGTCGACACCGGCTGGAACATCGCCGACTGCGTGTCGCGCTCCTACGACCTCGAGGCGATGCAGGTCGGGACCGTCGCGGCGGGCCGCATCGGGCTGGCGGTCCTGCGCCGGCTGAAGCCGTTCGACGTCGCGCTCCACTACACGGACCGCCATCGGCTTCCAAGCCAAGTGGAGGCGGAGCTGGGCCTCACCTTCCACGACACGGTCGAGTCGATGGTGCGGGTCTGCGACGTCGTCACCATCAACGCGCCGCTGCACCCGGAGACCGAGCACCTCTTCAACGACGCGCTGATCGGCAAGATGAAGCGCGGCGCCTATCTGGTGAACACCGCGCGCGGCAAGATCTGCGAGCGCGACGCCGTCGTCCGCGCGCTGCAAAGCGGGCAGCTCGCGGGCTATGCCGGCGACGTCTGGTTCCCGCAGCCGGCGCCGAAGGATCACCCCTGGCGGACGACGCCGCACCACGGCATGACGCCGCACACCTCCGGGACTTCGCTGTCGGCGCAGACCCGCTACGCCGCCGGGACGCGGGAGATCCTGGAATGCTGGTTCGAGCGCCGGCCGATCCGCACCGAATACCTGATCGTCGACGGCGGCAAGCTCGCGGGATCCGGCGCGCACTCCTACAGCGTCGGCAAGACCGGGTAGTCGCCAGCGGGACGCACGAGTTCCCGCCCCGCCGCGCCGACCCAGGCTCTCTGCTCGGGTGTCTCGGGCACGCGCCGGCCGCGGCCGGCGGCGACCGCCTCCAGGGCCTGCGCCTCCGCGCGACCCAGCGCCATCAGGACCGAGGCCGCGATCATGCCCGAGCGGCCGATCGACGCGTGGCAGTGCACGCCGACCGTGCCTCCCGCCTCGATCGCGCGCGCCAGCCGGCGCACGAGCGCCACCGCCTCCGCGAGCGAGGCGGGAATTCCGCGGTCGGCGATCGGAAACGAAACGAAGTCGATGCCGTGGGCCCGGCAGAGCCCGGCTTCCTCGCGCAAGCCGAGCATCCGCTCCTCCCGCGGCTCGAGCAGGCTCGCGACCATCGTGACACCCGACTCGCGCCAGGCCGCGATCTCCTGCGCGAGCGGCTCCGGCGCCGGCCGCGCCAGGATCGCGAGCCCACCCGCCGCTCCGCCCTCGATCCAGTAGATCCCTTGAGACATCTCGGCGGCCTCGATCCGCCTGGCGTTGCTTACTGCCGAGCGCGGCGCTTGCTCTTAGGCCGGGAACGCGTTGCCGCGGCGGACTGCAATGCCTTCGCAGCCGCCTGCGCCAGAAACCGCGATCGGTTGTCGGCGGCGGCGTCGATGCGCCGCACCAAGTCCTCCGGTAGCGAGACATTGATCCGGAGCGCGCGCGTCGACGGAACATCGACGCCGACCAGAATGCGCGCGACCTCTCGCACCTCGGGATCGCGCTCGATCGCGTCGAGCGCGCGGGCGCCTGGGATCTCATGGCCTTCCTCGGCGAGCAGCGCGATGTGGCCGCGCAAGGCCTCCTCGGCATTGAGCGCCGCCGCCTGCACGCTATCGCCGGCGCTCGCGAGCCCGGGCAGATCAGGGAAGAACACGCTGTAGCCGGGCCGCCTGCCGCCCTCGACGATCGCGGGGAAATAGACGCGCGTCATCTCCATGCCTCGCTAACGCAACTTTACTCCGGATTGCCGCTCGATACTCTTGAGCGTGCCAATCTTCAGATCCTTGACCGGATGCGGCACCGTCACCACGCCCGGCCGTGTCGGATGAGTGAAGTGGTGATGCGAG
>DASZHJ010000304.1:0-5978 GCA_035938015.1 Allostellaceae bacterium
TGACGCTCGTCTTGCGGAACTCGAAGCAGCTTGCGCGGAGCCCCGCACCTGCGCCGAGATCGTGCCGGTGCTGTTCCGCCGCAAGCTCGATGCCCATCAGCTCGGCTTCGCCATCGGTGAGACGCTGGCGCACCTGCACTACCTCGTGAACCAGGGCCGCATGCGCCGAGCCGAGCGGGGCGACGGCGTCTATACCTATGGGCGGGGAATTTCCTGAATAGCGGAATCTGCCTTAAGATCGCGATCGAACCGGATCACGGTTGATCAATGTCCGAATCCCGACCCGAACGCCGCCTGGCCGCCATCCTCGCAACCGATGTGGCCGGCTATTCGCGACTCATGGGAAGCAATGAGGAAGCGACGCTCGCGCGGCTCAACACGCTCAACAAGGGCGTGATCGAGCCCACTATCGAGGAGTTCCGCGGTCGCATCGTCAAAACTATGGGTGACGGGCTCCTGGCGGAATTCGCGAGCGCAGTCGACGCCGTGCGCGCCGCGGTCAAGATCCAGCGGGGCACGCGTTCATTCAACGCAGAGATTCCCGAGCTCGAGCAACTTCGCCTGCGCATAGGCGTCAACATCGGGGACCTTATCTATCAGGGCTCCGACGTATTCGGTGACGGCGTGAACATAGCGGCGCGGCTGCAGAGCATCGCCGAGCTCGACGGCATCTTCGTCTCGCAGACCGTGCGCGATTACGTCCGCGAGGAAGCCAGCTTCATTTTCGACGACCTGGGCGCCCGTTCGCTCAAGAACATCGACCGCCCCGTGCGCATCTTCCGTGTGCGCCAAGCCGGCGACGGGCCGGCCCCGCGCAGTCGTGCGCGCGGAGCGCGTAGGAACTGGGCGCTGGCCCTCGGCAGCATCGCGATCGCGGCTGCTCTGGCGGGCGGCATCGCCTGGTGGGCGCGCCATGAGCCCAGATCGCGTGCCCCGATGCGGCCGCTGGTGACTGCGTCAGCACCCCCCGCTGCGTCGCCAGCACAGAAATCCACGCCTACGCCCGCCGCCGCTGCGCCGGCGCAACAATCCGCGG
The DNA here is from genome assembly GCA_035938015.1 of Allostellaceae bacterium. GTDB lineage: Bacteria > Pseudomonadota > Alphaproteobacteria > ATCC43930 > CGMCC-115725 > DASZHJ01. The sequence goes on from DASZHJ010000304.1 coordinate 1,037, forward strand.
CAGTGCCCACTACAGCACCCGCGCAGCAATCCGCGCCTGCACCCGCCTCCGCTGGAGCGATGTCGATTCCCGCGGAACCTCGGTTCTCCCTTGTCGTGCTTCCGTTGCGAAATCTAAGCGGCGAGCCCAAGGACCGGTATTTTTCCGATGCGGTCGCGGACCGACTGACCACGGCGCTCGGCCGACTGGCAGGCGGGCTAGTCACCGCCCGCGAGACCGGTTTTCTCTATCGTGGGCGCGCCGCCGACGCGAAAGCGATCATGGCGGAACTGCAGGTGCGCTATCTGCTCGAGGGCGGTGTCACTCGCGAGGGCACGCAGGCGCGCGTGCAAGCGCGTTTGGTCGACGGGCAGTCCGGCGGCACGGCGTGGCAGGGTCGCTTCGAGAAGGAGCGGATGGCGCTGCCCGCGCTCGAGGCCGAACTCGTCGCCAGTCTCGGCGCCGCTCTGGGAGCCGATGCAGAGAGTGTCAAGCTAGCCGCAGGCGCATTTCTGCCGGTCGCCAATGCCGAATCGGACGACCTCGCCATGCAAGGTTGGGAAGCGATCTATCATGCCACGACCATCGATGCCTCGAACGAGGCCGAGGCGCTGTTCACGAAGGCACTCGCATCTGATTCCGACAACCGCGAAGCGAAGCTTGGCCTCGCTTACACGCTCATGCACGCCTTGGTGCTACGCCCCGTCGCCGAACGTCGCGCGCGCATCCAGCGAGCCGACGAGATCGTGACGGCGCTGCTCGCCGGCAACCCCGACCTTGCGCTCGCCCACCTTCTCAAAGCTCAAGTGCTCCTGCAGAGCGGCCAGACCGATCGTGCGCTGCAACTCATCGACGAAGCACTCGCGCTCAATCCGAGCCTTGCGGAGGCTTGGGGGGTGCTGGGCGCCGCGGAGAATCGACTCGGGCGCGAGGCCGACAGCCTGCCGCATCTGCGCTACGCAATCCGCGTGAGCCCGCGCGATCCGCTATTAAGCTTTTGGCTGACCGCGATAGCAGCCGGGGAATTCGCGGCGGGCGCCGAAGCGCCGGCGCTCGAGGACCTCAAGAAGGCGGCCGCCGTCAACACCCGCTTTCCCGCGCCTTATCTCTGGATCGCCGCGATCGAGGCGAGGCAGGGGGATCTCCCGGCGGCACAATCGGCGTTGAGCGAATACGACAAGCGCGACGCCGGCATGACGCTGGCGCGCTTGCGGCAGCCAGGCGCCATCACCCTGCGGGTCACAGACCCCGTGCTCGACGGCTTGCGCAAAGCCGGCATGAAGGAGCAATAGCGCTGGGGTGCGCCTTCACCACTCCTCGCCCGTCGACTTGTAGAAGACCGTCAAGCACAGAAGGACATCCACACTCACGCCGTCGGCGGCGAGCGGCCGGAAGATGCGCTCGAGTTCGTAGACCTCCTTGTCGTGCGGCACGGGGGCGGGGCCTCTGAACCACAGAGGTTGTCGCGATGTGGCGACGAAGCGGAAGTCCGACAGGGCCTCTTGTCTGCGTGCGGGCGGAACCGCTTCGATCATGCGCTCGAAGTACGGCACCTCCCGAATACCACACGTCCCTGGACGATCTCTCCCTAATCTCGCAGGTGGGGCTCGAAGGCAGCTTCCGCGTGCTACGTGATTGCCTCTCGGTGCTCGAGGCGAACCGGCATTGGCGCGCGGTCGTGCCCTGTGAGCCGCAACTCGGGCCGCGCGGACTCTACCCCACGCTCAGCACGCGGGAGAGCGGGCTTGCCGTGCGGGACATGATGAACCTGCTGGCCTACGCGGACGGGCGGAGCGATCTCCTTGCGATCGCCGAGACCATCGGCGTGCCCGCGCTCCGCTGCGCGTCGATTGCGCAGACCCTCGCAGCCACCTCTCTCCTGCAGGATGTCTCGCCGGAGATCGCCGACTCGTACTGGTGAGATTGCTGGGTCCCGTCAGGTCCCGATCGGCCGCCAGGTCTGCTCGGCTACGCGCAGCATGTTGCCGCCGATGATCTTGCCGACGTCCGCCTCCGAATAGCCGCGCTCGAGCAGGGCCTCGGTGAGCTCCGGGAACCGCTCGGGCGGTACGATCCCCATATCGCCGCCGTAGTCGTTGCCGGGCGGCCACCAATCCTCGCGCTTGAGGCCGGGCGGGTCGTCGTTGGCGTTGCGATCGAAGACATAGTCGAGCCCGATGCCCACGTGATCGATCCCGATGCGGTCGACGATGTAGTCGACGTGGCGAACCAGCGTATCGGTGCTGATGTCGTTGGCCCCGAGGAAGATGCCGATTCCGCTCACGCAGACGACGCCGCCCGTGCGGGCGCAGGCGTTGATCTGATCGTCCGTAATGTTGCGGGCGTGGTTGCGCAGCGCCTTGGGATTGGAATGCGAGAACACCACCGGCCGCTTGGAGCGCTCCATCACCTCCATGCTGGTGCGATAGCCGGAGTGCGAACAATCCATGATCAGGCCGACCCGGTTGATCTCGTCGACGACCTGCCGGCCCAGCGGCGTCAGGGGCACGTCGGCGCCGTGGCAGCCGCCGGCAACGGAATTGTCGCGATTGTAGGCGAGATGGATCTGGCGCACGCCAAGGTCGCGATAGAGCCGCAGCATCGCGAGATCGTCGTCAAGCATGACCGAGCCCTCGAGGTCGAATGCGACCGCGAGCTTTCCCTCCTGCTTGGCGCGGTACACGTCATCGACGCTCTCGGGCAACAGGTACCGATCGGAGTGATCGGCGATCCAGGCCCGGAACGCCGCGATCACCCGCATGACCGTCGGGATCGGGTTGAAGTCCATGCCGACATTGACAGAGACGAAGCCGACGCCGGCCGCGTGATGCTGTTCCAGCGCCGCCATGCTCTGGCCCGGCAACAGGGGCAAGCAGCTGTGCGCGTCCCAGACCAGGCGCGCCGCATGCACCGCCCTCGCCCGCTCCGAGATCGCCCAAACCATCCCGTGTTCCTCCGTCGCGCTACTCCGCCGGTTGGGCACGGACGGGGAGCGTCTCGAGCTCTTCCGGCCGATGCGGGAACAGCAGCGCGCCCGCGAATACCAGGGACCCGAATCCCGCCAGCACCAGGAACGTCACGGTGAACCCACCGGCGCGCTCATGCAAGAGCGCCACGAGCGGTATCGCGCATGCGCCCGCACTGAAGGATACCACATAGCGGAACGCGTAGGCGCGCGCGCGCCAAGCCTGATCGGTGTAGCGCGCGACCATCGCGTCGTTGATGGTCACCTGGCCGAAGATGCCGAAGCTGATGGCGACGGCAAGCGCCAGCATGGCCCAGTCCTGCGCCCAGGCGGCCAGGAGCAGGCAGGGGCCTTGGATGAGCGACAGCGGCAGGAACACCGTGCGCAGCGGGTGACGATCGACGAAATGTCCCACGATGAGCTGCGCCATGGCGCCGATCACGTAGACGACCGCGACGAGGACGCCGATCCAGAACGGCGAGCCCGCGAGCAGCGAAAAGCGCTCGTCGAACACCTTGGGCATAGAATTTGTCACGGCCGCGAAGACGATGCTGCCCGAGGCCGCCACGAGGACGAGGACCGAGAAGGCGTGCACGACCACGCTGCGCGGCAAGGCTACGCTGCCGCTTGCCGAGGCTCGTTTCTGCGCAGTCTGGTTCGGAACCATCAGATGGAAGACAATTCCGAGCGCGATCGCCGCGAGGCCCGGCACGGCAAAGGCCCAGCGCCAGCCGAGGACCTGCGTCAGCGTTCCCGCCGTGATCGCCGCGGCGGCCACGCCCATATTGCCCCAGACGCCGTTGACGCCGATGGTGCGGCCGAGTTTGCCCGCGTTCGCCACCAGCATCGCCGTACCCACGGGATGATAGATCGCGGCGAAGAGCCCGAGCAGCGTGAGGCTCGCGGCGAGCATGAGCGGCGTGGTGCTCAGGGCCGTGAGCAACGCCGCCGCGCCGACGCCCAGAAAGAACACCGTCATCATGTTCCGCTGACTCCAGCGGTCGCCGAGCCAGCCCGCGGGCAGCGAGCCCGCACCGAACGCGATAGCGCCGCCCACCGAGAGCGCCAGCACGCTCCCGTAGCTGTCGCCGAAGCTGGCGCCCATCCCGAGCACCGCGGTCGGAAAGATCAGCACCATGAGATGATCGAGCGCGTGCGCGATGTTGATAAAACGCACGACGCGGGCCGATGGCGCCATCGGGGTCTCCTTCTCGGAAATCGCCATGATGGACAAGATAGCGTGGCGGGGCCACACTGTCCGGTCAGTTTCTATCGAGATTCAGCCAATGCCCGCGCGCAGTACCAATCGAGACGACTATCAGCGCGTACCGCGGCCCGTGGCCGCCATGGCCAAGGATTTCCCGAACGGCTTTGTGATCGCCCCGCACAGTCACCCGCGGGCTCAACTGGTCTACGCCGCTGACGGCGTCATGCGCGTGATCTCGCCGCTGGGCGCCTGGGTAGTGCCGCCGCTGCGCGCGGCATGGATCCCGGCGGGCATCGAGCACGAGGTGCGCATGGGCGGCTCGGTCGCCATGCGCACACTCTACATAGACCCCAAGGCAGCACCGCCCGCGCTCGCTGCCTGCACCGTAATCGAGGTGACATCGCTGCTGCGCGCGCTCATTCTGCGCGCCGTCGAGGAGCCCATCGAGTACGATGAGGCCGGCGCGGCCGGGCTGGTGATGGCGCTCATCCTGAAGGAACTCGCAAGCGCGACCACGGTGCCCCTCAGAATTCCGCTCCCTTCGGATCCCCGGCTGGCAACCCTCTGCCGCGCTCTTCTCGATCACCCCGCCAAGGGCCACACTCTCGACGCCTGGGCCGAACGTGTCGGCGCTAGCGCCCGCACGCTGGCGCGGCTTTTCCAGCGGGAGACCGGCATGGGGTTCACGCAATGGCGGCAGCAGGTGCGGCTCGCCGAGGCCGTCGGTCGGCTCGCCAAGGGGAACTCCGTAGCGCGAGTCGCGGAAAGCCTCGGCTACGGCAGTGCAAGCG
>DASZHJ010000305.1:0-5155 GCA_035938015.1 Allostellaceae bacterium
GCCGCTGCCCGCGATCTTCGCGGCGACAGCTTTGCTGGGATTGACCGGGCTCAGCTGGAACGGCGTCTATCTTGCCGAAGTCGCGGCGATCGCGCCGCCGGGCGCGGCGGGCGCAGCGACCGGAGGCGCGCTTTCCGTGACATTCCTCGGGATCGTGCTGGGGCCCGCGCTCTTCAGCGCGGTGGTGAGCTTGAGCGGCAGCTACACGCTCGGTTTCGCGATCGTCGGCGCGGGTTCGCTCTTGGGCGGGCTGAGCGTTTGGGCCGTCGGCCGCCCCGGAGCCTGATCCGGTCTTGCCCTAGTGTCCCGCCCCTGAAATTCGTAAGGCGAATTTCAGGGATAAGCGGGCCACTAACTTATTGAACCTAGTGTGATTCAGATTCCTAAGTTCGCTTGCGAACTTAGGAATCATCACACTAGGGGCCTCAGATCAGCTTGACCGACGAGGCCTCGCGACCCCGCGGCGCCTCCGATACCATCATGCGGACGTGCTGCCCGGGTGCCAGCATCTCGATGCCCGAGCGGCGGAGCGCCGTCACGTGGACGAAGATGTCCTTGCCGCCGTCGTTTGCCACCACGAAGCCAAAGCCTCGTGCGGGATCGTACCACTTCACCACGCCATCCAGGGATTCCGCAGGGCCGCGGTTCTCGCCGCCGCCGCGCTCGCGCGGATGCGCCCGAGAGGGCTGGGCGGTGGACGTGTCGATGTTGAGCACCGCGACGGCGGCTCTGCCCTTGGCGCCCTGAGCGCAATCGAAAGTAACCGTGGCGCCTTCAGGAGCCTGGGCGAAGCCCGAGCGCTCGAGCACGGCCAAGGGCAGGAACACGTCGCCACCACCATCTGCGGCGACAATGAATCCGAACCCCTTATTGCGATTGAACCACTTGATGGTGCCGGTCAGGCGCGTGCTATCGCCAGGCGGCAGATCGCCTTCCGGCGGCCGGAAATTGGTCATGAACTCACCGCGGCTCCCCGCCCTCCCCCTGGGCGCTCGCCCGGCACCCGCCGGGGGGCGTTCTGCCGGCCAGCGCCACCATCTTTCTTACGGGTGAAATGCGCTTGGGGCAAGGGCGGACGCGCTTCTAGGGCGGGTTTGCGCCGGGCCGGCGATCAACTCGTGGGGCGCACGGCGCAGGCCAGATAATTAACCCCGAGATCGCGGCCAAGCCGCCACTCGCCCGCCAGCGGATCGTAAATCAGGCCACGGATTTCTCGCATCTGCAGGCCGTGCCGGCGCAAAGCCGCGGCGAGCTCGGAGGGCCGCAAGAACCGGTCCCACCGATGCGTGCCGCGTGGCAGCCAGCCCAAGACATATTCGGCCCCGACGATGGCGAAAAGCAGGCTCTTGGGCGTGCGGTTCAGCGTGGAGGCGATGAGCGCGCCGCCGGGCCGTACCAGCGCCGCTGTCGCCTGAAGGAACGCGTCGGTGTCCGCGACGTGCTCTACGACCTCGAGTGCCAGCACCGCGTCGAAGCGCTCGTCCGCCGCCGAGAGCTCCTCGGCGCTGGCTTGACGATAGTCGATATCGAGATCGGCGCCGCGGGCGTGGGCGCGGGCGACCGCGATATTGGCCTCGGCGGCGTCGATGCCGGTCATCGCCGCGCCGAGCCGCGCGAGCGGCTCCGAGATCAACCCGCCGCCGCAGCCGATGTCCAGGATGCGCAAGCCCTCGAACGGTCTGAGGCTCCTGGCATCGCGACTGAAATGTGCCGCAAGCGTCTGGCGGAGGAACCCGAGCCGAGCCGGGTTGAGCCGGTGGAGCGGCGCCATCGGTCCCTTGGGATCCCACCAGCTTTCCGCTAGCGCGGAGAAGCGCTCGAGCTCCTCGGCATCGATGCTGGGAGATGCCGGACTCATCGAGAATGCCTATGGGCTATCCGCATGTTGCGTATGCTTGCCTCACTGCCGCCCGCGAGAGTATGTATTGGCGCCCTTTGGCGGGCAATCCGGCCTCTGTTGACTCGTTTCACCCCCGCGGACTCGACGGCTGATGGCGCGCATCGTGCAGAAATTTGGCGGCACCTCAGTGGCCGACGTCGAGCGCATTAAATCCGTCGCTCGGCGGGTCAAGCGCGAAGTCGACGCGGGAAGCGAGGTCGCCGTGGTCGTGTCGGCGATGGCCGGCGTCACCAATCAACTCGTTGCCTGGACCAGCGAGACGAGCCGCCTGCATGACGCGCGTGAGTACGATGTCGTGGTGGCATCGGGCGAGCAGGTGACCGCAGGATTGCTGGCCCTCGCGCTTCAGGATGTCGGCGTCAACGCCCGCTCTTGGCTCGGCTGGCAGGTGCCGATCCGCACCGACGGTGTCCATGGCAAGGCTCGTATTCAGGAGATCCCAACGGAAGACCTGGTCCGCCGCATGGGCGAGGGGCAGGTGGCGGTGGTCGCCGGCTTTCAGGGCCTGGGTCCCGACAACCGTATCACGACCTTGGGACGTGGCGGCTCCGACACCTCGGCAGTGGCGCTCGCCGCAGCACTTCACGCCGACCGCTGCGATATCTTCACCGACGTTGATGGGGTCTACACCACCGATCCCCGCATCGTTGCGAAGGCCCGGAAGCTCGATAGAATTACCTACGAGGAGATGCTGGAGTTCGCCTCGCAGGGCGCCAAGGTATTGCAGACCCGCTCGGTCGAGATGGCGATGAACCATCGCGTGCGCGTGCAGGTACTGTCGAGCTTTACGGATGTGCCGGGAACTCTGGTGGTAGACGAGGACGAGATCGTGGAAAAGCGCGTGGTAAGCGGCATTGCCTACAATCGCGACGAAGCGAAGATCACGCTGCTTAAGGTCGCCGACCGGCCGGGCGTCGCTGCGGCGATATTCGGCCCGCTCGCCGATCATTCGATCAACGTGGATATGATCGTGCAGAACGTCTCCGAGGACGGCCGCTTCACGGACCTGACGTTCACCGTGGCGAAAGCGGATCTCGAGCGCGCGGTCAAGGTGCTCGAGGCCAAGCGGAGCGACCTCGGCTTCGCCGCTCTCAAGCCCGACCCCAACGTGGTGAAGATTTCTGTCATCGGGGTCGGGATGCGCAGCCACGCCGGCGTTGCCAAGGAGATGTTCCAGACCCTCGCCGACAAGGGCATCAACATCCAGGTGATCTCCACCTCCGAGATCAAGGTGAGCGTCCTGGTCGCGGAGGACTACACCGAGCTGGCGGTGCGCGCACTTCACACGGCCTACGGCCTCGACGCCAATTAAGCCGATGGCCCGGATGGCGACGCGCGAGGCCAGCACCAAGCCCGAGGCCGACGGGCAAGGCGGGCTCCGCGCAGAAGCCACGATAGGCGCACGCAATCGTCTCGACCGGCTGTGGCGGCGCGGGCGCGAGTTCCTGGGCACGGAGCTCGCGATCATGGGCGGCGCCATGACCTGGGTCTCCGAGCGCAACCTCGTGGCGGCGATCTCGAACGGCGGCGGCTTCGGCGTGATCGCCTGCGGCTCGATGAGCCCGGATCAACTCGATGCCGAGATCGGCGGCACTCTGGCGCTCACGCAAAAGCCTTTTGGCGTGAACCTGATCACGTTGCACCCGCAGCTTCCGGAACTGATCGACGTCTGCATGCGCAGGCGGGTGGGTCACGTGGTCCTGGCGGGCGGCTTGCCGACGGCGGCGGCGGTGCAGCGGATCAAGAATGGCGGCGCGCGGCTCGTCTGCTTCGCGCCCGCGCTCTCGATCTCGCGCAAGCTCGTGCGCATGGGAGCGGACGCTATCGTGATCGAGGGTATGGAAGCGGGCGGGCACATCGGCCCGGTCTCTACCGGCGTCCTCGCGCAGGAGATTCTGCCGCACGTAAGCGATGTGCCGGTTTTCGTGGCCGGCGGCATCGGCCGTGGCGAGGCTATCGTCTCCTATCTCGAGATGGGGGCCTCAGGGGCGCAGCTCGGCACGCGCTTCGTCTGCGCTCACGAATCGATCGCTCATCCTCGTTTTAAGCAGGCGTTCATCCGCGCGGGCGCCCGCGACGCCGTGCCGTCGGCCCAGCTCGACGCCCGCTTCCCCGTCATTCCCGTGCGCGCGCTCGCGAATGCGGGCACCCAGCGCTTCATCGACATGCAGAAGAGCGTGCTGGATCGCTTCACGCGAGGCGAGGTCTCGCAGAAAGATGGACAGCTCGAGGTCGAGCATTTTTGGGCGGGCGCGCTCCGCCGCGCCGTCATCGATGGCGACGTCGAGACGGGCTCTGTCATGGCGGGTCAGAGCGTCGGGATGGTGACCCGCGAGCAGTCGACGCGAGAGATCCTGGAAGAGCTCGTGGAGCAGGCGGTTGCCGCCCTCGCGATGCGGGAGATCGGCGTCGAGGAAGCCGACCTTGGCTCGAAACGAAGATCGCCTGACGAGGGACGGGCCAGGACTGGCGGGTGATGGAACCAGGCCCCGCCATCACCGGCTCCCGGCGGCTCCTTCGCCGACTGCGGGACGTGATGGCCGGCTCGGGAACCGCGCAGGAGCGCCTCAACACCATCGTGCGTCTGATCGCTGCGGACATGGTGGCGGAGGTCTGCTCCTGCTACATCCTGCGCGCGGGCGAGGTCCTCGAGCTGTTCGCGACCGAGGGCCTGCGCCCGGAAGCCGTGCATCACACGAGGCTACGCGTTGGTGAGGGCATCGTCGGCGTGATTGCCGCCACCGCGCGTCCGCTCGCGCTCGCCGACGCGCGATCGCATCCCGATTTCGCCTACCGACCGGAAACGGGCGAGGAGGTCTATCACTCGATGATGGGCGTGCCGATCGTGCGTGCCGACCGGGTGCTGGGCGTTCTCGCCGTGCAAAACCGCACGCAGCGCCACTATGCCGAGGACGAGGTCGAGACGCTCCAGACCATTGCCATGGTGCTGGCGGAGCTCGCGGCCAGCGGCGAACTCGTCAGTCCGAACGAGCGGGTGCCTGGCGACGGTATCGGGCTCCTCCCCGTGCGGCTCGATGGCGTGCGGCTGAATGCGGGCCTCGCGCTGGGTATCGCCGTGATCCACGAGCCGCGCGTTCTCATCAAGCAGGTGGTGGCGGAGGATCCACACGTCGAGCTGGATCGGCTGCGCGCGGCGGTCTCCTCGATGCAGAGCGCGATCGACGCCTTGCTCGCCGAAAGCGACGTCGCTCGCGGCGGCGAGCATCGCGACATCCTCGAGACCTACCGCATGTT
>DASZHJ010000306.1:0-5578 GCA_035938015.1 Allostellaceae bacterium
AAGCCTTATGACGCGCGCGAAGTGATCGCGCGCATCGTCGACGCCAGCGAGCTCGACGAGTTCAAGCGGCTCTATGGCGAGACGGTGATCACGGGCTTCGCGCGGATCTGGGGTTATCCCGTGGGCATCATCGCCAACAACGGCATTCTGTTCTCGGAAAGCGCGCTCAAGGCGACGCACTTCATCGAGCTCTGCGCCCAGCGGGGCATACCGCTCATCTTCCTGCAGAACATCACGGGCTTCATGGTCGGGCGCAAATACGAGGCGAGCGGCATCGCCAAGGACGGCGCCAAGATGGTGACGGCGGTCGCCTGTGCGCGCGTGCCGAAATTCACCGTGATCATCGGCGGCAGCTTCGGGGCCGGCAATTATGGGATGTGCGGTCGCGCCTTCGATCCGCGCTTCGTCTTCATGTGGCCCAACGCGCGGATCTCCGTGATGGGCGGCGAACAGGCGGCGGCCGTGCTGGCGCAAGTTAGGCGCGACAATCTCGAGGCGAAGGGGCGCAGCTGGAGCGCCGAGGAGGAGGCGGCCTTCAAGGCACCGATCCGCGCGCAGTACGAGACACAGGGCCATCCCTATTACGCGAGTGCGCGGCTCTGGGACGATGGCGTGATCGATCCCGCGGAGACGCGGCGGGTACTGGCGCTGGCGATCTCCGCGAGCCTCAATGCGCCCATCGAGCGGACGCGCTTCGGCGTCTTCCGGATGTGAGCGCCGTGAGCGAGCCCACCATCCTCGTCTCCAAAGACGGCCGTGGCGTCGCCACGGTCATGCTCAACCGCCCGGCGCTCCACAATGCCTTCGACGACGCGCTGATCCAGCGCCTCATCGAGACTTTCGAGATGCTTGGCGCCGATGCCGGATGCCGGGTAGTGGTGCTTGCGGGCGCGGGCAAGAGCTTCTCCGCCGGCGGCGATCTCAACTGGATGCGCCGGATGGCGAGCTACAGCTATGCCGAGAATGTCGCGGACGCCGCCGAGCTCGGGCGCCTCATGAGCACACTCGATCGCCTGCCGAAGCCGACGGTGGCGCGCATTCACGGCTCGGTCTTCGCAGGCGGCCTCGGTCTCGTCGCCTGCTGCGATATCGCGGTCGCCGAGCAGGACACGATTTTCTGCGTCTCCGAGACCCGGCTTGGCCTGGTGCCCGCGGTGATCAGCCCTTATCTGATCCGCGCGGTGGGCGCGCGGGTGGCCCGGCGGTATTTCCTGACCGCCGAGCGGTTCTCGGCGGCGGAGGCGCATCGGATCGGCCTCGTTCACGAGGTCGCTTCCGCCGCTTCGCTCGACGCTAGGGTGGACGCGATGGTGGCGGCGCTCCTCGAGGGTGGCTCGCTTTCGCAGGCACGGTCCAAGCGCCTGGTCTCGGAGGTCGCACACCGACCGATCGAGCAGCCCGTGATCGACCTCACGGCGCGCGCGATCGCGGAGGCGCGCTCCTCCGAGGAGGCGCGCGAAGGGCTCGCCGCCTTCTTCGAGAAGCGCAAGCCGAAATGGAGAGGGTAACAAGACAAGCGAGGGGAGGGGGTCCATGAAGATCTTGCAGATCGTGCCGAAAGGCGACGTCAGGCTTTATGGAGAGCTCGTGAGGAAAGAAGCGGCGATACGAAAGAGCGGACGTGGAACGTTCTATCGAGCGGGGGCGAAGACACGCGACTCCGCGAAGTGGAAGCACAAGGCCCACAAGGGGTGGGTCCACCTGCAGCGGGGATTGTCGGAGATCGTAACCGTCGAAGTACGTCCGCTCTCCGACGATCAGGATTGGCAAATGCTGTCCGCGTTCTTGGGCTTCGTCAATCGCCACTTCGGTGACCAGATCTCGGCAATCGACATCCACTACCGCTGATGCAGATCTGGTTCAGGGCTCATGTCGTGTCGCCAAATCCTGTGGAGAATTGACACCGCATGTTCCAGAAGATCCTGATCGCCAACCGCGGAGAGATCGCGTGCCGCATCGCGCGCACGGCGCGGCGGATGGGCGTTCGAACCGTGGCGGTCTATTCCGAGGCCGACCGCGCCTCGCTGCATGTTGCCATGACGGACGAGGCGGTGGCGATCGGCCCGCCGCCGGCGCGGGAGAGCTATCTGCAGGCGGAGCGGCTGATCGATGCGGCGCGCGCGACCGGCGCGCAAGCGATCCATCCGGGCTACGGCTTCCTTTCGGAGAATGCGGACTTCGCGGAGGCCTGCGCCGCCATGGGTCTGGTCTTCATCGGGCCGCCTGCCGCCGCGATCCGCGCCATGGGCGACAAGGCTGCGGCCAAGGCGCTCATGGAGAAGGCGGGCGTGCCCGTGGTGCCGGGCTACCACGGCGCGGATCGGGGCGAGGCGCGGCTCCTCAAGGAGGCCGCACGGATCGGCTATCCCGTGCTGATCAAACCGTCGGCGGGCGGCGGCGGGAAGGGCATGCGCATCGTGACGGAGCCCGCGGCCTTCGCGGCCTCGCTCGCGGCCGCCAAGCGGGAGGCCATGGCTGCCTTCGGCGACGACCGCGTGCTCGTCGAGAGATATCTGACCAAGCCGCGGCACATCGAGGTCCAGGTGTTCGGCGACCGCGGCGGCAAGCTGGTGCATTTGTTCGAGCGGGATTGCTCGATCCAGCGGCGTCATCAGAAAGTGATCGAGGAGGCGCCGGCGCCGGGCTTGAGCGACGGGCAGCGGCGGGTGATGGGCGAGGTCGCGATTTCCGCCGCGCGCGCGGTCGGCTACGTCGGCGCGGGCACCGTCGAGTTTATCGTCGGTGGCGACGCCTTCTATTTCATGGAGATGAACACACGCCTCCAGGTCGAGCATCCCGTCACCGAGGGGATCACTGGCCTCGATCTCGTGGAGTGGCAGCTGCGGGTCGCCGCCGGTGAGCCGCTGCCGCTAGAACAGGATCAGATTGCCTGCCGGGGCCACGCCATCGAGGCGCGGCTCTACGCGGAGGACCCCCAGCGAGATTTCTTGCCCAGCACCGGCCGGCTCACGGTCATGGCGCCGCCGGAGGAGCCGGGCGTTCGCATCGACACCGGCGTGCGCTCAGGCGATGCGGTCTCCGTGCATTATGATCCGCTGATCGCGAAACTCATCGTCTGGGGCGAGGATCGAGGCACCGCCGTGCGCCGCCTCGGGCATACGCTCGCGGACTATCGGGTCGGCGGCCTCGTCACCAATCGCGAGTTCCTCTATCGCGTTGCGAGCCATCCGGCCTATTGCGCGGGCGAGATCGACACGGGCTTCATCGACCGGCATCGCGCCCAGCTGATCCCGCCGCCCGAGCCGACGCCCATCGTGGCGCTCGCGGCAGCGAGCTTGATCCGCGTGCTCGCTCAGGCCGAGGCATCGCGCGCGGCCGCCGCCGCCTCCGGCGATCGGTATTCGCCTTGGCACGGCAGCGACGGGTGGCGTCTCAACGGCGCCACCTACCGCGATCTGCGGTGGGGGGACGCCACCGGCGAACACAGGGTCCGCGTGCACTACCGCCTGGCGGGATACCGCTTGGAGATCGGCAATGAGGTCGGCGATGCAGAGGCGCGCTGGCAGGACGACGGCAGTCTCGCCTTGACCTTGGACGGCGCCGTGCATCGGATTGCCCTGCTGCAGCCGAGCGGTCCCACCGTGATCCTGCTCGACGGCATCGAGCACCGCTTGACCTACATCGATCCGCTGCAGCCGAAGATGGAACTCGATGTCACCGGCGGGCGGCTCACGGCGCCGATGCCGGGCAAGATCATCGATGTGAGCGCGCGAGCGGGACAGCGCGTGAAGCGGGGCGAGGCGCTCCTTGTGCTCGAAGCCATGAAGATGGAGCATACGATCGTGGCGCCCGCGGATGGGATCATCGACGGCGTGCACTTCGCGCCGGGCGATCTCGTCGAGGAGGGCGCGGCGCTCATCGCATTTTCCGCCGACGGCAAGGAGGCCGACGATGCGCCTGCCCGCTGAGGTCCGCATGGTGGAGGTGGGACCCCGCGACGGCCTGCAGAACGAAGCCAAGTCGCTGCCGTCGGCGGTCAAGATCGCGCTCATCGAGCGCCTCGCGGATGCGGGCTTGAGCGCGGTCGAGGCGGGTGCGTTCGTCTCGCCGAAATGGATCCCACAGATGGCCGATAGCGCCGACGTGTTGGCGGGTCTCCGGCGCAAGCCGGGCGTGCGCTATCCAGTGCTGGTGCCGAACATGCGCGGCTTCGACGCGGCCCGCGCGGCGGGCGCCCAGGAGATCGCGGTCTTCGCGGCAGCGTCCGAGACTTTTTCTCGACGCAATACCAATTGCTCCGTCGCCGAGAGTTTCGAGCGGTTTGCGCCGGTGGTGGCGGCGGCGAAGCGCGAGGGCATCGCCGTGCGCGGCTACGTGTCCTGCGTGGTCGATTGCCCCTATGAGGGACCGATCGAGCCCGCGGCGGTGACGAGCGTCGCGCGGCGGCTCCTCGAGCTCGGCTGCTACGAGGTTTCGCTGGGCGAGACCATCGGCACCGCGACGCCCGGCCGAGTGCGGACGATGCTGGCGGCGGTGATGGAGGCTGTGCCGCGGGAGAAACTGGCCGTGCACCTGCACGATACTTACGGGCAGGCGCTCGCCAACTTGATGGCGGCGTTGGAGCTTGGCATCGCGGTCGCCGACAGCTCCGTGGCGGGGCTTGGTGGCTGTCCCTATGCCAAGGGCGCCGCGGGCAATGTCGCGAGCGAGGACGTGCTTTATCTCCTGAACGGCCTCGGCATCCGCACCGGCGTCGAGCTCGAGAAGCTCGCGGCCGTTGGCCGATTTATTTCCGCGGAATTGGGCCGCGAACCCGCCTCCAAGGTGGCGCGCGCTCTCGCCGCGAAGGCGGCGGCATAGAGGCGCGAGCATCGATGGCGCTGCACCTCATCAAGCTCGCGGTCGGTACCGAGGACATTGCGGACCTCCGGCGTTGGCAACGGTTGCGCCGCAAGGAGCGGGGCTTCTCGGCTTTCTATACGCGCAACACGCCGCGCCGCGCCGAGGAGCTGCTGGATGGCGGCTCGATCTATTGGGTGATCAAGGGCTATGTGCGGGTGCACCAGCGCCTCAAGGGGTTTACCTCGACGGTCGATGACGAAGGTCGGCCGCGCTGCGTCGTGGGGTACGACATGCAGCTGGTGCCGACCGTGTTGGTGCCGAAGCGGCCGTTTCAGGGCTGGCGCTATCTGGAGGCGAAAGACGCGCCGCCGGATTGGAAGGGCGCCAAGGGATCGGCAGAGTTGCCGCCCAAATTGCTGGAAGAGCTGCGCTTGCTTGGGCTTCTCTGAGACCGGCGCGCAGTATTGCCTGCGGCGATTTTCGCGCTGCACAAGCGGCTTTGCTCTAGACACCGATTCGAGACGCGCCTATATAGGTCGCTGGTCGCTCATCTGGGGCGGCCTCCGTAGATCCGATCCGGTTGGGACCGTCGCTACAGGCGAGGGTTTTCGGCCGGTCGTCGGCTCTATGGCGCGGCGCTCATTGACATTGTGGATAAGTGGGAAGGGATGAGCAGGCGGTGGTGCTTATGGTGCCATTGACTGCGCATTTTGGAATGGAATGTCAATTCCGGACCTGATGCGGCGTTTTAGTGGTGCTGGGGTCGGCGTGTGTG
>DASZHJ010000307.1:0-12545 GCA_035938015.1 Allostellaceae bacterium
CCCGTTTCCACGGGCTCGAGCAGAGTTCCGCCGTACTCGTGCAATCGACCGGCGCCGACGGTCCCGCGAGCAAGGCCGGAGTCTTGGCGGGCGACATCATCATCGCCGCCGACGGTATCGCGATTGGCGATATCGACGACCTTCACCGCCTCATGACCGAGGAGCGGGTCGGCCGCAGCATTCCCTTGGTCGTGCTCCGTCAAGCCCAGAAGCTCGATCTCGCCGTCACGCCCGAGGAGCTGAGGCCGCGTCGGGCGCATTGACCGACGCTTCTTCCGGGCCCGCGTAGACGCTTCTGGGCCAGCGCGCCAGAGCGGCCTTGCCTTCCTTCGTGAGCGCATAAAAGCCGCGCTCGACCCGCGCGAACCAGCCATAGACGTTCCGCAACAAAATTGTCGGCGCATCCGGCACCGAGATCTTGACCTCGCGGGTGCTGAGCGGTCCCGCCTGCAGAGCAGCGGCGCAAATGAGCGCACGCTGGCGATAGGCGGTCATGATCGGCGCCCGCGTGCTGCCGCCGGCGGCGGGATCGCCCTGCCGGCGGCGATGCTCCTCCACCAGCCCGGAGCGCCGACGGGGATCGCGCCGTGGGCGCCACGGGCGCGGTTCGACGAGCAGCTCCACATGGCCGCGCGGAAACACGCCGAGGAGACCAAATCCCAGAAAACGGCAGAGCTTGCGCACGCGCGGATCGGCCTCACGGCCGCGGCCTCGCGAGGAGGCGCGCACGGCGAGCCAGACCTCATCGCAGGCCGCGGTTCGATCGACGCCCTGGAGCACGAGCTCCAGCGTGAAGCTCAATTTGAGCTCGCCGATCACCACCACGGGCGGATCCTCGCCGCGGAGCGCCACGAGGTCGCATCCTTCGATCTCGCCCTTGACCTCGAAGCCGAGCCGCTCGAGGAAGCGCTTCACGGGCAAGTAGAGCGTTGTCTCCAATAGAAATCCCCCGCGGCCGGCGCGCGAAGCCCTTGCGTACCACTCGATCCATCCTATCCTAGTTTCTCGAGGGTTCGCATGCCGCTGAGCGGCGAGTCGGAGGTCGAATGCGATACGTCTGCGATGCTCCCGAGGGAAAGACCTGGTTTCGATTGGAGATGCCGGCCGAGGCCGCCGCGGAGTCGCTGGCGATGCATCATGCGGTCGAAAAGCATTTCTGCCGCGAAATGGAAAAGGCGACTCGGAGCTTTCAGCCGGTTTCCAAGACCTTCGTCGAGCAGGAGATCGGCCTCAAAGCCCATATCCAGCGCGAAATGCCGCTGTTTCTGACGTTGCGGGATTCCGAGGGCACGGCCCTCGCCACGGCCATGCTGCCTCCGGGCGGAAAGGAGGATGCGGCGTTCAGGGTGATCGTCGTCGGTCCCGACAACGGAGATCCCTATCCCGAGCATGGCCCCGCTATCGAGGCGCTCGGGCGACACTTCGGTCTCTCGCTGGAACGGTCGCGCTGCTTCCCCTACCAGCGGCAATAGGCGCCGCCCATGGACATACGACTCGACGGCCGCACAGCGCTGATCACCGGTGGCAGCAAGGGCCTGGGACTCGCCACCGCCAGCAAATTCGCGCAAGCGGGCGCCGAGGTGGCGATCCTCGCGCGCAACGCCGAGGCCCTCGAAGCCGCGCGAGCGCTCGTCGGCCGAGGCGCCAAAGGCGCCGTCGCGGCATTCGCGTGCGACGTCACCGATCCCTCCGCGATCCAGCGCGGCTATGACGCCGTCATGTCGACCTTCGGCAAAGTCGATATCCTCGTCAACAACGCCGGTACCTCCCAGACGGGCAAGTTCGAGGACATTACCGACGCGACCTGGCAAGCCGATCTCGACCTCAAGCTGTTCGCGGCGATCCGGCTCGCCCGGCTGGTGCTGCCTCAGATGAGGGCGCGGCAGTGGGGCCGGGTCATCAATGTGCTCGCCACCGCCGCGAAGGCGCCGCGCGCCGCGAGCGCCCCCACCTCGGTCTCACGCGCGGCGGGCATGGCGCTCACCAAGGTGCTCGCAAGCGAGTGCGCATCGGACAATGTGCTGGTCAATGCCCTCCTGGTCGGCCGGATCGTCAGCGATCAGATCGCGCGCCGTCATCGCACGGAGGGAACGAATGTCCCGCTCGCCGCCTATATTCGCGAGCACGGGACCGGGATCCCGCTGGGACGAATGGGCGAGGCCGAGGAATTCGCGAACCTCGCCTGCTTTCTCGCATCCGACGCCGCCTCCTACGTGACGGGCACGGCGATCAATATCGATGGTGGGCTTTCGCCGGTCGTCTGAGCGCCGTCTGCGTAGCAGCCTCGTTTGCCCAGGCACACGCAGAGCGTGCGCGAAGCTTGACGTGAATGTCATTTCACTCGGCTCGTCGGCCGATTGCGGGCAATATTGCGGTCCTGCGACGGCGCAACCGTGGAGTGGATGGCGTCGTCGGCGACTGGGTGCACCACCTCGACGCCGCGACGAACGATTATTTCATCGCGCGAGCCCGGGCGTTGATGAAACGTGTCGGCGTCGCCTAGAGAATTCTAGGGCTTGGTCGCTGACGCGGAGCCGCTCTCGCGCAGTCTTCGCGCCAAACTCGCGTCGAGCCCGGTCAGCGTCGTCTCCGCCGCCAGGCGCGCCTCCGCCTCCCGGATCCACGGCCCCACGCTCTCGGTCGGGGAGCGCTCGAGCTGCTTCAGCGCTGATATGGCCGAAGCCAGATCCTCGTTCTTGAGCGCACCCTCCGTGGCGGCGAGCGCCGCTTCGGCGCCGGTCTGCTCGGGCGGCGCGTTGGGATCGCCGCTCTTGCCGATCACGATTTCCTGAAGCTTGTTCATTACGCCGCCTGCCGCGTTCTCGCCCGCGCGCTTGGCGGCCTCGTCCCGACGGACATCGCGCGCGACGAGGCTAAAGCGGTAGACCAGCGCCGCGAGACTGGGGATTCCGCGTGGCGCGCGCTCGTCGAGAGTGCGGAGCGCGGAGAGCGCATCGGGGCGCTGCTGTGCCAGACCCTCGGCCGTCTGCAGCTCCGCGGCGAACGGCCTCGAGGTCGCCAGGCTCGCGCGAAGCGCGTCGACCGCGAACAGCAGCGCCACGTCGGTCTTATCCAGAAGCGCCGTCGTCTTGTCCTGCAACGCG
This sequence comes from Allostellaceae bacterium, assembly GCA_035938015.1. Lineage (GTDB taxonomy): Bacteria > Pseudomonadota > Alphaproteobacteria > ATCC43930 > CGMCC-115725 > DASZHJ01. The sequence goes on from DASZHJ010000307.1 coordinate 3,105, forward strand.
GCGGCCTGGTCCTGAATTTCCGTCGTGCGGCCCTTCAGGTCCACCGTGGTGTTCTCGAGCGAGGCCGCCACCGCCTCCAGGCGATCGAGCCGCGTGCTCTGCTCGGCGAACTCGGCGTTGAGCCTGTCGGCGGTTTCCTCGAGCGTCGCGGTGCGCGCGACCTGAGCGGAAGCGGTGACATTCGTAAGGTCTGAATCCGAGGCTGCCTGCAAGCGCTTCTCGAGCCATGCGATGCGGGTGGCATGATCCGCCAGCGCCGTGCCCATCTTGCGCGTGTCGGTGCCGAGGCCCACCTCGGCGGCGCTCGCGCTGTTGGCGGCCGTCCCCAGCGTGTCGAGGCGCCGGTCAACCAGGTCGAGCCGGCTGCCTTGATCCGCGAGACCCGCCGCCAGCTTGCGCGTGTCGTCGCCGAGCGCTGCGGCGGCGCCGCTGACGCTTTCGCTCGCACCGGTCAGCGCATCGAGGCGCTTATCGAGCGAGGTCAAGTGATCTCCTTGCTCCGCGAGCGTTCCCCCGAGCTTGCGAGTCTCGGCCTCCTGGCCCGCCGCGCGAGCGGACGCTGCCGCTCTCGCGCTCTCCGCTTGGCCCGCAAGCGCGACGAGTTTATCGCCTTGCTCCGTCATCGTCGCGCCGAGCTTCTGCGTTTCCGCCGCGAGCTTGGCCGCGGCGGCGTTGGCGGCATCGGTGGAATTCGACACGGCGTTCAAGCGCTCGGACTCCGCCTTCATCGTGCCGCCCAGCCCCCGTACCTCCTCTTCCAGGTGTGCGGCGGCGGCGTTCGCGCGATCGGCCGAACCGGAAACCGCGTCGAGGCGATCGCTCTGGGTCTTGAGCGCCACATCGAGGCGATCGCCCTGAGCCTTGAGCGCCGAATCCAGGCGGTCGCCTTGGGCCTTCAGCGCGGCGTCGAGCTTCTGCGTCTGGTCCTTGAGGCTTGCAGCCGCGCTATTGGCGCCGTCCGCGGCGGCCGAGACCGTGTCCAGGCGCTGGGACTGAGTCTTGAGCGCAATGCCGAGCTTTTGCGTGTCGTCCCTGAGGCTCGCGGTCGCGGCGTTCGCCGTGTCGGTCGCGATCGCCAGTGTCTCGACGCGGGTTCCGACCGCAGCCAGACGATCGCTCTGCGCGGCGAGCGACGCGCTGACCTTTCGCGCCTGATCCTCCAGAGTGCTCAAACGACCAACGGCCGCGTTGTTTGCGGTGTCGGTGCTCGCGATCACTCCCTGAAGACGCTGGTCGAGGGCATCGAGCCGAGACCGCTGATCCGCCTGCGACGACCCGAGCTTCTGGGTTTCCTGCGTCGTGCTTGCGGCGCCCGCGGTCAGCGCCGCGACACCCTTGTCGAGCCCGTCGAGGTGCTTGCTCTGGGCTCCGAGATCGGCCTCGAGCTTTCGCGACTGCTCCTCGACGCTCGTGGCGCGATTGCCCGCGGCGGTGTTCGCGCTGTCGACGCCGGCCGACAGTGCCGCCAGCCCCTTGTCGAGGCTATCGAGGTGCTTTCCGTTATCGGCAAGCGCGGTATCGATGCGATGCGTTGCCTCCTCCGATCCGGTGGCCCGGGTAGCCAACTCCGTCATGCGCTTGTCCAAGCGCTGGTCGAGCGCGTCCAACCGCTCGTTGATCTCGTTAACCTTCGCCAACACGACGCCGCTGTCGCCGGGCGCCACCCACGGAAGGTGAGCCGCCAACGAAATCGCCCAGTAGGGCGAGGTCGCCACCGCGATCAACAATGCGGCCACGACCAGCAGCACGGGCGCGGCACTTCGTACGCGCGATCCACCGGTTCGCCCCATGGGCTTCTTGTTGCGCGGCGCAAAGGTCTCGGTCCTGACGGGAGGCATCCGGGACGGAGCCGGCGGCGCCATGACCGGCGGCGGCTCCAGCACGGCCGTGTCGAGATCGGCCGACTTGGCCGGCGAGGCTTCCAACCGCTCGGATCGCGGCACGTCGGCGCGCAAATCCTCTCGTGGACTCTCCGGCCGCGTCGGCGGCAACGGGCCGCCGAAGGCTTCCAGGATTGCCGCCTGCGTGGGAGCGCGAGCCACCACAAGGTTGTCCCAAGCGATCGTCTTGAGCGCCGTGCTCACGGCCGGGCTGGTGACAACGGCCGTCATTCCTTCGCAAGCCGCGCCAAACCCCGAGGCGGCAATCAGCCGGGCGAAGACCGTCGCCGTACCCGGCGAGAAGAACACGGCGGCATCGATGGTGCCGCTCTTGAAGCCCGCGACCACCTTGCTGCTGAACGCTTGGGCGGGCTCGGCGCGGTAGAGCGCCACGCGCCGCACTGAGAAGCCAGCCGCACCGAGCACGCGCGCGAGGTCCCGCCCGACCTCGGCCCCCGTGACCACCAAGAGGGCACCGCCCAGCGGATTGAGACGGCCGACGACAAGGCTCGTGAGGGCCTCGGCGTCGCCATCGACGCTCTCGATCTCCCCGAAGCGCGCGGCGCGCGCGGCGGCCATGGTGGCATCGCCGAGTGCGATCACGGGCACGTTGCGGCGTCGGCTTGCGGCGGCGAAGGCCCGGACGCCATTGGGACTGGTGAACACCACGGCCTGCACACCGGGCAGCGATCGCTCGAGAGCCGCAGCTGACCCTGGCTCCTCGGAGGTGGTCAGCAGGGGGTCGAACAGGACCTCGTGGCCATGCGTGCGCAGCGCGGCGGCGAGCTCCGTCGCGTCGGCGGCGGGGCGCGTAACGAGCACCCTCATGCCGGTACTCCTCTTGCAATGCGGGAACCTGAGCGGCGGTAGTCGCGGGGGTGGCGCGGAGCCCGGATCTCAAGCCGAATGATGCGGGTGCCGACACTGCGGGATCGGCGACATAAAAAGGCCATTCCGTTTTATTAGTTGTTTCCTCGTCTTAAGGGAAGAGTGGTTTGCCAACCTCCAGCTTACCATCGCGTTGATCGATAAAATTGTGCCGAATCGTACCGCCTCTAGCCGGCTTGTCCGACCATAAGGCGAGCAGCGAAACTTGAGGTTGTTGCGGCGTGAGCATTTTGGCTCCTTGCACGACACCTGTTGGCGCCGTCGAAAGCTCCCGCTAGAGATTCATCAGGGCGTCTCGTGTTGGAGTATCCAGCGATGCGCGGACAGAATAATACGACTCGGCTTCCGGGCCCCGATGCGGACGCATTCAAGTGGGCCATGATCGCCGCGGCCGTTGCCATGGTGATCACCGCTGGCGTGGTCCGGTTTGGACCGGAGCGGCCCGTCACCGGTGCGGATCATCAGCGCTTCGAGCAGGCGCTGCGGGGCTCGGCTCGAAACTGATTTTGCAGCACGTTTAGATTGCCAAGGGTGCGCGACCGATCCGGCGAGCCGGACAACTGCGCGCGACTCCGTACCGCGCAAACTTAAATGAAATGTGGCGATAGGCAAACTTAAATGAAATGTGGCGATAGGATAGCTACGAAGAGGCTTTTCTCGGATCGCCTTGCTTGCGCCGCCTTGCGCCCCAATTCCCCAAAGAGCGCCGCCCCTAACTCTCCCTCCGGTGGCGCTTCCTGCCTGACCTCGGCCCCACCGCCAAAAAATCGGATTCGGTGGGGCCACCTTTTCATTGATTGCAGTTCGCGCAGCCTGCCATCATGAGAGATCGACGGCAAAGCGCTTGAGGTCGGCGAGCTCGCAAAAGTCGAGCGCACCCTCGTGCGTGGCCCGCAGCACCACCCGAGGTGCCTCTCCCGCATCCAGCGCCTCTTGCCAGCGCGGCGCGCAGAGGCACCAGCGGTCACCCGGCTTCAGGCCCGCGAACCCGTACTCCGGTATCGGCGTCGATAGATCATTGCCGCATGACTTCGAGAACCGGAGAAACTCGGCCGTTGCCACGATGCAGACCGTGTGGCTGCCGACGTCCTCTCGGCTGGTATCGCAACAACCGTTGCGGAAGAAGCCCGTCATCGGCTTGATCGAGCAACCATCGAGCCGCTCGCCCAATACGTTCCGCGACGGTGCGCGGCCGTTGCCGCCACCGCCGTTGCCGTTGCTGTCCCGGGGCATGCCGATCTCCACGTAACCACGATCCGGTAACGTGTAGCGCGCTCATCCGCTTTGGCAAAGCCTCCGTGGGACCAGGCTCTGAATTCCCGCTTGCTGGTATCCATCAAACGATATGTTGACTATCAACATACCGATTGCTAATAGGGACTCATGTCCAGCCCGCGCATCGTGCCGTTGCCCGAGGAGACCGAGGATCCCGAAACCGCGCTCCTCGACCGCGTGTTCTTCGCGCTGTCGGATCCGGTCCGCCGGCAGATCCTGGAGCGCCTGGACGGCCGAGCGCTTCTCGTCTCGGAGCTCGCGGCCCCCTTCGCGATCTCGCTGCAAGCCGTTTCGCGACACATCCAGGTCCTGGTCCGCGCGGGACTGGTGCGGCAAGAGCGTACGGGCCGCATCAGCCGCTGCAGCCTCGATGCCGGACCCGCCCATGCGGCGGCGGTGTGGCTCAACCGCTACGCCAAGTACTGGCAGCAGCAGTTCGACCTGCTCGCCGCCACGCTGACGGACATCGAGGAGCAGCGCCCCGGAAACCCGCGATCGACCGCGCCTCGCGGGCGAGGCAAGCGGGTCGCGCCACGACGCCGCTGACGCATTGCGTTTCGTTAATCGAAGGAGGTCCCGCCATGGATACCCACCGAGCTGTCCCGCACGACGAATGGATCGAGGCCAGAAAGCGGCTTCTGGCGAAAGAAAAGGAATTCACGCGGCTGCGCGACCAATTAAGCCAGCAGCGACGCGATATGCCCTGGGAGCGCGTGGAGACGCCATACGTCTTCGATGGCCCGAGCGGGAGAGAGACCCTGTCGGACCTGTTCGAGGGCCGGCAGCAGCTGATCGTCTACCATTTCATGTTCGATCCCAGCTGGGAGGCCGGCTGCAAGAGCTGCTCGTTCTGGGCCGACAATTTCAACGGCATCGTCGTGCATCTGAGGCACCGCGACGTCTCCCTGATCGCGGTCTCGCGCGCCCCACTCGCCAAGCTCGACGCCTACAGGCAGCGGATGGGCTGGACGTTCAAGTGGGTTTCGTCGGCTGGGAGCGATTTCAATCGCGACTATTACGTCTCGCACACGACGGAGGAGCTCGAGAAGAAGGAAGGCTACTACAACTACACGCGGCAGAAGCCCTACGCATCGGAGGCGCCGGGCATCAGCGTGTTCTATCGCGATCCCGCGGGCGCGGTGTTTCACACCTATTCCTGCTACGCGCGGGGTCTCGACATGCTGAACGGCGCCTATCACCTCCTCGATCTGGTCCCGAAGGGGCGCGATGAGGCCAACCTGCCCTCTCATTCGGATTGGCTGCGCCGCCACGACGAGTATCGCGATTAGTGTTTGCAGGGAGGAGCGGAACGATGAACTACACCGATACGTCCAAGAAGCTCGCGGACTACCGACGCCAGATCGCCGACGTCCGCGCGAAGATGAAAGAGGCGCAAGCGGCCGCCGAGCCGCAGGAGGTCGAGGACTATGCGCTTGCGACGCCCGAGGCGAGCGTGCGCCTCTTCGAGCTGTTCGGAAAGAAGGACGATCTCATCGTGATCCACAACATGGGAGCGTCCTGCGCCTATTGCACGCTGTGGGCCGACGGCTACAACGGCATCTACCCTCACCTCGCGGACCGGGCGGCTTTCGTGGTGTCGAGCCCCGACCCTCCCGCCGTCCAGAAGAAATTCTCGGAGAGCCGAGGCTGGCGCTTTCCCATGGTGAGCCATCAAGGCACGAACTTCGCCGCGGATATGGGATATCGCTCGGACGAGGGACGCTGGATGCCCGGCATTTCCGTATTCAAGCGCGACGGCCGACGCATCCTGCGCGTCGCCGATACGCCGCTGCACCCCGGCGACGACTACTGCGCGCTCTGGCACATGTTCGACATGTTGCCAGGCGGCCCCGGCGACTGGTCGCCCAGGTTCAAGTATTAGGGCGCCGCCGCGGGTACACCGATCACGGCGAGCGTGTCGCCGGTCTGGACCAGACCGGGGAAATGTCGGCCGGCCAGGATACCGTCGCGGGCCGCGCGATAGTCGGCGACGGCGCCGCCCGTGCGCTCGGTATCGTGAACGCGCGCCACGAGATCGCCGCGCCGCACCGGCTTACCGAGATCGAGCACGAACTCGACGAGGCCGCTGCTGAGCGATGCGACATAGCAGTCGCCGTCGGGCATATCGAGAAACATAGAGGAAGCGCGCTCGAGCTCCGCTCCGAGCACGCCCGCGTGGATCAGCAGGTTGCGCACACCGCGCTTGGCGATGGCGACCGTCTCCGCCCGCGCCGTGCCGCCGCCGCCGAGCTCGGTGGTGACGAAGGTCTTGCCCAGCTCCTCCGCGGCCGTGTCATAGGTTCCGACCGTGTCGAGCTCGCGCAGCATCACCGAGTAGGGCGCATTGAACGCCATCATCGCCTTGATACAACGCGCCTCCTGCGCGGAGTCGGGAAGCCGGTGCGCCGCCGCGAAGGGCAGGAATTCCAGCGTCCGCCCGCCGGAATGGATATCGACCACGATATCGGCGAGCGGGAGCAGATGGCGCTGGATATAGTCCGCGATCTTCTGGGTGACACTGCCGTCCGGCCGACCCGGAAACAGGCGATTGAGGTTCCCCTTGTCGATGGGCGAGGTGCGGGTGCCCGCGCGAAACGCGGGATAGTTCATCGCGGGCAGGATGATGACGCGTCCGCTCACGGTGTCCGCTCGGAGGCTGCGCGCGAGATCGAAGAGCGCCACCGGGCCCTCGTACTCGTCGCCGTGATTGGCCCCCGTCAGCAGCACGGTCGGACCCTTGCCGCGCTTCACCACCGCGACCGGCAGCATGACCGCGCCCCAGGCGGAATCGTCGCGGCTGTAAGGCAGCTTCAGGTGACCGTGTTGGACACCGTCGCGATCGAAATCCACCGACGCCGCGATCGGCGAAGGCCGCAAGTGTGAGTCGGTCATGGCACTGGCTCTTCAGCTTGGCTCGGGTCCGGGATAGCGGTCATCTGCCGGCGAAACACCGCGACTGCGTCCCGCAAGTTAAGCCGCGGCACCGAATTCAGCCAGAGCTGACCCGCGCGCCCCCGCATGTCATCATCTACTGACAAAATGCGCTCGGACCTCACCACCGCCGACGTTCTGGAGGCGCGCCGCAGGATTGCGGGCTTGGCGCTGCGCACGCCCCTCGTCCGTGCCGACGCGCTCTCCGAGCGGCTGGGATCCGAGGTGCTGCTCAAGCTGGAGACGCTGCAGCCGATTGGCGCCTTCAAGATCCGGGGCGCCGCCAACGCGCTGCTCTCGCTCTCGCAGGAGCAACGTCGGCGCGGCGTGGTCTGCGCCTCGACGGGCAATCACGGCCGCGCCGTTGCCTGGGTGGCACGCTCGCTCGGTATTCCCGCGACCATCTGCCTCTCGGCCCTCGTCCCTGAGGAGCGGGCGAAAGCGATCGAGGCACTCGGCGCGAGGGTGCGCCGCGTCGGCAGGAACCAGGACGAGGCGATGGAGGACGTGGCCCACGCCGTCGCAAACGAAGGCATGACGGAGGTCTCGCCTTTCGACGATCCCCAGGTCATTTCGGGTCAAGGCACCATCGGGCTGGAGCTGCTGGAGGAGCGGCCCGATCTCGAGGCGATCCTGGTGCCGCTCTCGGGCGGCGGCCTCGCGGGCGGCATCGCGCTCGCCGCGAAGACATTGAAGCCAGGCATCCGCATGATCGGCGTCTCGATGGAGCACGGAGCCGCCATGCACGAGAGCATCGCGGCCGGACGGCCGGTTGCGGTCGAGGAAGTGCCGAGCCTCGCGGATTCCCTGGGCGGCGGCATCGGCCTTGCCAACGGCTGGACATTCGAGCTCTGCGGCCGGCTGCTGGACGAGACCGTGCTGGTCAGCGAGAGCGAGATCTATCGCGGCATCCGCCATCTCCTGCTGGAGGAGCGGCAAGTCGCGGAGGGTGCCGCCGCGGTGGGCGCGGCGGCGCTGCTCGCGGGCAAGATCAGGCCCAAGGGTCCAACCGCGCTCGTCATCAGCGGGCGCAATATCGGTCGCGAAGCGCTCGCGCGCATCGCCGCGGGTCAGCCGGTGGCGGTCGGCGGCCGCGAGATCTCCGGATGAGCCGTCAAAGGAGAGAGCCGATGAAGCACAACTATTTCGATGCGGCGGAATTCGAGGCGCGCCGGGCCCAGGTGAAGGCCGCGATGACCAAGGCAGGGCTCGACCTGTTGATCTGCGCCGACCCCGCCAACATGGACTATCTCACGGGCTTCAAAGGCTGGTCGTTCTACGTGCCGCAATGCGTGTTGCTGCATGTGGATGACGCGCAGCCGACCTGGATCGGCCGCGGCCAGGATGGCGCGGCGGCGCGCCTCACGACCACGCTGCCCGACGATCACATCGCCCCCTACCCCGACGATTACGTGCAGAACCGCACGAAGCATCCGATGAATTTCGTCGCCGACCACATCCGCAAGCGCGGCTGGCAGCGCGCACGGATCGGTCTGGAGATGGACGCCTATTATTTCTCCGGCCGCGGCGCCGACGCGATCCGCGCGGCGCTGCCCGATGCGCGGTTCTCCGACTGCGATCACCTCGTCAACTGGGTGCGGATCGTCAAGTCCGAGGCCGAGCTCGCCTATATCCGCGAGGCCGCGGTGCTGGTGACATCCGCCATGCGCGCGGGCGTCAACGGCATCAAGGCGGGGCGCCGGCAATGCGACGTCGTCGCCGAGATCTATGCGGCACAGATCACGGGCACGCCCGAGTTCGGCGGCGACTACACCGCGATCTGTCCCCTGCTGCCGACCGGTGCCGGAACGTCGACGCCGCACCTCACCTGGTCGGACGAGCCGTTCCGCCCGGGCGAGGCGACCATCCTCGAGCTCGCGGGCTCGCGTCGCGGGTATCACTGCCCGATGGCGCGCACGGTTCACATCGGCGCGCCGCCGAAGCGGCTCGCCGACACCGCCTCGGTGGTGATCGAAGGCCTGCATGCGGCGCTCGCCGCAGCGAAGCCGGGCGCCACCACGGAGGCCGTCGAGGCCGCCTGGCGCCAGGTCATCAGCAAGCACGGCATCCGCAAGGAGAGCCGCATCGGCTACGCCTTTGGCCTGGCCTATCCGCCGGATTGGGGCGAGCACACCGCGAGCCTCAGGCCCGGCGACCGCACCGAGCTTCGGCTCAACATGACCTTCCACTGCATTCCCGGCATCTGGCAGGAAGGCTGGGGCTTCGAGGTCTCCGCCGCCTTCGTGGTGACGTCCTCGGGCGGCAAGCCGTTCTACGACTTCCCCGAGGCGCTCGCGGTCAAGGCCTGACCGGGAGCGCTGGACCCCGCCGCCACATACGCTAGATTTTAGCCAAAGGGGGCGGTGGGCCGCTCGAGCCCAGAAAAGGCCACTTCCCCAGAGGGGGAGGAATTTGGCGATGCCGGTCCTGGAGCTCAGGAACCTCAGCAAGCATTTCGGCGCCATCG
>DASZHJ010000308.1:0-11627 GCA_035938015.1 Allostellaceae bacterium
GGCGGCGTGCCGCTGGGTGTCCTGGCGGCGATCTGGCCGCTCTCGCGCTTCGACAACACCGTGATGACCGTGACCCTGTTCGGCGTCTCCATGCCGATCTTTTGGCTGGGATTGATGCTGATCCTGGTGTTCGGCGCAACGCTCGACTGGTTGCCGATCGGTGGCCTCATGCCGATCGGTGTCGAGCCGCCGCGCGTGACGGGTATGTCGGTGGTCGACAGTCTGATCTCCGGGCGCCTCGACTTCATCGCGCTCAGCGTGCATCACCTGATCCTGCCCGCCTGCACGCTCGGGACCATCCCGATGGCGCTGATCACCCGCATCACGCGCTCGGAGATGCTCTCGATGCGCTCCCAGGACCACGTGCGCACAGCGCGGGCCAAAGGGCTCTCGGAGCCGCGGGTGGTGCTGAAGCACGTGCTGCGCAACGCACTGATTCCCGTGGTGACCGTGATCGGGCTCCAGCTGGGCTTGCTGCTCTCGGGCGCGGTGCTCACCGAGACGATCTTCTCGCTGCCGGGTCTCGGCCGGCTGATGATCAACGCGATCCTCGACCGCGACTATCCCGTGGTCCAGGCGGCGGCGCTGGTCACCGCCTTCGTTTTCGTCGCGGTGAATCTGGTGGTGGATCTCAGCTACGCCTATCTCGATCCCCGGATCCGCTACCGATGAGCACGGTCGAGATCACCGCGACCGAGCAAGCGCCGCCGCGTCGAGGCGTGCTTCGGGTGCTGCGCCGGCCGACCGCACGGGTCGGCGCCATCATCGTCGCGGCCTTCTTGCTACTGACCGTAATCGCTCCGGAGATCGCGCCCTACGACCCCTATGACCAGGATTTCAGCACGGCGCTCCAGGCGCCCTCGCTGGACCACCTCTTCGGCACCGACCAGTACGGCCGCGACGAGTTGAGCCGGGTCATGTACGGCACGCGCACCGCGCTGCTCTCGATCCTCGTAGCGGACGGCATCGCGCTCCTGATCGGCACCACGCTCGGCCTCATCGCCGGCTTCTACGGCAAGTGGGTCGACACCGCGACGATGCGGCTGGTGGACGTGCTGCTGGCATTCCCCTACCTGCTTCTAGCGCTGATAATCGTGGCGGCCTTGGGGCCGAGCCTGTTTCACTCCATGATCGCGATCGGCATCGTGGCCACGCCGGTCTATGCGCGAGTGATCCGCGGCCAGGTGCTGGCGGTCAGGACCACGGAGTTCGTGCTGGCGGCGCGCGCCATCGGTGGCAGTGCCGCCCGCATCATGCTGCGCCATGTGCTGCCGAACAGCTTCACGCCGATCCTGGTGATGGCGACCCTGCAGGCCGGCACCGTCGTGGTGGAGACCGCCGGCCTCTCCTTCCTCGGCATGGGCGCGCAGCCGCCATCGCCGGACTGGGGCTCGGTGCTGGCGGAGGGCCAAGGCTACTTCCTGACCTCCTGGTGGATCGCCACCTTCCCGGGCCTCGCCATCTTCATGGTGGTGCTGGGGTTCAACCTGGTTGGCGATGCGCTTCGCGACCACTTCGATCCGCGGCGGCGGAACGAATGATGGCCGCCGGCGCCGTGGACAAGCCCGCCCACCTGTTGGAAGTCCGCGACCTTCGGGTCGAGTTCGCGGTCGAGGGCGGCGCGGTGACGGCGGTCGACGGCGTTTCCTTCCATATAAATCCGGGCGAGACGCTGGTGGTGGTGGGGGAATCCGGCTCCGGAAAATCCGTCACCGCCTTGTCATTGATGCGCCTCATCGAGAGCCCGCCCGGCCGCATCGCCTCCGGCGAGATCTTGCTCAGGGGTCGTGACGGCCGTGTTCGCGACCTCACGACATTGGACATGGCGGCGATGCGCGCGCTCCGCGGCAATGACATCGCCATGATCTTCCAGGAGCCGATGACCTCGCTCAACCCGGTCTACACGGTGGGCGACCAGATCATCGAGGCGATCCAGCTGCACCAGGGCAAGAGCGGCCGAGAGGCATTCGCGCACGCCGTCGAGATGCTGGAGCATCTCGGTATCCCCGAGCCCCAGCGCCGCATGAAGACCTACCCGCACCAGATGTCCGGCGGCATGCGCCAGCGGGCCATGATCGCCATGGCGCTCTCCTGCAATCCGGCGTTGCTGATCGCGGACGAGCCGACCACCGCGCTCGACGTCACCATCCAGGCGCAGATCCTGGAGCTGATCAAGCGCCTGCAGCGCGAGCTCGGCATGGCCGTGATCTTCATCACCCACAATCTCGGCGTCGCCGCGGAGATCGCGGATCGCATCATGGTGATGTATGCGGGGCGCGTGGTGGAGGCGGGCCCCGCGCGCGCGATCTTCCGCGAGCCGCGGATGCCCTACACCATAGGCCTGTTGAATTCCGTGCCACGCCTCGGCATGGCCGAGACGGAGGCGTCCCTTGTAGCGATTCCCGGAAACGTGCCGGATGCGCGCCATGTGCCCAGTGGCTGCGCTTTTCATCCACGCTGTGGCTTTTTCGAGCCCGGCCTCTGTGACACGGATGTGCCGGCGCTCGAGCCCGCAGCCGCCGACCATGCCGTGCGCTGCCGCCGCTGGCGCGCGGTCGCGGAGCGCCGGACCCTGGAGGCGCCGGCATGAGTCCGGCGCCTCTGCTGGACGTCCGCCAGCTCCGCACCTGGTTCGATGCCGACAGCGGCGTGTTCTCACGCGGCAAGGGCAAGATCAAGGCAGTGGACGACGTGTCCTTCACGATCGAGCCGGGCGAGGTGCTGGGTCTCGTGGGCGAATCCGGCTCCGGCAAGACCACGGTCGGACGCACCGTGCTGCGCCTCATCGACCCGACCGCGGGCAGCATTTTCTACCGCGGCACCGACATCGCGCATCTCTCGCAAGCGGCGCTACGGATGTTCCGGCGCCACGCGCAACCGATCTTCCAGGATCCCTTCGCCTCACTCAATCCGCGCATGCATGTCGAGGAGATCGTGGCCGAGCCTCTGGTGGTGCACGGCATCGGTACCAACCGCGAGGAGCGACGCGACCGCGTCGTGGAGATCCTGCGCCTCGTGGGCCTGCATCCCGATCACCGTGACCGCTATCCCCACGAATTTTCGGGTGGGCAGCGCCAGCGCATCGGCATCGCCCGCGCGCTCGCCGCTGGCCCGGAGTTCATCGTAGCGGATGAGCCGGTCTCGGCGCTCGACGTCTCGATCCAGGCGCAGGTGGTGAATCTGCTGCGCGACTTGAAGCGCCGGCTCGGCCTCACCATGCTGTTCATCGCCCACGACATCGCGGTGGTGGAGTACATCTCCGACCGCGTCATCGTGATGTATCTGGGCCGCATCATGGAGAGCGCGCCCGCGCGCGAGCTCAACCGCAATCCCAAACACCCCTACACCGAAGCGCTGCTGTCCGCGGTGCCGGTGCCCGATCCCGACCGCAAGGGCAAGCGCATCGTGCTGCAGGGCGACATACCGAGCCCGATCAACCCCCCCTCGGGCTGTGTCTTCCGCACACGCTGCCCCTACGCCATCGCCGATTGCGCGAACGCCGTGCCGGCCTTGCGCGAGGTTTCTCCGGGCCACCTCAAGGCGTGCATCCGCGACGATATCCTATAGGCCACGCTGCCCCTAAGATTGCGCCCCTTGAACTGAGCCGACCCGCGCACAGGTTGTTGTCCGACACAAAACGGAGACAAGCGATGCGCAGACTCATACTCATCTCCTCAGCAGTGGCTGCCTTCAGCCTCGGTGGCGCGGCGGCTTCCGCCGCCCCAACCCACGGCTTGGCCGTTGCGGCTCCGATACCGGCGGTCACATTGGTGGAGGGATGGTGGGAACAGGAAAATCACGGAGATGCCGCGGACCGGTATTGGCAGCTGAACCGCACCGATCGCCGGCGGTATGACGCAGCCGAGGCTCGTATCCAGCAGCGGCATAAGCGGTATCACCTGGATCAGTACGACCACCGCGACGATCGAGACCTACAGACCGAGCACCGGGTCCTTCACTACGACCGCCAATAAGGCTGCCACCCCTCAATAAAACAGGGGCGGAGACAAGCTCCGCCCCTGGGTCGGGTATCGAGACGCGCCCTAGTTCAGCGACACGTCTTGCATCTCGAAGAACATCTGCGTGGGATTGAGCTGGAAGCCCTTCACCTCCTTGCGGGTGACGCGCACCTGCAAGGTCTGGTTCACGAAGATCCAGGGCGCGTCGTCGAGGATGAGCTTCTGCGCATTCTTGTAGATCTCGATCCGCTTGGCGTGATCGGTGGTGCGACGGCCTTCGATCAACAGCTTGTCGACCTGATCATTCTTGTAGTGCGACGTATCGGCAACGGGCATGCCCGGCGAGCCGAACAGGTTCCAGAGGAAGTTGTCGGGATCGCCGTTGTCGCCGCTGAAGCCCGACAGGAACATCTGCGTGTACTTGCCGCTGCGCACCTCGGCGAGGAAGGCGGCCATCTCCTGCTTGCGAATATTGGCCTTCACGCCGACCTTGGCGAGATAGCCCTGGACCGCGACCGCAAGCTCGGGGCCCGCGGGGTTGTAGCCGCGCGGGCTGCTATAGGCGAGCAGCTCGCACTCGAAGCCGTTGGGATAGCCCGCGTCGGCCAGCAGCTTCTTCGCCTTCTCGGGATCGTAGCCGTAGCCCTTGAGACTGTCGTCCCAACCCCATTGCGAGGAGGGAAGCGGCGCGGTCAATTGCACGGCGAGGCCCTGATAGAGGCTCTTGTTGATCGCGTCCTTGTCGACGGCATAGTTGAGCGCCTGACGCACGCGCTTGTCGTCGAAGGGTTTGGCGTTGTTGGTCATGGCGACTCCGCTCACGACCAGGCCCGGTTGAGTCACCACCACCAAGTTCGGATCGGATTTTATCGCCGGGATGGTCTGCACGCTCACATCCGCGAGAATATGCACGTCACCCTTCTTGAGGGCGAGCAGCGCCGCCTGCGCATCGGGCATCACCTTGAAGATCAGCCGATCGACCTTTGGCTTGCCACCCCAATAATCGGGATTGGCGTCGAGCACGATCTGGTCGGCAGGCCGCCACTCCTTGAAGATGAAGGGGCCGGTGCCGACGGGATGGTTGCGAAAGTCCTTCTTGAACTTGTCGGCCGCGTCCGGGCTCACCACGCCGTTCCAGACCATCGCGAGATTGGTTGGGAACGGCCCGTTCGGCTCCTTGAGCTTGAACTGCACAGTGTTGTCGTCAAGCGCGGTATAGCTGGTCACCGTGCTGTAGGTGTCGTCGACATAGTTCTCGACCGGCAGCGGCTCATAGATCGCATAGATCGAGGCCGGGTCCTTCTTGTCGACCATCAGCCGCTTAATGGTCCTGATGTAGTTGGCTGCGTTGAACGGCGTGCCATCGTGGTATTTGACGCCCTTGCGCAAGTGGAAGGTCCAAGTGAGGCCGTCGGCGGAGACGTCCCAGCTCTCGGCGAGCGCCGGCCCGACATCGACCGTGCCGGGCTTGTATTTGACCAGGCTGTCGAAGACCGTGGCCATAATGAAGCCGGAAGTATTGTTCAGGACGGCCTCAGGATCGAGGCCTCCGCCAGGATCGGCGGCGATGGCGACAACCAAAGTCTTCTGCGCCTGGGCTTGTCCCGCAAAAGTCGCGAGGACGAGCAGGACGGTCAGCAAGAGTCTTTTCATGGCAGGCCCCTCTCCCTTTTTCCAATAGTCGTTGGCGGGCTACGCGGCTTCACTCTAGCAACATTTGGGCCGGGGCGGCCACAGGCTCTGCCCGGGCGCGCTCGCTACTTCGGCGGATTGAGCTCCTTCCAGGGGTCCTTGACCCGAGGGGTGCTGTCGAACTCCACATTGGCGAGCCGGCCACTCTCCCTCTCCACGCGCCGGATGTAGACGGTTTGCACGATGTCACGCGTCGTGGGGTCGATCTCGATGGGCCCGCGTGGGCTGTCGGGGTTCTTCCAGGTCTTGAGGATCGCCATTGCCTGGTCGCCGTCGAAGCTGCCTTTGGTTTGCTTGATCACGTCGAAGATCGCGGCCATGCCGTCCCAGCCGCCGACCGCGATATAGTTGGGAATCACGGTATCGCCGTATTCCTTGGACCAGGCCGCGAGGAACGCCGCATTCTGCGGCCGCTTGCCCGCGACGGAATAGATCCCGGCGGTCACGATGCCAAGCGGTGCCTCACCCATGTTCGGGAGCTCGTCGTCAGTGACGACGTCCTGGGTCCCCACGAGCGTGACGCCGGCTGCGGTCAGGCCGAGGTCCGCCCATGCCTTCATGAAACCGGTCGCCTGCTTGCCGCCGGGCACGAACACGAACACCACGTCGGGCTTCGCGTCCTTGATCCGCTGGACGAAGGGCGCGAAATCCGGATTGGCGGGCGGGAACTGCACGGCGCCCACCATCTCGCCGCCGGCGTCGGTGAAGCCCTTTGCGAAGCCCGCCTCGCCATCGTGGCCCGGGATGAAGTCGCTGACGGCGGTGTAGCCTTTCTTCCAGCCCTGCCGAGCCGCCCATTTGCCCATAGGGTAGGCTTGCTGCCAGATCGTGAATGAGACGCGCACGAGATAGGGCGAGATGCGCGGGATCGCCGAGCCCGCCGCGTTCATGATCACTAACGGCACCTTGGCCTCGGCGGTGAGCGGCGCGATCGCAGCAGCGATCGGCGAGCCCACCACGCCTGCGAGGATCTGTACGTGGTCGCGGGTGATCAGCTCCTGCGCCAGGCGCTTGCCGACATCGGCGTTGCTGCTGGTGTCGTCGCGCTTGATGAGCTCGATCTGGACGCCCGGCGGCAAATCCGCCTGGTGGGTCTTCAGATAAAGAGCGACCCCCTTATCCATGGAGTCGCCGGCCTGTGCGAGGAAGCCCGAATAGCTCGTGATGAAGCCGATCTTGACGGTATCGGCCGAGACCGGGGACGCCATCGGGCCCAATATCGCCGCGGCGGCGCCGAGCACCAGCCCCACCAGCGCTTGCTTAGAGGTCATGATCACCCTCCCCATCCGGCGTCGATCTCGTTCGTTCGAAAGGCGACGTGGGAAATTGCCCACATGTTCCTCAGGGCGCATGGCCGACACCGGCGCGGTCACCATGCCCCGCGGTTTCGTGAAATGAAAGGCCGGCGTGCCATGGTATCGTCTTGCCATAAGCTCGGCCGCACGGTAACGGCCGGCATCTTGAAGGGGGACCGCCAATGGCCGATGCGAGCGAAGCCAAGCGACTGTTGTTTCCCGGGCTGGCTGGGATCTACGAGCGCTTCTCTCCCTACAGCTACGCCTTGATGCGTTTTGCCGCCGGCGCGGTGCTCGTGCCGCACGGCATCCAGAAGATCGCGAACAGTTCCGCCGAGGGTCTCGCCAAGGGCATCGCGGCCCATGGCCTTCCATTGCCGCTCGCGCTGGCCTATCTCGCGATCTTCGCGGAGTCGGTCGGAGCCGCGTGCTTGGCGCTGGGGCTCTTCACCCGTCTCGCCGCGGTCATGCTCTGGGTCGAGATGTCCGTGATCATCGTGGTGTTCCAGTGGGAGTTCGGCTACTTCTGGACCAACCGCGGCATCGAATATGCCTTGCTCTGGTGGCTCCTCTACCTCGCGATCTTCTTCAAGGGTGGCGGGCGTTATTCGATCGATCGGAAGCTCGGCTGGGAGATCTGAGATCGCATGAGCATGGGACGCCGGCTGCGGGAGAGGATGGCGGCCGCCGGTCTCGTGCAGGTGATGGCGGCGCACAGTCCGCTTTCGGCGCTGCTGGCGGAGGAAGCGGAGTTCGACGGGCTTTGGGCGTCGGGCTTCGAGCTCTCGGCGCTCTATGGGCTGCCCGACGTGAGCCTACTCAGCATGACGCAGCACCTCGAGATGGTGCGTGCGATCGCGGAGCGGTGCGCGCTTCCGATCGTCGCCGACATCGACACCGGCTTCGGCAACGCGCTCAACGTGATCCATGCCGTTCGCCAGTACGAGCGCGCCGGTGCCGCCGCCGTGGTGATCGAGGACAAGACCTTTCCCAAGGTCACCAGCCTGGTCGCCGGGGGTCGGCAAGATCTGCTGCGGACGGAGGAGTTCCAGGGCAAGATCCGCGCAGCGCTCGAGGCGCGCCGCGACAGCGATTTCCTGGTGATCGCGCGGACGGAAGCGCTGATCGCGGGGCTCGGCGAGACCGAGGCGTTGCGCCGCGCGGCCGCCTACGAAGCCGCCGGTGCGGACATGGTCCTGGTGCACTCCAAGCAGAAGACGCCCGCGGAAATCGAGAGCTTCGTCCAAGCTTGGACCGGCCGGGCGCCCCTCGTGCTGGTGCCCACGGCCTATCCCGACCTGACTGTCGAGCGCATCAGGGCGCTGGGCAAGGTCAAGATGGTGATCTACGGCAATCACGCCATCCGCGCCGCCGTCACCGCCATGCAGCGCGTCTTCGCGCGCATCCGCGCCGAGGGCGGCATCCAGACCATCAACAAGGAGATCGTCTCGGTCGAGGAGATCTTCCGCCTGCAACGCATGGACCAGGTGAAGGCGGACGAGGAGAAGTACCTCCGTTAGCTCGGGCGGCGCGGCCTTACTTCAAATAATCGTGCACCACCTTGCCGAGGCCGAGGGTGAGGTCGCAGAGGATGTGCGTCGCCGAGATCACCTCGAGCACAGGCAATTCCGCGACGGGCGCGAGCGCGTGTGGGTTGAGCGAGAGCGCCGCGGGGCCGGTCCAGGCACCCTTGATGTTGACGTCCTCGAGATAGAACTCGACGAGCTCGCAGATGCGCGCGCTGCCGTCGACATGCGGGATGATCTTGAGGAGGTAGTTGGGCTGCGCCAGCGCGGCCCGGATCGCATCGAGATCGGCCGCGCGGTGCTTGTAACCCATGGTGCCGGTGGCGACCCGCACGGGTCCATAGTCCAAGGTGCCGACCAGCGTATCGATCTCGGCGTGGAGCTTCGGGTCCGCGAGCTTCTTCGGGAAGCCCCAGAGCTCGCGTCCGCCCGCGATCGGCGGATGGTCATTCAGGAACATGCAATGGGTGTATCCGCCCTGGCGGCCGCGGAAGGTGACGGGGATCACCTGGCCGCTCTCGGTGTAGTCGCCGAAGCCGGTGGAGTTGGGCATGCGGATGAACTCGTATTTCACCAACGGCTCCGCCAGTTCCAGCGGCTCCGGCAGAACGGCGCGCAGCCTCTCGGGATCGGACCGGTAGGTCAGGATCATGTACTCGCGGTCGATGAAACGATAAGGCCCGGGCGGAAAGGCCGGGCTGGTGAAGGGCATGGCAAACGCCCGCTCGCGGATCTCGCCTTCTTTCATGGCATCGCTCCAATGGTGCAGAGCACAAAATAGCGCTGGAACAGCCGGGGGCAATCATGCGGCCGCGAGACCGCCCCGATGCGGGACTTGCCTGTTGCAACGGCAGTTCACGTTCCGCCCTGATCCGCTAGAGTGCCGATCATGAGAAACGACCTTTTCGCACCCGATTACAAGAGCGCGCCCTATTGGTGGGAGGCAGCACCCCGCCCGAGCTTGCCGCCGGTCGCCCCGCCGGCGCGCGCCGATGTGGCGATCGTGGGATCGGGATATACGGGCCTTTCGGCCGCGCTCCCGATTGCGCGCGCGGGACGGACGACATTGGTGCTCGACGCCGAGGACGCCGGCTGGGGCTGCAGCACGCGGAACGGCGGACAGGTCAGCACCAGCATCAAGCCCGGGTTCGACGATCTCGCGCTGCTCTATGGCGAGGAGCGCGCCTTCGCCATGGTGAAGGAGGGCCAGAACGCCCTCGCCTTCATCGACGCGCACATCGGCGCCGAGGGCATCGCGTGCAACTGGGAGCGCGTCGGACGTTTCACCGGCGCGCACAATACCGCACAGTACGAGGCGCTCGGCCGCAAGATCGCCAAGCAGCGCAAAGGCATCGAGGTCGAGGCGCATCTTGTGCCGCGGACCGAGCAACACACCGAGATCGGCACTGACGCCTATTTCGGCGGCATCGTCTATCCCCACCATGGCTCGCTCGACCCCGCGAAGCTGCACCAGGGGCTGCTCAATCGCGCGATCGCCGCAGGCGCCACGGTCATTCCGCACTGCCCGGTTCAGGCGATCGAGCGCGACGGCGCGGGCTTCGTGGTCTCGACGCCGAAGGGCCGCATCGCCGCGCGCGACGTGATCGTCGCAACCAACGGCTATACCGCGCCGGTGACACCGGACCTGCGCCGGCGCGTAATCCCGATCGGCAGCTACATCATCGCGACGGAACCGCTCGATCCCGCGCTGACGGCGCGCCTGATGCCCAAGGCGCGGGTGAATTCCGACACCCGGCGTATCGTGGTCTATTACCGGCTGTCGCCCGACCGCCGGCGCGTCATCTTCGGCGGGCGGGTCGCTCTCATGGAGACCGATCCGCGCGTCACCGCGCCGCGGCTCCACGCGGAGATGACGGCGATCTTTCCCGAGCTCGCGACGGTGCGGATCACGCATTCCTGGGCGGGCTTCGTCGCCTACACCTTCGACACCATGCCGCATCTCGGGAAGTGGCGGGACGGCCTGCACTACGCCATGGGCTATTGCGGCTCCGGCGTGTCGCTCGCGACCTACTTCGGCACGCGCATCGGCCAGCAGGTGCTGGGCCTTCGTGAAGGCCGCACTGCGCTCGACGGGCTCGATTTCCCGACCCGGCCCTTCTATAGCGGTGTCCCCTGGTTCCTCGCGCCCACACTGGTCTGGTACCGGCTGCGCGACCGCGTCAATCTCTGAGCTATTTTTTCAGGTCGTCCGGCAGGAAGCTGGTGTCCACCAGCTTCGACCAATCGACGTCGCCGCTGAGCGCGCCCACCAGCTTTTGGGCGCGGATCATCCGATCCATGCCCTCGAAATCGAACTTGCCCGCGCCCCAATAAGGCATGCCCGCCGTCTTGCTCGAAACGAGATTGTGGATCGCACTCTGCGCCACCGCGAGGTCCAGGTTGTAGACCTTTGCGACGATGGCGGCGGCATCGTCGGGGTTCGAGTACATGAACTCGACCGCCTTGCGGCGGCCCCGCAACACCGCCCGCAGGAAATCGCCGCGCGAGGCGACGGCGGCGCCGGTGCTTACGCCGATGACGTTGCAAAGCGGCGGCAGCACGTCGGTCGCTCTCACCACGACGCGGAACTGCGCCTGGTTCTTCGACCACACGGGATCCGCGATGGCCGACGCGTCGATGGAGCCGAGATTGAGAGCCACCACGGCCTCGCCGAAGCCACCGGTCTTGACGAGCTCCGCGTCATCGGGCTTCAGCCCCGCCGCCTCGAGCAGGAGGATATCGAGCGCCTGGCTGGTGGATCGCGGATTGGTGTAGCCGATCTTCTTGCCCTTGAGGTCCTGGATCGTGTGGATGGGCGAGTCCGGCTTGGTGGCCCAAACGAACTCGGCCACCGTCAGCACGTTATCGCTGACAATCTTGAGATCGGCGCCCTGCTGGATCGCCGCAACGGTGCCGGCGAGATCGATCTCGCCATAGGCGAGATTGCCGGCCATGAGATTGCGGACCGTGGTGCCGCCACCCTGCGAGGAGAGAATGCCCGTGACCTCGGCGCCCGCTTCCTTGAAGAAGCCCTTTTCCATCGCGATGGCATAGGGCATGCCGTTGGCGGCGATGCCGTAGTTGCTGACGACGATCTCTTCGGCCTGAGCGGCGCCGGGCAGCAGCGCCGCAAATGCCAGAGCCAGAACACGGCC